>JAHCBC010000002.1:600000-900000 GCA_019634595.1 Akkermansiaceae bacterium
TCATGGCCGAGTGCCCTTTGTTCTCCGTAATATTTCGACCAATTTAGCCATTGCCGATTGAGATTGAATCTCTCAGAGAGAATTTTCATATTTTCGTTAATCCGATATGGGAACTGCCGAGTTCCCTTGATAACACTGTTCGCCACATACATGAACTCCCCACACGCTTCCTTCCCTAAAGATACGGACCATGGTGTTGAGTGGCATACCTCGACAGATGGAAACCAAGCAGGACCATTCACTAGAGAAGAGATACACGATTTAATCGAACAACGTGACCTTTCCCGAAATACGCTCGTCTGGAACCGGGATCTTCCAGATTGGCTTCCTATTCTGAGCAGCGAGTTTGTAACCTTTTTCTCTACGCCCCCTCCTTTACCAAGCTCTACCACTAAACGAGAAAACACCGATAAGAAGTCATCCGGCAACAGCAATAAGATTCTCTCGCTCATTGGATCGGGATCTCTACTTTTGATTGCCGTTCTCCTGAGCCGATCATGTGGTGGTATGATTGGACAAAAAGCTGCCGAGAAGCATCTCGCAGATAGAAATAGAAATTCCATTCCTTCCAATCGCCCTTCCGGACCCGATCCTTTTGATTTGAGCGTGGAATCCATGCTTCCACAGATTGTTACTGAGATGAATGAGCGCCTCCCTATTAACGTGGATCGCGAGACACGTTTAGATCGACTATCAGCAGGTCCAGGGAAGAAAGTCACCTACCACTATTCTCTAATAAATCTTAGAATTTCTCAAATCGACGAGGGATCGTTTATACCACAACTGAGGGAGCAACTTGTAAATGGATACAGAAACGAGAAGGGAATGAGTTACTTTCGAGATAATGATGTCTCAATGGATTTTAAATACACAGACCCCGATGGCGCTTATTTCACAACAATCTCCGTAGGACCAAGTGACTTACGCTGAACCTCAATATCAAGATCCTGCAACTTGCGAATAAGTCGGTGGAGGCAACCGGCTAAAGCCGGTGCCTCACTCTGACGTTAGGCAGAACCATCAAGACGACAACTTATGAACGACGCGCTGATTACAGCCATAGCGACTGCACTCTTGGTCTTTGTGGGATTGGTTCAAGCTTGGATTTTATCCTCACAGAAGCGGCAAGTAAGGCTTCAGCTGATTACGGAATACCGAAAGCGATGGCAAGATAGTTACGAGGACTGGGCCAAGGTAGTTTTCATCGGGCACGGCCCAACCGAATTCTACCAGATCGTTGACGAAGCCTCTGCAAAAATACTTCAAGACAAAATCCAGTCTTCGGGCATGAGTGGACCGACTATTTGGGCCCTCGACAGCATTCGATCTGCATGTGGAGTAATGAGCGATGTTTCAATGCGCATAGTCCAGGGACAGCTTCATATTTCCGATGTATACCCAGTATTTGGGACAGAATTACTACGTCACAGCCGCCCTTTACGGAAGATTCTCGACTCTGACTACCGAGACGACTATTTTGACGAACAATTATCTCCCGAGCACTCGAAGGTTCGAAACGAGTTGCAAGATTGGTTGATTTATCACGACGGATCTCGGCGACGATGTCTGATTCTACTTGATTTGCTATGGGCTGAAGCGACTCGCCTAGAAGATTTACCTCCTTCTGATATTCGAAGTGCAGCGGAAGCAAAAATGAAAACTGGATACATCAATCGAACGCGTGTCTTCAGAGAAGCAATTCGACTAAACGGTGTTGTTTATATTTTTATGGCATGGAGATTGTCTAGATTCTTGTGCCGCGCCGAATATAAATCTCAATGGAATCGCTTGGGAATTGACAGGAGAAGACTTGATATCTTGGAATCAGCGTGGACCGAACGCCTACTTCGCAATCATCAAATTCAATCAAGCCATAACCAATAAGAACGGGTTCAAGGGTGAAGTGCAACGGAGTAAGTTCGGTTATGTCTTTTCCTCGACCCGTTTTTATCCGTAAGCTTCGGGAATTGTCTTGGGAAAGAGATTCCGCAGGCTGATCAAGGGTCGGGGCGGCGGGATTGCCTGCGCTTCGCTCCGGCCAAGCGAGGTGCGGCTTCGCCGGAGTTTTTTCCGAAGATGCTGCGAGCATCCGAAAGCTTTCGAACCCGGCTCCGCTTTGCTGCGCTTGGGTTCTCATCCCGCCTTGGGTGGAATGGGCGGGGGCGCGTTGCAAGATAGGAGGCGTGCTTCCCCACTGATGTTGTTTATTGGTCGGGGCGGCGGGATTCGAACCCACGGCCTCTTCGTCCCGAACGAAGCGCGCTACCAGGCTGCGCCACGCCCCGACACTTTGGGCTGACTTCTGGTCGGAAGTATCCCGGCCCAAATCTTGGAATTTTCGCCGCTGGTGCAAGCGGAAATTTTGATGAGATCACACCGGGCTTCCGTTCGCCCTGCCGTCGTCTCCGGTGAAGAAGTGACGCAGCGCTTCGATGGCTCCCTGGGCGTGGGAAGTGGTGCAGGGATAGCCCCCGGTGGCGGCGATTTTGCGGCGGATGGCCTCGACGGCGTTCGCCGGGCAGGCGGCCATCCTGGCGTGGGCGGGGTCGAGCATCTCGAAGTCGTTGTGGCTGTCGCCGATGGCGAAGCACCGGTCCGCTCCGAGGCCGTTCAGACGGGCGATCTCGGAAAGGCTGCTGCCTTTCTGGTAGTCCCGGTGGCCGAAGCGGAGGTAGATGGAGTTGCGCTGCCAGCCGAGGCGTGGTTCCGCCGCCGCCAACGGGGTGATGCGGCCGAGGATCCATTCCATTTCCTCATCGCTCTGGGAGATGATGCCGGCAGGGTCTCCCTGCAGTTCGATCCATTGTGCGCCGGTGTGTTCCTCGACTTCCTTGCGGATGGCCTTGAGAAGCTTCTTCGTGCTTTTGAAAAGCCGGTGGATTTCCTTTTCGCAGGTCTTGTTCCATTTCTCATGGGGCAACCAGCGGCCGAAAGGGTTGGGGAAATAGATCTCTCGTTCCCGGGCAACAACGTAGTCGGGAAGAAACGGAAAGCGGCTTTCGATGAAGCCCTCCACCATCTGCGCCATGGAGCGCCCGGTGTTGATGCCCCACACCGCACCGTGCGTCCCGCGCAGCGACTGGATGAGCGTGAAGAACTCCCCGGGCACCGGAGGCTCCGCCGCGGGGTCGTGGAGGGTGCCGTCGAAGTCGAATGACAGGATGACGGAGGGGGAGATGGGTGGCAGGGCTCGCATGGTGGGACGCGCTCAAACGTCGATGGCATCCACCACGCTGTCCACGATGGAATGGAGGATGTCCGTGGAGAGGCGGTCTGCCAGCCCGGAAAGCGTGCGGCGCACGCCAAGCAAGGAGAAGAACGCAAGGAACAAGCCTGCGAGGGCTTCGATCATCCGGACCCATTCTTCGTCCGACGGCCAGCCGGCGCAGGCGGATACGAACAGCAGCACCGCGGCAACGCCCATGGCGATGCGGGCGAAGGCGGGCAGGACCTGCACCTTCAGGGAGAGGATTTCCTCCGGCTGGAGGGGATGGTGGAGCTTTCCCGATTTCCTGATTCCCGCCTTGACCGCACGGCGGCGGATGGCCTCGACCCGGGCGGCTTTCATCGTCGGTGTGGGGATGCTACGGCTCAATCGACCGGGCGGCCTTTGCGGGCGAGCCAGATGGGCTGCATGCGCGGCCGCTTTGCATTGGGGGAGACGGGCACGGCGTGTTCCGCCACGTCGAATCCCGCCTGTTGCAGGCGCTTGTAGATGGTCGCGTGCGGGCGGGAGCTGGCGATGGCCAGCAGGCCGCCGGGCTGGAGTGCCTGATAGGCGGAGGAAAGCCAGGAACGGTCCTCCGGCCACGGGCGGTTCTTGGAATTGAGGGGGGCGGCATCCATGTGGATGAGGATGGCGTGGAGAGTGCCGCTCTGGCGGGCCAGCGCGGCGGGTCCGGCATCCGTCTCCAGGGAGACGCGGGCGTCGGTCTTGAACGCGCCGTCCGGGATGTGACGATGATGCCACGCGGGGATTTCCGGCAGCGGCTCGATCACGGTGAAAGTGCCCCGCTTCTGTGGCAGTTCTTTGGTGATGGCATCGAGGGCCTGGCCGAGCCCCAGGCCGATCAGCCAGATCTTCGGCTGACGGGCGGGGCGGAATGGTGCAGCGGCAAGGAATGCCAGCTCCTTTTCCGCGGCGGCGGTGGAGGGGCCGCAGATCTGCTGGCCGTGGACTAACAGATAGAGCCGGCCGTCATGCTCCTGGAGCAGGAGGTTGGTTCCGTCCTGCAGGGTGGTTTCTTCGAGGTTGTTTCTTGGCTTCATCGAGCTTGCGGCTTGCTTTCTTGGTGTGGTTCTAGTAGATGGCGGATACTATGTCCACAGAACCTGCTACTCCAGTTCCCGGAGCTGAAAAAAAGTTGGTCGCCGGCCTGCTCGGGATCTTCCTCAATTGCCTCGGGATCCACAAATTCTATCTCGGTTATAAAAAGGAGGGTTTGATCATGCTGCTGGTCAGCGTTCTTACCTGCGGAATCGGGGCCGTCGTCATGTGGCCCATCGGTCTTATTGAAGGTATTATCTACCTGACCAAGAGCGATGCGGAGTTCGTCGCCACGTATGTCACGGGCCGCAAGGGCTGGTTCTGACGCCCTCCGTGGCTGTTCCGGTTTTTGACATGACTTCCAAAATGAAAACCCCGGCCGGGTGGCCGGGGTTTTTCGGTATGGGTTTTTCAACAACGGATGTTTCCGCGGATCAAAGGCTGGCTTTGAGGACGGAGGATGGCTTGAAGCCGACGGACTTGGAGGCGGCGATCTTCATGGACTCTCCGGTCTTCGGGTTGCGGCCTTGGCGTGCGGCGCGCTTTTTCACCTCGAAGGTGCCGAAACCGATGATCTGGACCTTCTTGTCTTTCTTGACGCCCTTGGCGATGGAGTCGAGGACGGCCTCGACGGCTTCGTCGGCGGCGCGCTTGGTGACGTCTTTTCCGAGGGCTTTCTGGACGGCTTCTACGAGTTCGGCTTTGTTCATGGCAGACGTGTTTGTGAGAACGGGCCGGAAAATTGGCAAGAGAAAAGCTGATAGGCTGCGGGAGAATTTTTCCTAGAGCCTGCTTGACTTTCAGGGGGGGACGGACGTATGCGCGGACCTCCGGGCCGGGCGGGGAGGGCATCGCGCGGGATGGCGTGATTCTGTTAGATTCTGTTAGATTGGCTCATGCCGCGGAACATGGGGCCTGCTTGACCGCGGGTTTAGCATGCGGGGATGAAGGGAGCGCCGGATGGGCCTGACATCCTGGGCCGCGGGGTGTCCGCCGTCCTGGCGGCGGCGCGCGCGGTTCCGGAGCCGGAGGAGCTGGATGCGGAGCTCGCGTCCGCGGAACGGGCGGCGGCCAGGGGTTATTTCCTGCCTGACGAGGATGAGGCGGTGCGGCTACGGTATTTCCAGTACTTATCCGTCCGCGGCGCGCTGCTGGTGACGCTGGAGGACCTGGCGGTGGCGGCGGGGGACGGCGGCACGGACTGGCGGGGACGGCTGCCCGTGTTCGTGACGGCGTTCGCGGCGGCCTGCGTGCTCATGCGTGCGTCCGGATACGTGGTGAGGCTGGCGAAGGACCGGCCTGTGGTGTGGAAGAAGCTGGATGAGGGGGGTGCGGCGGCTGGCATCCCGCGGAAGACGTTCACCGCATTGTACAAGTCCGTCTCGGCCCGGAGGAATTGGCAGCGTTTCATCGCGGCGGCGGATTTCTATTTCAGGAACAGGGAGGAGATCAGGTCCCTGGCGGGAGATCCGGTGGTGGGGCGCATGGTCGCGCTGCTGGAGAAAGAGGAACCCATGATCGAGCGGCGGCGGAGCGAGGCGCTGAAGCGTTTCTTTTCCTACCGTTGGTTTTCCTTCCTGCGGCGTCACCGTTCCGCGTGGCGGCAGGTGATGTACGGTCTGTTCAAGGTGTCCGGCAGCGCCATCGCGGAGCTGCGGCAGCCGGGGGTGAAACCGGCGGGTGCGCCAAAGCGGATCACCTCCGGATTGCGGGAGGAGATCCTGGCGAAGGCAAAGCCGGGGGATGTCTTCGTGACCCGGCATGACGATGCGGTGAGCAACCTGTTCCTGCCGGGATTCTGGCCGCATGCCGCCCTTTACCTCGGTTCCTCCCGGGAATTGGAGGAGCTGGGCATCCTCCCCGGCCTGCCGGATGACGGGAGCAAGTGGTTCCTGGAGGCGAAGAAAGACGGCGTGAGGCTCCGTGCCTGCTCTGAAACGCTCGCTGTGGATGCTTGTGTGCTGCTGAGGTCCCCGCTCGCACCGGAGGAGCTGGCGGCCGCGGTGAAACGGGCGTTGCTCCATGAAGGGAAACCGTACGATTTCCTGTTCGACTACCGTTTCCAGGATGTTGTGGCCTGTACGGAGGTCATCTATCGTGGATTCCATGGGGTGGGGGTAGTTGCTTTTCATCTGGAGGAGGTGGGCGGGAGGCTCTGCCTGCCGGCGGAGGAGATGCTGAACCAGGCCTTGGATGCTGGTTTCAAAGTCATTGCGGCGGCGGGCTTGGGCGGAGGGAAAGTTCTGGCCGGGATCAAGGCGGAAGTGGCCTTCCATGGCAGTCGCCAGCCATTATAAAGTTATGTTAAATAACTGGGATTCAAACGTTTGTCCGAGCTTGTGAAAAATTTCACAAATAGGCCTTGCGAAAGATCTGGGCGTTATCATATGACCCACGCGCCCGACGCAATCGGGCTCACCACATGCGATTTTTCCTCACCTCATCGGCTGTCTGGCTCACAGGCCTCGTCTCCGCTTCCGCGGCTGCAGGTGGTCACCACGTTCTCCCGCTCGACGCGCAGCGGCTCCATGAGACCCTCCCGATCAACAACTCCATTCTGATGGTGTGGCTGGCGGTTGGATTGATCGTTCTGTTCTGCAAGGCTGCCACCCATAAGCTCGCCTTCATCCCTGTCGGTATCCAGAACGTGGCGGAGTGGGCCATGGAGTCCCTCTATAACTTTCTGGAAGGCCTGATGGGCGCGCACCTGATCAAGCGCACCTTCTGGTTCTTCGGCACGATCTTCTTCTTCATCCTGACCTCGAACTACCTGGGCCTCATCCCCGGTGTGGGAACCGTGGGACAGCACCTAGTGGATGCGCAGGGCAACCACGTCGGGTTCCTGCCATGGCTGCGCGGCGCCAACGCCGACCTCAACATGACCGCGGCGATGGCCTTTTCCTTCGCTGCCCTCTGGTTCTACTGGGCGGTCACCGAGAACGGCGTGAAAGGCTTCCTTTCCCACATCTTCGCGCCGAAGGGTGTCAGCGGCATCCTTTTCTGGCTGATGGTGCCTCTCTTCTTCTTCGTCGGCATCCTGGAGGTTGTCTCCATCGGCATCCGTCCGGTCGCCCTCAGCTTCCGTCTCTTCGGCAACATCTATGGTGGTGAGCAGACTCTGGAGGCGCTCATGGCGCTGGTCCCCATCAAGTGGCTCCACTTCCTGCCGGCGCTGCCATTCTACTTCATGGAGCTTCTGGTCGGATTCGTCCAGGCGCTCGTCTTCACCCTTCTCTGCGCCATTTTCCTCAAGCTGATCTGCGACCACGGCGATCACGACGAAGCGCATCACTGAAAAATTTCAGTGGTCTGACCATGGCAAAGACCGTGGGGGCCGCCGGAAACCAACATCAAACACAACACAAGATAATGTTTACCAAAGCATTCGCAGTCGCCGCCGCAGCAATCGCCGGTGGTATCGGTATCGGTCTCCTCGGCGCAAAGGCCGCTGAAGCCACCGGTCGCAACCCAGGTGCAGCCACTCCGATCCTCGTGATCTCGATCATTCTGGCCGCTCTTATCGAGGGTATCTTCATCCTCTCGGCCTTCGCTGTTCCGTTCTAAGTATTGCAAGTCCGCACACGCCCGATGAGGGCGTGTGCGGCACCCTTCTCCGCCGAACCCTCACGATATGAATCTCCTGCTCGCCGCCGCCGCTGACAATCCAAACGTCCTGGAAGGAATCTCCAAGACCTTCGGTTTGAATGTGCCTTTCTTCGCCGCCCAGGTGGTGAATTTCATCCTCGTGATCTGGGTGCTGAAGAAGTTCGCGTTCGGCCCGATCCAGCAGATCCTCAACGAGCGCCGTGAGCGGATCATCGCCGGTGAAGAGAAAGTGAAGCTCATCGAGAAACAACTCGCCGAGTCCGAAATCACCACCGCCGCCGCCATCGCCAAGGCAAACGAGGACGCATCCCGCCTCATCAACGAAGCGAAGGAAAGCTCCGCTGCATTCTCCGCCCAGAAGACCCAGGAAGCCATTGCTTCCGCCCAGCAGATCCTCGCCAAGGCTGAGACCGCCGCCCAGGCCGAGCGTGCCGCCATCAAGGCGGAACTCAAGGCGGAGTTCGGCCGCCTGGTGGCCGCCACGACCTCCCAGGTCACCGGCAAGGTCCTCAACGACGACGACCAGCGCCGCATCAACGACGAGGCGCTCGCCAAAGTCGAAGGCTGATCTTCCTCCACCCTTTCCGCCGCGCCTTCATGAAAGTTTCGAAAACCGCCGCCACCGCCGCCCGCCGCCTGTTCGGCCTCAGCCACACCGACGGCAGGCTGGACAACAACAAGCTGCGCACGGTTTTCACCCGGCTGGCCGAGGACAAGCCGCGCGAGTACCGCGCGATCCTCGCCGCCCTCCACCGCCTGGTCCGTCTCGATGTCGAGAAGCGCAAGGTGACCGTGGAAAGCGCCGTCGAACTGGACACCATCACCCGCCAGCGGGTCTTCAACGATCTTGCCCGCAAGTATGGCAATGATCTGGATGTCCAGTACCTCATCAACCCCGTCCTCCTCGGAGGACTCCGCATCCGCGTCGGTGATGACGTGTTCGACGGTTCCGTCCAGGGCCGCCTCGACCGCCTCGCCAAAGCATTCTGATTTCCGACCCTTCGCCACCGCCAACCAGACCCGTCTCCCATGAGCAGCATCCTCCAAGAACTCGAACAACAGATCGCCGGCATCACTTCGTCGGTCGAAAAAACCAATGTCGGCATCGTCCGCCAGGTCGGTGACGGCGTGGCGAAAGTCGAAGGTCTGTCCGACGTCTCGCTGAACGAAATGATCGAGTTCGACGGTGGTGTCACCGGCATCGCGCTCAACCTTGAGGAAAGCGAAGTGGGTGTCGTTCTTCTCGGCGACTACTCCGCCGTGACCGAAGGCGCGGAGTGCCGCAGCACCGGCAAGCTCCTCTCCGTTCCTGTCGGTGAAGCCCTCCTCGGCCGCGTGGTCAACGCCATCGGCCAGCCGATCGACGGCAAGGGTGAGATCGCCGCCTCCGCCAACTACCCGATGGAGAAGATCGCTCCGGGCATCATCAAGCGGAAGTCCGTTTCCGTCCCGGTGCAGACCGGCATCATGTCCATCGACGCGATGATCCCGATCGGCCGCGGCCAGCGGGAGCTGATCATCGGTGACCGTGCCACGGGCAAGACCACCATCGCGGTGGACACCATCATTTCCCAGGCGATCCAGAACAAGGCCGCCGAACAGGGCAAGCTGCAGAACCACAAGCCTCTGTATTGCATCTACGTCGCCATCGGCCAGAAGCTCTCCAACGTCGCCCGGACCCAGAAGATCCTCGAAGACGCCGGCGCGATGGAATACACCACCATCGTCTCCGCCTCCGCTTCGGACGCAGCCGCGATGCAGTTCCTGGCTCCCTACGCCGGTTGCGCCATCGCCGAATACCTCATGGACAAGGGTCAGGACTGTCTGATCGTGTTCGATGACCTTTCCAAGCACGCCGTCGCCTACCGCCAGGTGTCCCTGATTCTCCGCCGCCCATCCGGCCGCGAAGCTTATCCGGGTGACGTGTTCTACCTCCACAGCCGCCTCCTCGAGCGCTCCGCCCGTCTCTCCGAGAACGCCGGTGGTGGCTCCCTGACCGCGCTGCCGATCATCGAGACCCAGGCCGGTGACGTTTCCGCCTACATCCCGACCAACGTGATCTCCATCACCGACGGTCAGATCTTCCTGGAAACCGACCTCTTCTACCAAGGCATCCGCCCCGCGATCTCCGTGGGTCTCTCGGTGTCCCGCGTGGGTTCCGCCTGCCAGACCAAGACCATCAAGTCCGTCGCCGGTACCACCAAGCTGGACCTCGCCCAGTTCCGCGAGCTGCAGGCCTTCGCCCAGTTCGGCTCCGACCTGGACGCCTCCACCAAGAAGAAACTCGACCGCGGTGCCCGCATCGTGGAGCTCTTCAAGCAGAACCAATACAGCCCGCTCTCCATGGAGCTGGAGTCCGTGTATCTCTTCGCGATGCAGAACGGCTACTTCGACGACGTCGCCGTCGCCGATGTGAAGCGCTTCCAGCTCGCCCTCGGTGAATTCCTCACCACCCGCAAGAGCGAGCTCCTCGACAAGATCCGCAACGAAAAGCCGGATCTCAAGAAGGACGCGGCCTCCGTGGACGCCGTGAAGCAGGCCATCGCCGACTTCAAGACCTCCTGGAAATAATACGTCTCCCAGTTCCCCGGTTCCCCGCTTCCTGATTCTACCTTTCTCCCAAAATGGCAAACCTCCGCGACATCCGCCGGCGCATCAAGTCGGTCAAAAACACCGCGCAGATCACACGCGCGATGCAGCTTGTCGCAGCCGCCAAGATGAAGAAGGCGCAGGACCAGGCGCTGGCCGGACGTGACTACGCGACACAGCTCAACGGTGTCCTCCAGGACATCAGCGAGGGCTTCAGTGAGACGACCCACCCGCTCCTGGAAAAGCGTGAGGGCAACCGCGAGCTGGTCCTGGTGATCTCCACCGACAAGGGTCTCTGCGGACCGCTCAACACCAACCTTTCCCGGAAGCTCCGCGATTCGGTTTCCCCGGACGCGGACTACGTGACCGTCGGCCGCAAGCTGCGCATCATGCTGGAGAAGCTGGGCAAGGACATCATCGCCGACTTCTCGGTGAAGGACCCGGTTCCGTTCGCGGACGCCCGTGCCATCGCCAAGCTGCTGGCAAAGCAGTTCCTCGACGGCAAATACGACAAGGTCTCCATCGCCTACACCAAGTTCGTCAACACCCTCAGCCAGACGCCGGAAGTCGTCCAGCTCCTGCCGGTGGAGCCGCCGACCGGATATGCCGACGCGACGGATACCAACGAGTATCTCTTCGAGCCGACCACGGAGGAGGTGCTGGGTGCGATCCTGCCGCTTTACGTGAACTTCCGCGTGTTCCAGGCCCTCGTCGAGTCCCGCGCCTCCGAGCACTCCGCACGGATGGTTGCCATGAAGGCCGCCACCGACAACGCGAAGAAGTTCATCAAGGAACTCACCCTCGAATACAACAAGCTCCGCCAAGGCGCGATCACCGCCGAGCTGCTTGAGATCACCACTGCCATGAAGGCCATGGAGTAAGGAAGTTTATCAGTTGCCAGTTTTCGGTTTTCAGGGAAAACCGAACATTGTCAGCCGCTCCCGATCCACCTGCCCCTCCTGAAAACTTCGAACTGAAAACCAGCCAACTCCATCTTCTCCCTCTCTTCCCATGAGCAACCAAGGAACCATCGTCCAGATCATCGGCGCCGTCATCGACGCGGATTTCTCGAAAGCCGCCAAGCTGCCTGAAATCTACAACGCGCTGGAAATCCAATACGTCCTCAACGGTGTGGACACCAAGCTCGTGCTCGAGGTGCAGCAGCACCTTGGTGACGGATGGGTGCGCGCGGTCGCCATGTCCACCACGGACGGCCTGAAGCGCGGCATGGCCCTCACGGATACCGGCAAGGCCATCGCCGTGCCTGTCGGCAACCAGGTTCTTGGCCGTATCTTCAACGTGACCGGTGACCTCGTGGACGAAAACGTGCCGCTGGCCGACGCGAACTTCCGCTCCCCGATCCACCGCCCCGCGCCGACGCTCACCGAGCAGTCCGCGACGGCCGAAGTTCTTCCTACCGGCATCAAGGTCATCGACCTCATCTGCCCGCTGCTCAAGGGCGGCAAAGGCGGCATGTTCGGTGGTGCGGGCGTCGGCAAGACAGTCGTCATCATGGAGCTCATCAACAACATCGCGAAGGCGCACGGTGGTTTCTCCGTGTTCGCCGGTGTCGGTGAGCGGACCCGTGAGGGCAACGACCTCTACTGGGAAATGATCGAAGGCAACGTCATCGCCACCGAAAAGGACGAGAACGGCCACGTGAAGCTCAACGCCGACGGCACCCCGGTCCTCGCCGAAGGATCCAAGGTGGCCCTCTGCTACGGCCAGATGAACGAGCCTCCGGGTGCCCGTCTCCGCGTCGCGCTCTCTGCCCTGACCATGGCCGAGCACTTCCGTGACGAAGCCAACCAGGACGTGCTTCTTTTCGTTGACAACATCTTCCGTTTCTCCCAAGCCGGTTCCGAAGTGTCCGCGCTTCTCGGCCGGACGCCGTCCGCCGTGGGTTACCAGCCAACCCTCTCCGAGGAAATGGCCGGTCTCCAGGAGCGGATCACCTCCACCAACAAAGGCTCCATCACCTCCATCCAGGCGGTGTACGTCCCTGCGGACGACCTTACCGACCCGGCTCCGGCGAACACCTTCGCCCACCTTGACTCCACCGTCGTTCTTGAGCGCTCCCTCGCTGAGCAGGCGCTCTTCCCGGCCGTGGACCCGCTCGCCTCCACCTCGAAGGCACTCGCCCCCGAGATCGTTGGTGAAGAACACTACCGCGTCGCCCGTGGCGTCCAGCAGGTGCTCCAGCGCTACAAGGACCTCCAGGACATCATCGCCATCCTTGGTATGGACGAGCTTTCCGACCAGGACAAGCTGAGCGTGTTCCGCGCCCGGAAGATCCAGCGCTTCCTCACCCAGCCGTTCCATGTGGCGGAAGTCTTCACCAACGTCCCCGGCGTGCTCGTCTCCATCGAGGACACCGTCAAAGGCTTCGCCGAGATCCTCGACGGTAAGCTCGACACCGTGCCGGAAGGCAACTTCTACATGAAGGGCGGCATCGACAGCGTCGCACGCGACTAATCATCGGGTTTGCTGGTTTTCCAGTGTCCGGCTTTCAGGAAGGGATTCCCGGGGCCGGACCTGAAAACTGAAAACTAGGAACTGAAAACTTATCCATGTCTCTTCACCTCGAAATCGTCACCCCTGAGAAGAAGATCTTCTCGGACTCCGTTGATAACGTCTATCTGCCAGGTGCGGATGGCGAAATGGGCATCCTGCCCCAGCACGCGGGGCTGGTGACGGCTTTGAAGGCCGGTGAGCTTCGCTACCAGAAAGGCGGCGTCACCTCCACCTTGGCGATCGGCTCCGGCTTCGCCGAAGTGGACCAGAAGAAAGTCATCGTCCTGACGGACTCCGCCCTCGGTGAGGACGAGATCGACGAAGCAGCGACCGAAGCCGCCATGAAGCGTGCCGAGGAACAGCTCGCCGGTGTCGAACACAACCTCGACGCCGAGGAGGTTGCCCACCTGCAGAACGTCATCGCCCAGGCGGCGGCGGCCCTGCACTTCAAGCGCAAGCACCGGAACTGATTTCCGGAAAGCGGAAGATTCGAACAAAGGCGGCGGTCATCACGACCGCCGTTTTTGTTTTGGGGTTGTCGCTGAATGTTTGATGGAGATGGAGAGGGACTCCACCAGGTGCGGTCATGATCTGGTTGTTGGAACGCAGGTCCGGCATTCACATTTTTGGTGCCGATGGATTTGGGGATCTTTCCGTGAACCGCATCGGACACGACCCGGAAATCACTCGTGTCCCAGCGCCTCGCGCAGCTCCTCGTTGAGGCGGAGTGCGAGGGTCCGTTCATAGGTGAACTTGTAGCCGGGATCCCGGGCATCGATAAGGAATCGGTCCTGCGCGGTCCAATGATCGTCTTCTGCTTTGAACACTTGCATCAGGGCCATCGCCCAGATCATCGCCATGCCGAACATGGGTATCAGAATCCGCACCATCGTGGCGCCGTTCACGCGATCGGTCATCGTGCCGAACGGCCCCCTGAAAAATATAACCAGCAACCAGATCACGCAGGCTATCACCGGCAGGGCCATCATGCATGCGGCCGTTTTCCCGAAGCGTTGGGCTTCCACCCACCAACCGACGAGGGGAATATGCAAGAGGATGCCCAGCAGGCAGAGCCAGCCAATCCATGAGGTTCGGGACTGTCCCAGTCCGAAGACCCTGCCGAGACGATGGAGGCGCCAGCGCGTTGTCAGAACCGTGAGGGCAACCATTGCGAGGAAAAGGTCGATGAAATGTGCCGTTGGCAGGAGGTAATAAGTGCCGGTCAGATTATACTCGCGGGCACCCAGCGGGGTGAGCCTTGAAAAGGCGAGTACATACAGTGTTGGAAGGACGCAGGAGATACCCGCAATGATCGCCAGATCCTTCCAGCCCACCAGGCGGCTCATGCGGGTTCCGATCAACCGCACCGTCCGTGATGCGATGGCGCGGTGAAGGAGCAGGAGTCCGGCGCAGAGGCCGGAGAGAGTCCAGATGCCAAAGCACAGAGCGCGGGAGAAAAAGGCATGGTCGGCGTAGGTTCCGGGCAGGAGTTCGCCCAAGCGGATGTCAGGTGGCTCCTTTGCGCGGAAATGTGAAAATTCGATCAAATGCTGTCCGATCGGGAGTCTGATGGCCAGAGGGCCGCGCAAGTCTCGTGTCTTCTCCCTTTGGCTGATGAACTCGCGGCGGTCCTCCAGCCGTCTGTTCACTTCCCTGAAACGGGCGGCTTCCTCCTCCAGGCCCAGGACTCCGGCCGCGGTTTCCATCTGTCCGGAGATCCTTGTGATTTCCGTCTGCAGAATGATCGCCCCGAGGATGGTGGGATCATTGTCGGCCAGACGTTGCCGGATCATGATTTCCACGGCAGTGGCCAATTCCAGAAATGCCTTGCGGTCACCAGTGGCTGCCAGCCGCTCGGCTTCCGCTGAAACTGCCTGACCCAGACCATTGAGCTGGAAGGTGGTGAAGCCGGGAAAAACAAAAAATCCTGAATAGAAGCGCTCTTCCCGCGTGCTCCATGGTAGCAGTCCCATGCGTGCTTCGCTCATCTCACCCACACGGCTGCGGAAGTCCGGCTTCCGGCTTCCTTGCATCATCAGGCGGATGGCTTCCGCCAGCTTGGCTTCATCGTTGATTTTCCAAGCCACGGATTTGCCCGCCTTGATCTCCGCGCGGGTCCTCGGGATCTCTTTGACGATGTCCCGCGCCTCGCGCGCCGCTCTGAGATAGTCATAAAGTGAGTTGTCCGGATCGAACTCGGCCGCAAGTGATTCGAGGTCCGCCGGGAGCGATCCCTTCTCATTGGAGTGGACTGTCACATACTCCGCGAGAAACACAGGATCTGACGACGCCATCCGACGGAAAGTCTCCAGCCGCTGGTCAATGGAGACGTTCGACAGCGGTCCGAACAAGAGGATCCGATCCTGTTGGGACCACGGTTGCTCCTTCAGCTTCTCCAGGGCTCTGGCTTGCGACTTTTCATAATTGATCCAGATAGTTCCGTTAACCAACTGCCTGTAACCGTAGATATTGAGCGCATGGGGTATCGCAACGGCGATGCTCACAAGAACCACTAGTCCCGCGAGAATCCACCGCCATGGAGTTTTTGATGGATGGTGGTCAACCTCATTGAAGCGATCCATTACTTGCCGGATGATCCCCTGTCCCTGTTCGCGCAGGCATCCCCGCAGTTCACGGTCCGCCGCCAACCGCAGCTCCAGATCCGGAATTCCCCTGACCACGGTGGAGATGAGGTTCTCTGTGTCGTCCGGCATGGAGGGAAAGTTATGCCGTCGCCTTCCAATGATGAAAAGGCCAATACGGAATGTACCACGGTGCGCATGACGATGTCCGCCAAGCTGGTCCAGTGTCCGGTGCGGGCACTATATGTTCATTTCACGCCCAGCCGCTTTTCATGGGCTTTCCTCCAATCGTCGCCGAGTTCCTCGACGGACTTACCGGTCCATTCTTTCCACAGATCCGTGGAGTAGCCCTTGTGGATCGACAGGTTGAGCTTCCGCATCAGGTCCTTCTCATGGTTCCTGATCACCCAGTCCATGAAGTTCGCGCTGATGCGGTAGCTGCCGTCATACTTCGCGCGGGCGATGTTGCCCTTGGTGATCTCCGCGCCTTTCACCTCCGGTTCGTAGAGGAACCAGCGGATGTAGTCGCACGCGCCTTCCGTAACCCAGGTGGGCGGACGCTCGATCTTCGGCCGGGGATCTCCCGCGAACTGGACCACGTGGACGATCTCATGCACCGCACAGCCGATCGCCTCGCCAGTCCGGTTGTCGCGCATGAAGCTCGCGTTCAGGGTGATGCGGTTGCCGGTCGCATATCCCGGCACACCCTGTGCATGTCCCGGCAGGTTGGTGGCGTTCTTCAGGGCGAAATAAACGGTGTCCGGCGGGGTGTAGCCTTCCACCGGGATCATCCCGATGATCTTCGGATACCAGACCTCCATCACGGGTAGCAGCTTCTCCAGCGTCCATGCCCGCAGGTCGGGGGCTTCGGTGGAGTCGAGGATGTAGCGGTATCTCCCGTCCTTTGAGGTGACCGTGTCCACCAGCTTCCTCGGGATGTCCTCGGCTGGGGCGTTGGCATCGATGACATAGATCTCGTTGTAGAACGTGTTGGAAAGGGAGCCCGCGGGATCCGGTCGCTTGATGTCGAAAAGCAGGTGGCGGAATTTGGTCTTCTTGAAAATTCCGCCTTCAATAGAAACCTGATGACCCGGGCCACCGCCCGAGCGGGTATCCGCCGAGTGGACGAGCTGCCAGCCGCAGGACGTGGGATCCACACCCCGCTTCGGAGAAGCGGAGAAATTGACGGCGGTTCCTTGCGAAGCGTAGAGCTGATAGACCTGCGGTCCGCGCGACCCCGGATGGAGCGATGAAGTCCTGATCGTCCTGATCTGGATGGCCGATCCCAGGTCGACGGAGATCCGGCCGCCATCGGTGCCCGGCGCGAAGAAGAAGCTCGCACGGGGATCGTCGTCTTTCGTGGGCGGTTTGCCATCGTGGAGAACTTCAGGGGAAGCGCTGTTCCGGTCCGCGGTGCCATCCACGATTTTGAAGGTGGCTCCCGTCGCCGCGTCACTTTTCGCCGGCAGGAAATCCTGGCCGCAGGCCAATGTGGGCCAGAGTGCGACTATGGCAACGAACGGCAGGAACAGCGACGGGAAGGAGCTGGATTTCCGATATGAATGATTTCCGGTCGTCGGCATAGGGATAAGGCTATCCCGGGAAGCGATGCCGCCAATGGTTTTCGCTTTCAGAAACTCCACTCCACGCTCGCCCACAGCGCACGGGGTCCGGCGATGCTGCGTGTGCCGTCGCTGGCAAGGCCGGTCATGATTTCCTCATCGAGGAGGTTCTCCACCCGCAGGTGGTAGAGCAGGTTTTCCGATGCCTTCCACGTCGCGCCGATACGCGCGCTGGTGTAATCGCCGATGCGCCGCTGGACGAGCGCGTCGTCGAACTGGGACGCTCCGTATTCGTAACCAGCGGTGAGCGTGAGGCGTTCGATGGGCCGCCAGTCGAGGCCCGCGATGAGCCGCAGATCCGGTGCCTGGGGGAAGGGTTTGTCTTCGAGCAGAGGCTGATCGCTGGATTCGTGGAAATTGGTTTCCGTCCAGATGCCATCGAGGCGGACAGTCACCTCATCACTGGCTTTCCATTCGGCACCGACCTGGGCACCGAGCACGCGGGCTTTATCGACGTTCCGCCGCTGCGAGCCGGAACCACCGGCAGGAATGGTGCCGAAGATGGCGGCGATCTCCGCGGGATCGGTGACGGGCACGTTGGCGATGGCGTCCCTGATCCAGTGATGGAAGAGGGAGGCGCGGAAAGTGAGGGCATCCGCGGGCTTCCATTCAACGCCGCCTTCGATGCTGATGAAGCGCTCCGGGTCGAGCGCGGCGTTCGCTTCCACGATGTCGTTTTTCACACGAAACGGCCGGTGGAGTTCGTTGAGGGTGGGAAGGCGGAAGCTGGTCCCGGCGGAGGCGAAAGCCTCCACGCGGTCGTTGAACGCATGGCTGAAGGCGAGGGCGAAGGACGGCTCGATGCCATCGCGGTCATGCTGGCGGTCGTTGCGGAGAGTCGCACCGGTCAGGAGGGATTCCTCGATCCGGCGGCCATCGCGGAGCCACCAGGCATCGAGGCGGGCGCTGGCATCCAGGGTCGTTCGTGTGTCGATCTGGTAGCTGCCTGCGGCGAAGATCCCGGCGAAGCTCTGCTCACCTCCCGCCTCGCGGGCGCGGGTGAACCGTCCGGCCATGAAGGTGGCGTCTTCGTTCGTTTCGCCGGTGATGTGGCGGAAGTCCGCGCCACCCGTGACGGACCATTTTCCGCCCGGCTGCCAGTGGAGGGTGAGCGCGCCGCCGCTGCCGGTGGCGGGGACGTCATGCTGGTCGAGCGACGGCGTCTCCGTGGTGCGGGTGGCATCGACGGAGCTGAAGAATGAGGAGAAACTACGATGTTGGTAGTAGCCGAGCGCCTGCCAGGACAGCACGGGGTCCTCCGCCGTGACGCGCAGGGCCAGGTCCATTGCCTCCGTGGTGTTTCCCGTGAGGGGAGTGCCGTTGCCGCGTTCCTCCTCATACCATGAGATCATCGGCTCGACGGTGAGTCCGGGGCGGGGCTTCCATGCGAGCTTCAGGTCCGCGCTGAAAAGATCCAGATCCAGCCTGCGGTCCACGGCTCCGCGCTGGCTTTCCGCCACGCCGAAGAATCCGTCGGAACGCAGGGCGGACGCGTTGAAGAAAACGCCGAGGGTGCCGTCCTCATTGACGAACTGGTTCGCCGTGGAGCCGCCCAGGGTCCCGTGGCTGCCGCCACCGAGGCGCAACGTGTGCGCCTCCGTGAACGCATCCCGTGAGGAAAGCTGAACCACCCCGGCGGGGCTCTGATTCCCCCAGACGGCGGCTTTCGCGGACGGGATGATCTTCACGGAATCCACCGCCGCCGCATCGTAGCGCGCCCAGTACACCCAGCCGCCGAAGGGATCGTTCTGCGGCATACCGTCCAGCAGGACCAGCGTGCGGGATGCGGCGGTCGCTCCCGTGTTGCGGAGGCTCACCCCGGCGGATGTGGGATTGCCGAAGAGGGCGGTCTGCCTGCGGTAAAGCGAGAAGGATGGCTCCGAGGAAAGCATCTCATCCAGCGTGCGGGGGGAGCTTTCCCGGATGGCAGCGCGCTCCCACTCCGCGAGCGGCGCGGCGGCGGATGAGGTGGAGGGGAGACGCTCCGCCATCACCGTGATCTCGGGCAGCTCCCGTGCGGCGGCGGGGAGAACGGTGATCAGCAGGAAGGCGGCGTGTTTCATGTCATGGAACATCCATCCCGGATGACCGGAGGACGGTTTCGTGAACCACGATGTCGTGCATCGCGTCCCATGCCAGCGGTTTTTCTCCGCGGATCGCCTTTGCCATGTCGATGAACTCGGCGTCGTAGCGGCCCTTCGGCACCTCCAGCTTCAGCGTGTTGCGGCCTTTCCCGTAGGGTGGATGATCCTCCGTGAATGAGAGGATGACATTGCCGGACTCCAGCGGGGAGATCTCCATGCTGCCCTTTGTACCGATGACATGAAAGGCGCGGTGCGGCGAGCCGAAGGGATCGGCATGGTTGCAGCGCAGCGTGGCGGTCGCCTTCGCGTAGGATAGCACCGCGAGCTGGTTGTCCTTCATGCCGTCGTCCCGGGTGGGGGTGGAGAAGGCATGCACCGCCTGCGGCTTGCCGAGGAGGGTGACGACGGCGTCCGTGAGATGGCAGGCCAGCTCGAACATGCCGCCACCGGCCAGTGACGAGAGTTCCTTCCGCAGGCCAGCTTCCGCGAGCTTGCCCATAGAGGCGTCGATGCTGGCGATCTCTCCCAGCCAGCCCTCGCGGTGGGCTTGGAACAGCAACTGGAACGCCGGGTTGTAGCGCAGCATGTAGCCCATCTGCAGGTGCAGACCTTTTTCCCGCGCCAGCAGGCGGAACTTCCTGAAGTCCGCGTGGGACAGCGCCCCCGGCTTGTCGAGATGGACGTGCTTGCCCGCTTCCAGGCAGCGCATCGTCATCGCGGGAGCGTCCCCCAGCAGGGTCTCCACCGCGACGAGCTTCACATCAGAGGAAAGGAGCTGCTCCAGCGACAGCCGTGGCAGATCCGCATAGGCCTTGTTCCTCGCCGCACGCTGCCACAGCGCGTCATCCGGCTCACAGATGCCGGTGACCTGATAGAGGTTCGGCAGATTCCGCATCGCCTGCATCTTTCCGGCGGCATGGGAATGCCCGGTGCCGATCTGTGCGGCGGGGATGCGCGCGCCCGCAGGCTGTGCCGCCACCGTGCCCGCCCCCGCGAGAGCGAGCGCGGTGGTGGAAAGGAACTGGCGGCGCTGCATGGTGACGGGAGGTCCCAAAGTTTTGGTCAGCCGATGGTCACCTTCCCATCGGTATCCCGGCGGAAGGTGTGGAGGAGGTTGCCTTTCTCATCGATGAACCGCGTCGTGACCGCCTTGCGGTCCACATGGATGTGGTTGAAGCCGAGCTGCGCCCGGGCGAAGCCACGGTCCGTTTCCTTGACCTCGTGCAGGGCGCGCCCGCCTCCACCGGAGACGATGAAACTCGTCTCATATCCATCCACCTCCAGATGTTGCAGCGTATGGTCGTGCCCGGCGATGCAGTGGGAGATCCGGTGCTTCTTCAGGTGGGGACCCCATTCGGCGATGAGCTTCTCATTGTCCTTCCGCTTGCTGCTGGAGGTGAACAGCGGGAAATGGTTCACCATCCAGGTCCAGGGGGCGGTGGTCTTGCGTTGCAGCTCCTTTTCGAGGAACTCCCTCTGGGCCAACTGTTCCTCTTTGGTGATGATGGGATTCCCGTCGAGGACGATCATCCTCACCAACGGGCCGGTGGCGTCCTTGAGTTCCTCGACGTACCATTTCGCCGGGAGCTTCCAGCGCGATTTCGGGTTCTCGGCGGCATACCGGAGCTGCCAGTCCGCCTTGGTGAGCTGCGGCTTCTCCTTGCCGACATGCTCGTAGTCGTGGTTGCCGAGGCAGGCGTAGAAATTGCAACCCAGCGTCTTCTCCGGATACATCTCCTCGAAGCCGGTCCTGAACCGGTCCATGGTGAACTTGCCGTAGAAGTTGTCGCCGAGCGCGAGCACCCCCGCGAGCGGGGTTTTCAGATCCCGCGCATACGCGGACATCTGGTTGGCGACTTCGATCTGCTCCTTGTTGGCGGAGCCGAAATCGCCGAAGGCCAGCAGATGGAGGCCACCCTGTTTGGCAGGAAAGGCCCCGGGCTGCGCGCCCACACGGGATAACAGGTTCCCGGCGATGACGGCCGAGCTGAAGCAAACGGTCTTCCGGATGACGTCACGCCGGGTGATGTTCATGGTGGTGGGTTTTTGGATAGGTCGTTACTTCGGTTGGGTGACCAGCGGGAAGTCATCCGTGCGGAACGGGGTGAGCGGCAGGCCTTCCTGGCTGAAGATGTTGCACACCGGATTGTCCGCCCACGCGTAGCGCACGGCCACCGGGTTCGGCACCTTCGCGCTGCTGACGATGATGTTGGTCTTCACCGCGCCGGGCGCGAACTTCGCATCCGCCCAGACCCACTTCTTGTCCTCCCCGCAAATCGCGAAGCCCTTCAGCTCGTTCACATCCACCGTGCGGAGACCGGCTCCGGAGCCGATGTGGTCGATGGTCACGTTCACCTTGCCGTCCTTGATCTCATGGCCCTTGTACTCCGGGCTGCGGTGCGGGATGTCCTTGATGCCATAGTCCTGCACCAGTGCCCAGCGGGCCAGCCGCTCCGCCACATCACGCTTGTTGCGCGGGTGGATGTCGTTCGCCTCGCCGAGGTCGATGATGACCGCCTGCCCGGTGTTCTTCAGCGTGTTCATCGTCTTCGTCTGGGACTCGCGCAGTTCGGCCCACGCGCTGTCGCCCGGCTCCGGCTTCTCCGCCATGTAGTCGGCCAGTTGGACGAAGTAGAAAGGGAAATCCCCCTGCTTCCAGTCCTTGCGCCACTCGGAGATCATGAGGGTCATCAGCTCGTTGTACTGGTAGGCGCGTCCGGCGTTGGACTCACCCTGGTACCAGATCGCGCCCTTCATGCCGTAGCCGATGATCGGGTTGAGGCAGCCGGCGTAGAGGTTGCCCGGGCGGCCCTGGCCCTTCAGTTGGTTCTGCGGTGCGCGCGGTGCGGTGGGTGGATCCTCCCCGGCGGCCTTCGCGGCATCCCGCTTCGCTTCCCAGGCCTTCTTCTGCTCGTTGTACTTCGCGACGGCTTCGTCGTGGTTGTAGGTCGCTTCGATCTTCTTCCAGTTGTCCATCACGGCCTTGAAGCGTGGGTCCGCGTCGATCACGTCGCGCTTCACCCAAGCTTCCGCTGCGGAGCCGCCCCAAGCGTTGTCGATCAGGCCCACCGGCACGTCCAGGATCTTCTGGAGCAGGTTGCCGTAGAAATATCCGACCGCTGAGAAATCCGGCACGCTGTCCGGACCGGCGACGGCCCAGTTGCCCTTGAAGTCATCCTGCAGCTCCTGGGTGCCCACGTTCGGCACGGAAATGAGGCGCAGGTTGCCGTTCTTCGAGGCCAGCTTCTCCAGGTCGAAGTCCCAGCACATCCGCACCGACCAGCCCATGTTCGACTGGCCGGAGCATAGCCACACCTCACCGACGAGCACGTTCTTCACCTCCGCGGAGGTGGTGCCCTTGAAGGTCATGGTGGCGGGGGTGGCGTTCGCTGGCAGCGCGTCCAGGGAGACGGTCCACTTCCCCTTGTCGTCGGCCTTCGCCTTCTTCGTCTGGTTGCCGAAGGTGACGGTCACCTCGGTGCCGGGGGTATCCCAGCCCCAGATGGGGTTCGCCTGCTTCTGCTGCAGGACCATGTTGTCACCGATGATGGCGGGCAGTTTCAGCTCGGCGTGCGCCGCCAGGGCGGACGCGAGCAACAGCGTGGGGATGGTTTTTGTCATGGGATTGGGAGAATCAGGGGAAAAGGAAAACGCCGGTGCGTGACCGGCGTTTTCCGTTGGGGGATCAGGCGTTGATGACGCCCTTGAGGACGGTCATCTGGGATTTGGCACGCTCTTCCACGTAGGCCATCGCCTTCTTCACCTTCGCCTCGGCGGCGGGGTAGTCCTTGTGGATGCCCATCAGGATGTCGAACATCTTCGAGGCCGGGGTGCTGTCGAACTCGGGCGCCCATTCCTCCAGGCCGATGTCCTTGAACATCCAGCATTTCGGCGAGTGGAACTCGGAGAAGGTGTGCATCATCGGTGTGCCCATCGCCAGCGCCATGATCGGCGTGTGCGGCTCATGGCAGATGACGGTGTGGGCGCGCTGGTAGAAGGAGCAGGCTTCATCGACGTTCCAGAACTCATCGAAGTTGACGACGTGCTTCTTCAGGTCGTCCGGCAGCGGGTCATAGACGAACTGCTTGTTGTACTGCATCTCCTTGTAGACCTCCGGGGCGATGACGACCTTGTAGCCGGTCTCCTTCACCCACATGGCGATGAGATCCTGATAGACCTTCGCGCGGCGCACGTCGTCGGCGATCATCTCCGGGGTCGGGTTGAGGGGGTTGAGCTTCTGGGGCCGCTTGTCATCCACTCCGGGGGTCGTCGGGGAGTGGGTGCGGAGCTGGATGGTGATGAACTTTTTCGGCTCCAAGCCGTGTTTCGCCAGCCGGGCGAGGGCTTTTTCCTCGTCGCGCACGTCGATGCCGAAACAGCCGTCGGGACAGAACTCCATGACCGGCGGCTTGACCCCCGCGTCCTGGAGGGTCTTCAGCGTCGTCGAGTCACGGCAGTAGATGAAGGCGGCGCTGTTCAGCAGGGCGATGCGTTCTTCGGCGCCCTTTCCGGTCACCATGTCCGGGAAATACGACTGACCCTGCAGGCCCCATGGCTTGCCGATCTTGTTGCAGTATTTCATGAAGTCGGTGGGCTGGCCCATGCCGGGGCCGCGCAGGAAGAAGTCGGAGCGGGCGATGGCCTGCTGCACCGCGCCGTCCTTCTCGGACAGGGAGCCTTTCACGATCTCCACCTTCGGGAAGCGCTTCGCCAGCATGGCGTCCACTTCCTTGTTGGTGTGGGCGGCCCACAGGATGACGTTGGCCTCCGGGAGGTATTGTTCGAGGAAACGGAGTGTGCCGGGGGTGTGCCCGATGTCACCGATGTTCTTGGTCGCCCATGCGCTGTGGAGCAGGACGGTCTTCTTTTTCGTCTCCTGGGAATAGGCGACGGCTGGCAGGGATGCCGCACCGAGGGCGAGGCCGGAGGTTTTGAGGAAATTGCGTCTTGAGGTCATTTTTTGGAATGGGATTGAACGGGGAATAGAAGAAGAATCTTCCAGAAAAGTGAATGTCCGCAGGAGGAGGAAGGTCACATTTTCATTTCGCGGCGACGCGCTTGATGAAAGCGGCCACGGCGGGCATGGAACCCTTCCCGACCGTGCCGTGGTCGAAGCCCGCCAGCTCGTGGAACTCCGCGTCCGGGTGGCCCAGGTTCTTCAGCGTGATGTGGAACAGGTCGTTTTCCTCCACGCGGCTCTTGTATTCGATCTTCCGGTCGCCGGTGATCAGGCAGATCGGCGGCAGGTTCTTCGAGGCGAAGTAAAGCGGCGCGAATTCGTCGATCAGCGGGCGCAGCGCCTCTCCCGTGTCCCCGCGCAGCTTCTTCACGTGGAAGTGCGTCGTCACCTGCGCGCTCACCGGGATGATGCCGGCCAGCGATTGGTTCGAGATCTGGTGGGCGGCCAGCCACTTCGGGTCCATGCCCACCATCAGGGCCAGGTAGCCCCCGGCCGAGTGGCCGGAAATGAAGATCTTCTCCCGGTCACCGCCGTACTCCGCCGCATGGCGGAAAGCCCACGCCGTCGCGGCGGCGGCATCCTCCAGGGAGCAGGGGAACTTGCCCGGTGGGTCGAAGCGGTAGCTGGCCGTCACCACCACCACATTTTCATCCGGCAGGGCGGGAAACCCTCGCTTGCCGGAGGTCAGGCCACCGCCATGGAACCAGATCAGCACCGGCAGGTCTTTGGCCCCCGCCGGGCGGCGGACGTCCAGCTTGCACTGGGCTTTCTGGTATTCATCCGCCCGCTCCAGAGCGGCACCTTCATAATATGAGATGGCCTTGTCCGTGACCGGTTCGGCATGGGTGAGAGTGGCCATGGCCACGAAAAGGAGAAACAGGGCTTTCACTGCCTGCCAGTTGAGGGGAGCGGCCCCGGTGCGTCAAGCGGGCTGGAAAAATGGTAGGACCGGTCCGGACGGCTGCTACCGGCGTTCGGGCACATCCTTTGCATCTCAGTCCGCCAGCAGGTTCAGCCGGTAAAAACGCCTCGGCGTATCTTCCAGCGCATCCGGGTCCGTGACCTGGATGGTGGAGCCGGTGCCGGTCACGGGACCACCCAGCGGTGTCCATGGCGGAGCCAGCGTGTCGCTCCACTCGATCTGGTAGCGGCGCTCCGCGTTCGCGGAAAAGCCCAGCACCATGCCCGTCCCCGACGCCTGGAGGGAGGCAAACCCGAGACGGCTGCCGCCCGACCTCGGGTCCGTCCCACCGAGGAACTCCGCCAGGTTGTTGAAGCCGTCCCCGTCCGGATCTTCCGTGGCGGTCTGGGCCAGCGTGCCCAGCTTCTCCGTCTCCCACCAGTCCGGCAGGCCGTCGTTGTCCGTGTCGATCATCTTCAGCAGATCCAGCCTGCCTCCGCGGATCGTCCTGCCGGCCAGAGCCGGGACGGTGGTGGTGTGGTCCAGGATCCGGGAGATCCGTTGGGCCATGGTTTCCGTCGGGAAATTCAGCGCCGCAAAGGCGACCGCCGCGCTCACGTGGGGCGTCGCCATCGACGTCCCGCTGATGAACCGGTAGGCCACGGAGGGATGCGGTGCGTTCACCAGATTGCCCGTGGCGGGGAGGGAGGCCAGGATGGCATTGCCGGTTGCCAGCGTGACCTGCAGGGCGGGCAGCCAGTTTCCCGCCGCACCGAGTGTCCAGCCGCCCGTGTCGTCCACGTTGTTGTAGATGATGACGCCCACCGCTCCGGCTGTCCTTGCCCGCGTCACCTTGTCCGCGAACGTGTTGTTGCCCCTCTGGATGAGGGCGATGTTTCCGCTGACGGCGGGGGGAAAGGCGGCGCTGGTTTCCCCCGTGCCGCAGTGGTGGATGGTGCGTGTCAGGCCCGCCGGAGGGGTCAGGCCGGAAAACTCGATCTCCGCCGCCAGGTGGGTCGTGGAACCGATGGTGACGGTGGAGAGCCTCCCGCCCAGCGACACGGGCACGGTCGAGTAGATGTCCGTCCCCGGCGCGGCCAGATCCACCGTCGTCGCCCCGTAGTTGGAAAAGCTGGAAAGCCCGTTCCGTGGGTCGATGGACGCCACGGTGATGATATTTGGAAGCGCGTAGTTCGCCGGATACTGCGGGATCGCGTCGTTGTTGGTGGTGTCGTTGCCCGCCGCCGCGCACAGGACGATGCCCGCGTTCCCCAGCGCGGCGATGGCATTGAATTCCGCGGTGGTTTGGGAAAGCCCACCGTAGGAGGCGTTGAACGCCACGATGTTCACGCCCCGCTGCTTCTGCGCCACAGCGTAGTTGTACGCCGCGATGATGGCGGAGGTGGACATGTTCTCACCGTCCGTGGACAGCTTCATCGGCAGGATCTTCGCCTTGAACTGCAGGCCGATCACGCCCTGCGCGTTCCTCCCCGTGGCGGCGATGGTCCCCGCCACATGCGTCCCGTGAAAGCCGGAGTCCGTCATCGATGCCGTATTGGCGGCGAAGTCATAGCCATGCACGTCGTCCACGTAGCCGTTGCCGTCGTCATCGATGCCGTTGCCCGGGATCTCCGCCGGATTTGTCCACACATTCGGCGCCAGGTCCGGGTGGGTGATGTCCACGCCGGTATCCGCCACGCACACCACGATGTCCTGCGCGGGCGTGGTGGTCCGGGAAAGGTTCCACGCCTGGATGAAGCGCGTGTCCACCCCGCTGGTACCCGCGCTCAGGTTCGCCACCTGTCCGGTGTTCTCCAGTCCCCACAGCTTCGGGAAATGCGGATCGTTCGGGCGGATGAAGGAAACTTTCCGCAGATAGTTCGGCTCCGCCGTTTCCACGCTGGGGTCCGCTTTCAGTTCCGCGATCAGCGCGGCGGTCGTCCGGCTCTTGTCGCGGACCATCCCGTGCAGCTTCCCGCGGGACGCTCCCACCCGGTCATAGGTCTCCGCCAGCCGCATCTTCCGCCCCGCCATCTTCGTGCGGGCGGCCGCTTCCGGCACATCCGCACGGAAGGTCACCAGCACCTCCCCCTCCACATACGGATCCTCTTTCGCCGACGCCATCATCGAAAAGGCGGTCGCCAGCAAGGTCAGGCTGCGGAAAAGGATGGAAGCGTGTGGACGCATGGAACGGAGATCCGGAGCAGGTCATCTCCCGGAAGCGGACGGAACTTGCGCCGTTTTTAATGTAATTACAATGACAATTAGATTTCTCCGGATCGCCAACCCGTAGCACCCGAATCCGTGCAATCCGTTAATCCATCTGAAATCCGTGGTCAAAAAATGCCCGTCAGCCTGATACCCGCTCAGACCTGAAGGCATCCCATTTCAGCGAGCAGCAAAAATCCTGCCCCAATTTCATACATTCGCGTCCATTCGCGTTGATTCGCGGTTGAAAACCAAAAGCCGTCCCCGGATGCTCTCTCCGTGCCGCTGATCGAGCATTCCACCTACCGCGCCCCATGGTGGCTGCCGGGCGGCCACTTGCAGACCATCGTCCCCGCCCTCTTCCGGCGGGTGAAGCCGGTCACCACCCTGCGGGAGCGGCTGGAACTGGACGACGGGGACTTCCTCGACCTCGCGTGGGCGGGAAAAACGTCCAGACGCCTCGCCATCCTCTCCCACGGCCTGGAGGGCAGCAGCGATGCCGCCTACATCCAGGGCATGGCCCGCTCATTGGTCGCCGCCGGTTGGGACGCCCTCGCGTGGAACTTCCGCGGCTGTGGCACGGAGCCGAACCGGCTGCTCTCCTTCTACCACAGCGGCGCCACGGAGGACCTGGACGCCGTCATCCGCCACGTGCTCGCCGTCCACCCGGCGGAGGAGATCGACCTCATCGGCTTCAGCCTCGGCGGGAACCTCACGCTGAAATACCTCGGCGAGCCGCGCGAACGGCCGGAGCAACTCCGCCGCGCCCTCGCCTTCTCCGTCCCGTGCGATCTCGCGGACTCCGCCCGCAAGCTGTCGGACCCCGCCAACCGCCTCTACATGCGGCGTTTCCTGCGCTCCCTCCGCACCAAGCTCCGCGTGAAGGAATCCCTCTTCCCCGGCTCCCTCGATCTCGCCGGGCTGGACCAGATCGCCGACTTCCTCCAGTTCGACGACCGCTTCACCGCGCCCCTCCACGGCTTCAGGAACGCGGAGGACTACTGGATCCGCAGCAGTTGCCGCCAGTTCCTACCGCACATCCGCATCCCGACGTTGCTGGTGAATGCGCTCAACGATCCGTTCCTGGGGGAGAGATGCTATCCGAGGGAGGAGGCGCGGGAGAGCGAGTGGTTCTCGCTGGAGACGCCAGGGGATGGGGGGCACGTGTCATTCCCATCCCGAAATGGATCGTGGCCCCATGACCGGGCGCTGGAGTTCCTGGGGCGCCACGGGGTGCCCAGATAGGATGTTGGTTTCTTTATAAGAATTCATGCGGTGATCCGGTATCTGTAATTCTATGGGGCCATCACATGCTTCCCGGCGTCACTTCGTGAAAGTCTCGACAATCGCCGCGATGACGGCGGCTTCGGGACAAGCCCAGGCGGCACCGGTCGCGGTCGTGCCCAAGCGAAAGATATCCACCGACATCCTCATCTGCGGTGGTGGTTGTGCCGGAACCGCCGCCGCTCTTGCTGCGGCCCGGACAGGCGCGAAGGTCGTTCTCGTTGAAAAGGCTCCGTTCGCGGGAGGGATCATCACCAGCGTGGGGCTGCCGTATTTCGATGGCATCGCGGACATCAAGACGAAGCGGGTGGTGGTGAAGGGGATCGCGCTGGAGCTGCTGTCGAAGTCAGGCGTCTGCGCACCGGATGCGAAGACGGTGAAGATCCACAACCCGACGATTCCGAACACCTTCGAGTTCAAGATCCTCCTTGATCGCCTGCTGAAGGAGCGGAAGGAGAACCTGACCGTGCTGTTCAACACGATGGTCTGCGGGGTGAATTCCGATGGCGGACGGATCCGGAGCGTCACCGTGGCGAACAAGGACGGGCTGACCGAGATCGAGGCGAAGACGGTGATCGACTGCAGCGGCGACGCGGATGTGGCGGCGTGGGCGGGCGCGCCGTTCGAGCAGAACAAGGAGGTGCAGCCGCTGACGCTGCACTTCCGGATCGGCCATGTGAAATCGACCGCCACGTTGGGGAAGGACTGCAGGGAAGCGCTGGCAAAGGCGCAGGCGGCGGGTGAGCTGCCGCACTACTACGGACCTGGTATCATGTTCCTTTTCGGCAAGGATGAGATCTACGTCCACGGCGTGCGTGTCCCGGCGGACCCGACGAATGCGGCGGACCTTTCCCGCGCGGAGATGCAGGGCCGGGCGGATGCCCACGCCATGTTCCGCGCCTGGAAGCGGGACATACCCGCGTTTTCCGAATCCTATTTCCTGGAAGCCTACCCGTGGATCGGCGTGCGGGAATCCCGCCGCATCACCGGCCAGTATGTGCTCAACGAGGACGACCTGATGAAGGGCAATCGTTTCGACGACGCCATCGCCACCGGTTGCTGGTACCTGGACCTGCACCCGAACAAAACCACCGTCGGCAGTGCCAATGACTTCGCTCCGGAGAAGGTCCAGCCCGCGCCGTATGACATCCCCTACCGGTCCCTGCTGCCGCAGAAGATCGAGAACCTGCTCGTCGCGGGCCGTTGCCACTCCGCCACGCGCGGCGCGCACGCCTCCACCCGCGTGACCGTCACCGCCATGGCCATGGGCGAAGCCGCCGGTGTCGCCGCCGCGATGGTGGTGAAGGGAAACACCTCCGTACAGGAAATCAGCGGCGTCAATGTCCGTGAGGCCTTGGAAAAAGTCGGCGGCGGCCCCTTCACGGAGGCCTGACCATCCGGGAGTAGCGTCATGGCTGCGCCATGACGGCTGGGAGGATGTCAGCAGCCAACCGGTTCCGGCCTGCTCTCAAAATCCTCAGAAAAGGAATGCCGCTCACACCGATGATCCATGACGTCGTGGGATTGGGATCGATTATTCCAACCGTCATGGCGCAGCCATGCCGCTACCTCGGAGGAGAAAAGAAAAAGGGCGACAGAAGTGTCGCCCTTCTTTGCTGATCAGTATCCCGATGGATGCCGCATCACATGGCCCTTCCCGGCGCGGGTCTGTGGCTTCCAGCGTGGGCCGGAGCGTCCGCCGGGGCCGCCCGTGTCCAGGCGCAGGCCGGCGACGGTCATGAAGACGTGGCCTTTCCGCGTGTAGACCGTGATCCAGTCGCCTTCGCCTTTCTTGCCGTAGTTGAAGTAACCGCTGGAGGGCATGGAGCCTTTCAGCAGACCGGCCTCGCGGAGGACGTAGGAGACGGTGCCGGAGCAATCGTAGCCGGTATCGTTCTTCTTCGCATGGCCACCGCCCCATTTGTAGGGCTTGCTCTGGAGGCGGTTGCCTGCGGCGATCGCGCGCTTCACGGCGTCCGGAGCTTTGCGCGGGGCATAGGCCATACCGTCTTTGAGCAGGGCGGTTTCACCATGGCTGAAGCGGTAGGAGACAGGCTGCTTGGCCTTGACCTGGCTGGAGCAGGAAACGGCTCCGCCAACGAGGGGAAGGAGGGCGAGGAGTGTCAGAAAGCGTTTCACGATGGGGAAATTACTTAAATTGTTTTATATCGGCAAATATTTTTTAAAAATTAATATCCAACCAAGCGGTAATTTGTGATAGAGCGCGAGAGCGATGGCTCAGGGTGTTCTTCACCGCATCGCCGAGCTCGGAAAAAGTCCGGTCGTAACCCGTTGGTATGAAAAGGGGATCGTAACCGAAGCCCTCGCTGCCACGGGGTTCATCGATGATGTCGCCCTCGACCGCGCCGCTGAAGTTGGCGCGCTCTTTCCCGTCCTTCGCCAGGACCATGGTGCAGACGAAGCGGCCGCCGCGCTCGGTTTTCCCGGCCATTTCCGTCATCAGGCGGGCGTTGTTTTTCTCGTTGTTGCCCTCCTCGCCGCCGTAGCTGGATGACCAGACGCCGGGCGCACCGCCCAGGGCATCCACCTCCAGGCCGGAATCGTCTGACAACACCCAGCCGTCGATCAGGCGGCTGATGCCCTCCGCCTTCAGCCGGGCATTCTCCAGAAAGGTCGTTCCAGTCTCCTCGATCTCAGGGAATTCCGGAAATGCGGTCGCGTCCACGACCTCGAACCGTCCGCCCAGCATGGAGCGGATTTCGGCGGTTTTATGGGCGTTGCGGGTGGCGACGATGAGGCGCGGCGCGGGGGACGGCATGCCGCGTGGCTAGCGTTCCGGGCGCGGATGGCCAAGATTTTTTGAATAATATGGCCCTTTGCAACGCTATATAGGCACCATGAAAGCTGTCACCTGGCTTGCCGCGACCACCATGAGCCTCGCGGCCATCACCTCCACCGCCTTTGCCAATACCCTGGAGGGCTGGTCCACCGATGTGGAGGCGGCGCTCGCCGTTGCGAAAAAGGAGAAAAAGTCCGTGCTCGTGGAGTTCACCGGCTCCGATTGGTGCCCTCCTTGCATCATGATGCGCAAAAACGTCTTCTCGAAGAAGGAGTTCGTTGAGAAAGCGTCGAAGGACTACGTGCTGGTCGAGATCGATCTGCCGAAAGCGGACAAGGCGCTCGCCGCCCGCAACCAGATCGTCGCGGAGAAATACAAGATCGACGGCTTTCCGACGGTTGTCCTCCTGAACGGCGAGGGCAAGGAGTTCAGCCGCTTCTATGCGTCCGAGTATCCCGAAATGGACAAATTCCTGGCCCACATCGACAAGAAGCTGGAAAGCAAGAACCTGGACTGATAGACGCAGTGCCGATGAAAACCTTGTTCGCTTCCGTCGTGGCGCTGGTCGCCACCGCCGCCCTTTCCTTTTCCGCCGAGGTGGAATGGATGACCGACTTTGACGCCGCCAAGGCGAAGGCAAAGGCGGAGAAAAAAGTCCTGTTCGTGGATTTCACCGGCTCGGACTGGTGCGGCTGGTGCATCCGCCTGGACAAGGAAGTCTTCGCCCACAAGGAATTCCACGACTACGCCGCGGAGAACCTGGTGCTCGTGAAGCTGGACTTCCCGCGCAAGCTGAAACTCTCCCCTGAGCTGGAGAAGCAGAACAAGAGTCTGGCGAAAAAATACGACGTCCAGGGCTACCCGACCGTCAAGCTGCTGAAACCCAGCGGCAGTGAGATCGCGGAAACCGGCTACCAGGAAGGCGGCCCGGCCAAGTACGTCGAGCATCTCAAGAAGCTCCTGAAATAACCCGCCTGCCCGGGATCGTTTTTCCACCCACCCCGTCCGGCCCGGAGCCGCGGCGGGGTTTTGCTTTCCAAGCGGGGGCGGATTTCCCACAGTCCGCGACCTTTTCCCGCCATGTCCGACCGCCGCAAACCATTCCCATTCGACGAATTCGAGCCCAAGTGGCAGTCCCGCTGGGAATCCGAAAAGACCTTCCGTACGCCCGGACCGGGTGATGAGGGCTTTGACGCCAGCAAGCCGAAGTACTACGTGCTCGACATGTTCCCGTATCCCAGCGGCGCGGGCCTACACGTCGGCCACCCGGAGGGCTACACCGCCACGGACATCATCGGCCGCTACAAGCGGAAGAACGGCTTCAACGTCCTGCACCCCATGGGCTACGACTCGTTCGGACTGCCGGCGGAGCAGTATGCCATCAAGACCGGCCAGCACCCGGCCATCACCACCGCGGCGAACATCGAGAACTTCCGCCGCCAGCTGAAGTCGCTGGGCTTCGCCTACGACTGGGACCGCGAGATCGCCACCACCGATCCGGAATACGTCCGGTGGACCCAATGGATTTTCCTGCAACTGTATTCCTCGTACTTCGACGAGGAAGCGGGCAAGGCGAAGAACGTCTCCGAGCTGGAGGCGAAGGGCTGGACCCGCGCGCAGATCGATGACGTCCGCCTGGCCTACGTCGCCAATACCCCCGTCTGGTGGTCCCCGGACCTGGGCACCGTGCTGGCGAACGAAGAGGTGGAAGAGTGGAAATCGAAAGGCCACACCGTCGAGCGCCGCCCGCTGCGCCAGTGGATGCTGCGCATCACCAAGTACGCCCAGCGCCTGATCGATGAACTGGACACGCTCGACTGGCCGGATGGCATCAAGCTGCTGCAGAAGAACTGGATCGGCCGCAGCGAGGGCGCGGAAGTGAAGTTCGATGTCGGAGGCCGCGAGGTCGTCGTTTTCACCACCCGCCCGGACACCCTGTTCGGAGCCACCTACATGGTGCTGGCACCGGAGCATCCGTTCGTCCCCGAGATCACCACCGCGGAGCAGAAGGAAGCGGTGGAGGCCTATCAGAAAGCCATTTCCTCCAAGTCCGACCTGGATCGCGGTGACCTGAACAAGGACAAGTCCGGTGTCTTCACCGGCGCGTATGCGACCAATCCGGTGAACGGCGAAAAGATCCCCGTGTGGATCGCTGACTACGTGATGATGGGCTACGGCACCGGCGCGATCATGGCCGTGCCCGCGCATGACGAGCGCGACTACGAGTTCGCGACGAAATTCAGCCTGCCGGTGATCCAGGTGGTCCAGCCGGGAGACGATTCCGACTGGCAGGGCTACACCGCTCACGGCACCGCCGTGAACTCCGGCTTCCTCGACGGTCTCCCCACCTCCGAAGCCAAAGCAAAGATGATCGCCTGGCTGGGTGAAAACGGCAAAGGCACCAAGCGCGTGCAGTTCAAGCTGCGCGACTGGCTGTTCTCCCGCCAACGTTACTGGGGCGAGCCGTTCCCGATCACCTGGAAAGACGGCAACCACCACGCCATCCCGGAAAGCGAGCTGCCGCTGCTGGCTCCGCCGCTGGAGGACTACAAGCCGAGCGGCACGCCGGATCCGCTGCTGAGCAAGGCAACCGAGTGGGTCGAGCTGCCGGATGGCTCGCTGCGCGAAACGAACACCATGCCCCAGTGGGCGGGTTCGTGCTGGTACTACCTGCGCTACTGCGACCCGGGCAACACCGGCCGTTTCATTTCCAAGGAAGCCGAGGACTACTGGACGGACGACAAGCCGGGGATGGTCGATCTCTACGTCGGAGGTACGGAGCACGCCGTACTTCACCTGCTCTACGCCCGCTTCTGGCATAAGGTCTTGTTCGACCTCGGCCACGTCCGCACGCCGGAGCCGTTCCAGAAGCTGGTCAACCAGGGCCTGATCCTCGGTGAGGATGGCCAGAAGATGTCGAAGTCCCGCGGCAACGTGGTGAACCCGGACGACGTTGTGAAGGAATACGGCGCGGACGCGCTGCGCCTCTATGAAATGTTCATGGGTCCGCTGGAACAGGTGAAGCCATGGCAGATGAAGGGTGTGGAGGGTGTTGCACGCTTCCTCGCCCGCGTCTGGCGCGTCGCCTTCGAGGAAAAGGACGGTGACTGGACCGTTTCTCCGAAGATCCAGGACGTGCCCTGCACGGACAAGGAGCTGCTGCGCGTCGTCCACGAAACGATCAAGAAGGTCGGCGAGGACATCGAGAAGCTGAACTTCAACACCGCCATCTCCCAGATGATGATCTGCACGAACGCCTTCACCCAGGTGGAGGTCGTGCCGCTGAAGGAGTTCACCCAGTTCCTCACCGTGCTGGATCCCTTCGCCCCGCACCTCGCGGAGGAAATCAACGCCCGCCTCGGTTCCAGCGCCCAGCTTTCCGAGCTGCCATGGCCTGCCTACGATCCCGCCGCGCTCGTCCGCAACGAGATCGAGATCGTCGTCCAGGTGAACGGCAAGCTGCGCGACCGCCTGAGCGTCTCCAAGGACGCGGACGAGGAAGCGGTGAAGGCCGTCGCCTTCGAAAGCCCGAAGGTGAACGAGCATCTGGACGGCAAGACGATCCGCAAGGTCATCTACGTTCCTGGCAAGATCCTGAACGTCGTCGTAGGCTAGTCCATGAAACGGCTGGCCGCCATTGTCCGGAAGGAGCCGACCTTGGTCGAGTGGCTCCGTTCCGGGTTGTGGCGTTCCGGCTTTGACCGCGGCTCCCTCGGGAGGGCGCAGGGCTACCTTGATTTCGTTTCGGTCGTCGATACCGAACATGTTCCCGGGGAATCCGTGTCCTGCGCGGCCCGGGTGGAGGGCAACCGCGCCACCCCGTACCGGTCGCACGTCACCTTTGTCAGAACCTCCCGCGGATGGTTTCTCGATGCACTCTGTTCCTGTCCGGTGGGACTTTATTGCAAGCATGATGCGGCCATCATCCTGGCAATGCTCGAGGATGTCTCTCCGCCACCCCCGAGCGCGCCTGCAATGGTGAAAGTACCCATGCTGGAGCCGGGCATCCTCGACTGGCTGGGGGAGATGGGATCTGGGTTTTCATCCGCTGAGGGCGGGAAGAAGCTTTCCAAGGCCAATGAGGCCCGCTTCCTCGCGTTCTGTCTGAGGGAGGAGCGGTATTCGCTGGCCGGGCGGCGCACGTGGTATCTTTCGATGCGGGTCGGCCTCCGGAAGCGCGATGGGGTCACCATCCAGGAAACGATGGCGAATGCGGACCCTTCCAATCCGCCGAAGTACATGGCGAGGGAGGATTTCATCCCCGCGTCCCTCTACCACCAGCTCAAGAGACGGACCGGTGCGTGGAACGAGCTGCGGTGCGAAGGGAAAGGGTGGGAAGAGATGCTGGACGCCATGCTGGCGACGGGGAGATTTTATCTCTGGAACTCCCGACGCGCGGAGTGGCGGAATGCCGCCCAAGGTCCGGAGGTCGATGTGAAACCCGGATGGACCAGCGAGAAGGATGGAGCCATGAGGCCGGTGCTGGAATTCGCCGATGACCATCCGCGGTCCGTCCTGCCCTTGGTGCCGCCCTACTATGTCGATGAGGAGGCCGGGGAAATCGGCAGGCTGGCCGGTGGGCTGTCGCCGGGCTTGCTCACCTCCTGGCTGAAGGGGCCGAAGGTCGCCCCATCCCAGGTGGATTTGCTTTCCGCCCGGCTTTCCGAAATGTCGGCTGAACTGCCTGCCCCGAAACCCATGGAGACGGTGGAGCTGCCCGCGGTGGCACCCGTCCCCCATCTGCGGATCATCAGGAAGGGCATCTTCTCCTACGGATCTTCCTCTTCTGTCATCGCCGCGGAACTCCGCTTCCGCTACGGGGCGGGACCATTGCTGGAGCCGCTCGCGGCTTCCGGCGGCGGCGCGTCCCATTCGGAAGTCCAGGAAGGGAAAATCCGCATCCAGCCCCGCAGCGACAAGGCGGAGAAAGCCGCGCGTAGTTTCCTCATCTCTTCGGGCTTCCTGCCATTGCCGGAGGTCCTGCCCGCCAGTCTGCGTGACGCGGGCGCCGCATCCACCTATCTGCTCGCGGGGACCGACCCACACGACAAGGATGCCTGGCTCGATTTCGTCGAAAGGAAAGGAAAGGCCGCCCTGGTGGATGCCGGCTGGGTCGTCGAGGTCACCCGGGAGTCAGGGTTGATCGTGCGGGATGCCGGTGAGCTTTTCGCCGAACTGGAGGAGTCACCTGACCATGGCATCGACTGGTTCCGGTTCGATGCCGCCTTCGAGCTGGATGGGAAGCGGGTGACCCTCATCCCCATCATCGCGTCAGCCATCCGGATGAATCTCCCCACCGCGGACTCTCCGGATCTGCCGGAGCATTTCATGTTCCCGGCAGGTGATCTGGAGGATGGCATGATCCGATTCCCGGCGAAGCGCCTGCTGGAGTTCGTGGATCAGGTCAGGCACCTGTTCCAGGGAAATGCGGCGGAGGATGGACCTGTGCGGATCGACCGCCTCGCGGCGGCGGGCATCGCGGATTCCTTCGCGATGGATGACAGCGGGACGCTGCGTGCGCTCGCTGAGCTTTCGCGGAACCTGCGCGACATCAAAGGTCTTCCCGAGATCGCGGTTCCGGATGGGGTGCAGGCGGAGCTCCGTGAATACCAGAGGGAGGGCTTTCGCTGGCTGCGGTTCCTGGCGGACCATGGCTTGAACGGCATCCTCGCGGATGACATGGGCCTCGGGAAGACACTGCAGACGCTGGCGCACATCGCCGCGGAAAAGGAGCGGGGCGGCGGCCTGCCCTCGTTGGTCATCGCGCCGACGTCCGTCGTGCCGAACTGGCTGGCGGAAGCCGGGAAATTCACCCCGCATCTGAAAGTCATCACCCTCCATGGAAAGGACCGCGCCGCTTTGTTCTCCGGGATGGAGTCAGCGGATCTCGTCATCACGTCCTATGCCCTGGCGCACCGGGACATCGAGGTGTTGGCGGCCCGGGAGTGGGACCTTTGTGTCCTGGATGAAGCGCAATACATCAAGAACTCCAAGGCCGTCACCACCCGCAGCATCCGGCGGCTGAAGGCCCGCCAGCGCCTGTGCCTTTCGGGCACGCCCATGGAGAACCACCTCGGGGAGCTGTGGAGCCTCATGCACTTCCTCATGCCCGGCTTCCTGGGGGATGAAAACCATTTCAACTCGGCTTTCCGCCGTCCCATCGAACGGGACCGTTCCTCCGGCGTGCAGCGCGCCCTCAACCGCCGGATCGCGCCGTTGGTCCTGCGGCGGACAAAGGACCAGGTGGCGCGCGATTTGCCGGCGAAGACGGAGATCCTCCACACCATCGCGTTGTCGAAGAAGCAGACCGACCTCTACGAAAGCGTCCGCGCGGCCATGGACAGGCGGGTGCGGGATGCCATCGCGGAAAAGGGCCTCGCGAAGTCACACATCATCGTCCTGGATGCCCTCCTGAAGCTGCGCCAGATCTGCTGCCATCCGCCGTTGTTGAAAACCCCGGCTTCGGCGAAGGCGGACTCCGCGAAGCTGGATTTCCTGATGGATGACCTGCTCCCTACGTTGGTGGAGGAAGGTCGCCGCATCCTGCTTTTCTCCAGCTTCACCACCATGCTCGCGGAGATCGGGAAACGGCTGCAGAAGCTGGAGGTGCCGTTCCTCACCCTCACCGGCAGCACCCGGAACCGTGCGGAACTGGTGGGTGAGTTCCAGGAAGGCCGCATCCCCGTCTTCCTCATTTCGCTGAAGGCGGGCGGCACCGGCCTCAACCTGACTGCGGCGGATACCGTCATCCACTACGATCCGTGGTGGAATCCCGCGGCGGAAAACCAGGCGACCGACCGTGCCCACCGCATCGGCCAGGTGAAGCCCGTGTTCGTTCACAAGCTCGTCTGCGGAGGGTCCGTGGAGGAGCGCATCATCGAGCTGCAGAAGCACAAGGCCGCCCTCGTCCAGGCGCTGCTGGAGGAGGAAACAGCCAAGTTGAAGATCGACACGGAGACCCTGTCCCATCTTCTGGCTCCGCTGGCGTGAGGAAACTTCCGCCTCACGGCAGCCAGTTCTTTTTCCATGCCCACCAGATGACGACGCCGGCCAGCCCGCCGCCCAGGTGGGCGAGGGCGGAGACCGTGCCGTTCAGGAAGATCTGCTGGTGCAGCAGGAGGAACTGGAGGGCAAAGTAGAGGATGATGAAGGCCTTCACCGACATGCCGCGGGCGACGAACTTGCGGCCGAGGAGCAGCATTCCCGCATTCACCATCCAGCCGAACGGCAGCCACAGGATACGGGCATGTGGAAACAGCAGGGCGTAGAAGGTGACCACGCCAAAGACACCGCCGCTCGCACCGATGAGCGGGTGCACATTCGCGAGGCCGTGGAGGAAGGCTCCGGTGACGGATGAAGCGAAGAAAAGCCCCATGGTGCGCCTGCGGCCGAAGCGGCATTCCACGTTGTTGCCGAAAATGAGGAGGAAGTAGAGGTTGCCCGCCAGGTGGAGCGGATCCGCGTGGAGAAAGGTGTAGCCGAAGGCCCCCAGCCACCAGGTCAGTCCGGTGGATGCCGGATGGAAAACGAGCGGCCGCCAGACATCCGGATCCACCCAGAAGGCGATGCTGCAGAGCACCAGCAGGCTGGAGAAAATCCACGTGAACCAGGGCTTCTTGACCGTGATGGTCTGGCGGATCTCGACGGGCATGCCGACGAGGAACAGCCCATGGCGGAACCACTTGTTCTGGCTGGGGATGCGGTATCCTTCCGGGGGAAGCGACGGAGGGTTGCTCACGGCGGGAGGATGACCGGAACTTTTCCGCAGGGCAAGACAGCCGGAAAGGGATCAGGAATGGCGCAGGATCTCCAGCGGCGGATGGTTGGACACCCCGCGGCTCAGCCCCAGCCCACCGAGGATGGAAACCCCGATCACGGTGCCGAAGGTGGAAGCGATGAGAACGGGATCCGGCCACGGCGACGTCTTGAAGACATACACCGCCAGCGCCGCGTTCGCGCCCGCCGCCAGCACCACGCCGGTCAGCGCGGAAAGGAATCCGAGCGTCGCATATTCGACCGTGAGGATCGAGCGCACCTGCTTCGCGGACGCACCCAGCGTGCGGAGCAGCACGCTTTCCTTCAGCCGGACATCGCGGCCATTGAGCAGCGTGCCGATGACGATGGGCAGGCCTGCCAGCAGGGTGAAGCCGCCGAGGATCGTCACGACGAGCGAGATCTTCGAAAGGATCTCCTGCACGGTTTCGAGGATCTGCGTGAGGTCGATGGGCGTGACGTTGGCGTGTTCTCCGGCCAGCGCGCGCTGGAGTTTTCCGGACGCCGCCGCATCCGGCGTGCGGGTGGTGACCACGTTGAAACCGGGCGCGCCCTCCAGCGCGCCGGGCGGGAAGATCATGAAGAAATTCAGATTGAAGCGGCTCCAGTCCACCTTGCGGATGCTGGTGACCTTCGCCTCCACCGGCACGCCCTGCACATCCAGCGTTACGGCATCGCCCAGGTTCACGCGCATGTCCTTCGCGACCTTTTCCTCCAGCGACAGCGGCACGGGTCCGCCCGGCTCGGGGATGGTCTTGTGCCACTCTCCGGCGATGAGCTTCTCGGTGGGGTTGAGGTAGTCGCGGTAGGTGGAGCGGAACTCGCGGTTCGCCACCCATCGCGGGACTCCCTTCGCCTTTGCGGCGGGCACGCCGCGGATGGCCTGCACGCGCATCGTCACCATCGGTGCGTTCTCCAGCACCGGCAGCCCCTGGCCTTTCACCAGTGAAACGACGCCATCGACCTGATCCGGCTGGACGTCGATGAGGTAAAGGTTCGGATTCTCCGCGGAGTGGGTGATGCTCAGGCGCTGCTGGACCAGATTCCCTGCGAGCAGGATGGTGAGCAGCAGGAACGTGCCAAGGCCCAGCGAAAGCAGGAACAGCAGCGTCTGGTTGCCCGGCCGGTGGAGGTTGGAGATGCCCTGCCGCAGCAGGTAGGGCCACGACGGCCGGACGATCCGCCGGGTGATCGCCATCAGCCCGCGCGCCACGCCGATGATGACGAGGAACGCCGCCGCCAGTCCGCCGATGAGCGCCAGCCCGCGTTTCCAGTCCGGGTCATTCGTGAAGGCCAGCAGCGCCATCAGCCCGGCGAGCAGCAGATAGACAGGCAGCGTCCGCAGCGTGCCGCCGGTCAATGTGGCACCGGAGCGCAGCGTCGCGGCAGGGGACACCTGCCGGATCTTCAGCAGCGGGATGAGGGCGAAGCCGCAGCATACGGCGAACCCGGCCAATCCGGTGCGGGCGACCACCGCCCACTCCGGTGCGGGAGCCACGGAAATGGGCAGGCTGTCCTTGAACGCGGACAACACCCCGACCTGCAGCGCCACGCCGATGCCCGCACCCAGCGCCGCTCCCAGCATACCGAGCGCCGCCGTCTGCGCGATGTAGATGGCGGAGGCGAGCTGCCCCGGCGCGCCCAGACAGCGCAGGATGGCCACTGTGGGGATGCGCCGGTTCACATGCGACTGCACCGCACCCGCCACGCCCAGCGCACCCAGCGCCAGTGATGAAAGGGCGAGGATGCCCAGGAACCTTTGGAACAGATCCAGCGCATCGCCCAAATTTTCCTGCCGGTCCTCCGGCGTTTCCAGACGCCACGGCGTGCCGGGAAATTCCTTCCGGATATCGCGCTTCAGCTTTTCGGCGGAGGGCACCACGGGGATCTCCAGGTGGAGCTGGTGGGTCGCCATGCTGTTCGTCCCCAGCAGGCCGCTCTGCCGCAGGTCATCCAGCCGGACGTAGGCTTCCGGGGCAAAGCCGCTGAACCGGCTGGGCCGCGGCGCGCCCTTGTCGATCACGCCCAGGACTTTTAGCCGCAAGCTGCCGAGCCTCACCTCGTCGCCCACCTTCGCCTGGAACTGGTCGAGCAATGCCGGCTCCACCAGTACCCCGGACCTTTCGGAAAGACGCGCCCACGCATCCGCCGGAGTCGTCTTCACCGTTCCGTAGAACGGATAGCCGCCCTCCATGCCGCGCACCTGCACCAGCTTCGCACCCCCTGCGGGGAAAATCATCATCGAGGGAAACGCCGTCTCGCGGGCTACCCGCGTGGCCCGTCCGGACAGCCGCGTGATCGCGTCCTCCGCGATGGGTGAGCGGGAGGAGACCTGAAGATCGGAGCCGAGCAGCTCCTTTGCCTGGGTCGCGATGCCGGTCTGCACGCTGGCCTTCAGCGAGTGGATGGCCACCAGCGCGGCGATGCCGGAAACGATGGCCATCGAGAAAATCAGCAGGCGCACGCGCTGGGTGCGGCTGTCCCGCCATGCCATCCGCCATGTCCACGGATGGAGCAGCGCGCCGATGAGGGAGCCGGGCAGCGGACGGGGATCAGTCGATGGCATTTTGTTCCTCCGCGATGATGGTTCCGCCGCTCATCTTCACCACCCGCCGCGTCTTCGCCGCCAGCGCCGGATCATGGGTCACCAGCACCAGCGCCGTCCCCGCCTCACGGTTCAGGCGCAGCAGCATCTCCACGATCGGGCCGCTCGTTTCCGCGTCCAGGTTCCCCGTCGGCTCATCCGCGAAGAGGATCTTCGGCCGGTGGATGAAGGCACGGGCCAGAGCCACCCGCTGCTGCTCCCCGCCGGAAAGCTGCAGCGGATAGTGATCCAGCCGGTCGCCCAGTCCTACCTGGCGCAGCAGCTCCTCCGCCTCCTTCGGCCTTCCGCTTTCGCCGCGCAGTTCCAGTGGCACCAGCACGTTCTCCACCGCCGTGAGTGTGGGGATGAGCTGGAAGCTCTGGAAAACGAAGCCTACCAGCCGGTTCCGCAGCGCGGCCCGCGCATCCTGCGAAAGTTCGCCGAGCGCCTGCCCGTCCAGTTTCACCGTCCCGGCGGTGGCATCATCCAGTCCGGCGCAGAGACCTAACAAAGTCGTCTTCCCGCTCCCTGACGGCCCGATGATCGCCAGAGTGTCGCCCTCCTCCAGGCTCAGGTGGACGTCCCGCAGCACGGTCAGTTCATGGGAGGCGGTGCGGTGGACCTTTTTCAATCCATGGATCTCGAGAATGGGCGGTTTGACAGCCACTGGGGACGATTCTAGTCTGGCGGATGGCATGGATGAAATGGCTGGCGTTGGCGTTGCTGGTGGTGATCGGAACGGGCGCGGGAGTATCCACCGCGGCGGCGCAAAATGCAAACGGCGGAAAAAAGCGCCTCGTCGTCCTCGGTGACAGCATCACCGCCGGTTACGGCCTCGACGGCGGCACCTCGGAAGCCTACCCCGCCCTCATCCAGAAAAAGATCGATGATGCCGGCCTTGCCTGGACCGTCGCCAACGCCGGAGTCAGCGGAGACACCACCGCCGGCGGCCTGCGCCGGATCGACTGGGCGCTCGGCAAGGATGGCGCGGACGTCCTGCTCATCGCCCTCGGCGGCAACGACGGCCTGCGCGGCATCTCCCCGGAACAGACGGAGAAGAACCTGCTCGGCATCGTCGCCAAGGCGCGCGCGAAGAACCCGGACATGAAGATCGCCATCGCTGGCATGCAGATGCCCGCCAACATGGGCCAGGACTACACCGACTCATTCAAGGCCGTGTTCCCGAAAGTCGCGGAAACAGAAAAAACCGCTCTGATCCCGTTTTTGTTGGAAGGCGTCGGCGGCAACCCGGAACTGAATCAGGACGACCGCATCCACCCCACCGCAGAGGGGCAAAAGATCATCGCCGGGCATATCTGGGAAATCCTCAAGGGGCTGTTGTGAGACAAAAACCGCGCCGGTCGCCGGGTTTATGGAAACCCCGGACCGATTTTGACCGGGATCGTCTGATAGACAGGTCCCGTGAATTCATCGGAGCGGGATTGTTATACCATGGCCCTTATATCTAGCCACAATTCTGAATGGGTTCCCGGGGCTATTCGCGAACTCCCCGACGAAAACGAAAGTGGCGACTCTGCTGGCTGAAAAGGAGAAGATCGGAAAAGGAAGGAAGCCTTCCGCCAAGGAGCGGAATGAAAAGGCGGAGAGGAAAGTGAAACGCTTGGGCGAGTTGACTGGACCTTGCGGGAGAGCGCCGGATATCAATGCAAAACCGAATGTCCGAGACCATGGGAGGTGAAGTCAGAACAATTGAAAATTTGGTGAGGTGGCGCTTTCTCGTCCCTTTTTATCAGCGCGGATACCGCTGGCGGGAGCCGCAGGTGAAACAGCTTTTGGAAGATATCCACGAAGCCACCTCCAAGGATGCGAATGTCTTCTATTGCATTCAGCCGATCGTCGTTGCCCACCGCGATGGGGATTCCTGGGAACTCATCGATGGCCAGCAACGGCTCACGACCATCAATCTCATCCTGGCTGCTTATGGGGAGACGCCTCTTGAGATCCGCTATGAACGGTATGGTGTTGGCGGAGGGCCTGAAAGCTTTGACCTGCCGTTCGGGATGGAACCGATACCAGACTGGCATACCTTCGTGGAGCTTCACCCAGCGAAGAACACGGTGGACTATTTCCACCTTCATGAGGCTTGGAAAACCATCGGAGCATGGAAACAACAGCATGGGGGACGGGAATGGGTGGCCGCCGTTCTGAAGCGAACCAACGTGATCTGGTACCAGGTGGCCGGAGGGCATGCCATTTCCGAATTCATCCGCTTCAACAGCGGGAAAATCTCCCTGACGCCCTGTGAACTGCTCAAGGCTCTTTTCCTGTCCGTCGGCGGAGGCCCGGAGCGCGGGCGCAGTGAGGAGGAGATTTCCGGAGAGTGGGATCAGATGGAAGCGGCGCTGCACGACGAGGATTTCTGGCATTTCCTCAAACCCGGAGAACTGGCCTTACAGGCCCCTAACAGGATTGCTGTGGTCTTCGAATTGCTCCGTCCTTCATCGAAAGAGGACGGTCGCGCCGGGGACGCCTACTTCACGAAAGTTTCGAAGCATGTTGATGGTGCCTGCCTCATCGGGGATTGGCTGGAGGTAAGACACTGCTTCCTGACCTTGCAGGAGTGGTTCGCCGATCGGGACACCCGCCATCTCGTGGGTTTTCTTCGTTGGGCGCGTGGACGGGAAACCAGCCTGCGTTCCATGTGGGAAGCAGGGAAATCCGCCACCCGCGGGGGGTTCAGAGATTGGCTGAAGGGACGGATGCGGGAAATCATCCACCGTGGAGGACGGTCGGCCTCCTGGAAGGACGCGATCTACGGTCCTGATTCACATTACATCCAGGACCTGCTTCTCTGGTTCAACATCCGCAATCTGCCGCCAGGCATGAGCTATCCGTTTTCATTGCATGCCCGGGTGAAAGGTTGGAGCTTGGAACACATCCACGCGCGGAGTTCGCCGGAAGATGCGAACAAGGAGCAACAGCAAGAGTGGATCAACGGATGTATCAAACTGCTGGAGCGGACGAAAGCGGGTGCGTCTGACATGGGAGAGGAAATTGGACGACTCATCTCGCGGTTCGAAAAGCTGGCATCCGGTTATCCTGCCGCCGGAGATCTCCCGGAGGAGTTGAAGAAAGAGATGAATGACCTTTCCTCCCGGATCGGTGAATTCATTCCCTCCGGGATCGAGGAGGATCTGGACAGGGTGTGGAACCTCGCCCTTCTCGGTCGCTCTGAAAACAGTTCACTCTCCAACAATTTCTTCCATCAGAAGCGGGAGAAGATCCTGGGATTCGAAGGTGATCCGGAGAGGTTCATCCCTCCGGCCACCGTCCGCGTCTTCCTGAAGGCTTGGTCCGATGATCCGGGGGATCTGATGCTGTGGGCGGACAATGACCGCAAGGGTTACAAGACGTCCCTGGAGGCTGTTTTTGAAAATCCATGAATACGATTTCGGATATCACTTTATGGGAATTGCTTTCCGGTCATTCCGGCGGGCGGCACATCTCCCCGCGGATCCTCATTCCCCGCATCCAGCGCGACTACGCGCACGGTCGGGAAGACAAGGCTTCAGGGGAAATCCGTGGGGTTTTGCTGGATGATCTGGTCCGTTCGTTGCAACCCGATGGTGCCGATAAGACTCACGTGAAGTTGGGGCTGGTCTTTGGGGAGGAGAACGGCGGCGCGATCATTCTTTATGATGGCCAGCAGCGTTTTACGACCCTCTTCCTCCTTCATTGGTATGTGGCATGGCGGGCGAGGAAATTGGATGAGGCCGGGTCGGCCCTTTCTCACTTTTCCTACGACAGCCGCCTGCATTCCAGAGATTTCTGTCACATGCTGTGCAGCCGGTGGCGAGTCCCCGCGGTTGCGGGCCAGTCGCCCAGTGAAGGATTCATCGAATCCCCCTTGTTCAGCCTTGCGTGGCGGGCGGATCCCACGGTGAAAGGCATGCTCGTGGTTTTGGATGAGCTTCATTCCAAACTCAGCGGAGAAGATGCCTCCGCCTTATGGAAGGCGTTGAAGTCGGATCGGGCCCCCGGATTCAGTTGGCTCAAGCTTGAGGGGCAGACCAGCAGCGGAGATCTCTATATCCGTCTGAACAGCCGGGGGCGTCCGCTATCGGATTTCGAGAAGCTGAAAGCTTGGCTGGAAGACCATGCAAAGAAAGGGGGCTGGTCTGGCTTGCCTGAGGGTTGGCTGCACAAGCTGGACAACGAGTGGCTGGATCTCTTCTGGAAGCGGTCCGGATCGGATCCCCAATCCATGGATCGTGCCATGTTGGCCTTCTTTACGGGTAATGCCGTGTGTCTTACCCTCCGTGCTGGAGCAAAGATGGACGAAGGTCTGATAAAAAACGTCTACGACCAAAGTTTCCTTTCGGAAGACGAATGGTCGGTGATTTTCACCCAGCGGAGTGTCCGGGAACTTTTCGCGGTTCTCGAGCTGCTGGAGGATCCGGATGTCATCCAGAAAATGGATGAGTGGGGGGAACGTGGGAATGTCTTCCGGTTCGCCAAGCGGAATGACCGCCTCTCTGATCGGTGGATCGGCCGGATGCATGACGGGATGACTTATCAGGAATGGCTCCTGCTCCACGGCTTGCTGCACTTTTTGCTCCTGGATGCATCGTCGCCCGCGGAGTGGAATGAAAGCACGTTCGTGGGTTGGATGAGATTCGTCCGCAACCTCGCGTGGAACACTGAGCCTCTTGGACAAGGGACATTCGGGAATGCCGCCGTGGCCATCTCCGGCCTGGAGCCCTATCATCTCGATGACCGGTTGTTGGAAAAACCTCCCGGCCCTGTCGGCTTGTCCAAGAATCAATGGAGGGATGAGGTCTTGAAAGCAGATGTCCGCAGGGGGGGAAATGCCGATCCCGAAGTCTTGGCCAAAGCCGAAGATCAGGTCTTCCTGCGAGGGCAAATCGGATTTTTGATCGAGTTCTCGACCGAGGGAGGGAATTTCGATCCTGGGCGTTTCGCGTCTTATGTCGATACGATGGCGAGGCTGTTTCCAACCGGAAACGGACCCGACAACCGGATCCTGCTCCAGAGGGCATTGCTCTCAGCAGGGGACTTCGTGGCTGAATACTCGAACCATAAATGGACTCTTGGCGGTAACCGGGAGGAATGGCGCTGGATTTTCCGTGATCAGGCGGACCGCCACAAGAAGGACGGGACGAGAGCCGATCGTCCTATGGGTATCCTGCTGGACGAAGGGCCTTCGGTGGACCTCGAAGACTTCCTGAACGGGCATGAGAAAAATCTGGGCTGGGAGAACTGGCGGAAATGGATGGTCCGAACCCCCGAACCGATCGGGTTTTGCGGAGGTTCCCTTTTCGGATGGAAAGAGGAAGGCCACACCGTGATTCTGGTTCCCAATGTCAATTTCAGCTCCACGGCGGAACTCCGGACATACGTCCTTTTCAAATCCCACTTGGAGGGAGAAGGATCGGGATATCACTACGCTTATGGTAGAAACGAGCGGTCGCACCTGTATTGGCAGAGTCATTCCCACCGGTTGGAGCTCAGGTATATCGGGTATCTCGATGCCGCGGAGCCGTTCGCTTTCCGATTGCTTGGTAGGCGCGATGGCGAAGTGAGGCTGGACGGATTCAGAGAGGATGAGCGGTCACTGCTGCCTCTCGACGGATATGAGAGGGAAAACAAGTGGGCTTCCTACGGAATCCGGAGAACATCGGCCGTAGATCCATCTCTGCTTGCGGAAGAAATTAGGAAGATTGTGGGGACTCTCTCAAGGATGGAGGATGCCGGGTGAGCTGCCGCTGGTGGGTCCATTTTCTCATCTCAGGAATTTTCCATCCCGGACACCTTCTGTCCGCCACCGCCGGTTAGAAGTCGTCGCGAACATGACAACACCGACCGACGACGACATCCCGATCTTCATCCAGAAACAACTCCCCGATTCCCTGCTCCGGAAGATCCGCGGCATGGATGGGGTGGTCCGCCTTGACTTCGTGGAGGAGTTCAGGAAGCGGCGGAAGTCGCTGGGCCTGGCCTTCGTCCTGTTGGGTGCGGGATTCCATCGTGCCTACCTCGGGCAGATTTGGCTCACCCTTTTGTTCCTTGCGACCTTCGGCGGGTTTTTCGCATGGTGGATCATCGATCTCCTGCGCTTGCCGAGGATCGTGAAGGAGAAGAACCGTTCGATCGCCATCGAAGTCCTGCGGGATCTCCAGGTTCTGAATTGAAACCCCCACCAACCCACGAAGTTATGGCCAGATATTACTGCAAGTACTGCGGGCGCGACACATCAAGCGTCCAGTCCCTCACCTCCGCATCCTGCCCGCGTCACCCGGATGGCGCGAGCAAAGGGAAGCATGCCTTGTATGAGGGAGAGGAAAAATCCCGCTACACCTGCAAAAACTGCGGCAGGGACAGTTCATCACTTTCCTCCCTTGTCTCCGCATCTTGTCCGCGTCACCCGGACGGCGCGAACAAGGGAAAGCACCAGCCCGCACTCTGAGATGCCGAAAGCCGAGGCCATCCATCTCCTCAAATCCCTCTTCCGCGAGCGCGCACGTTGGAAGGCGCACGAACTCGCGGAGAGAATGGAGTGCAACGAACGCACCGTGCGGCGCTACATCCTGCACCTGACGGATGCGGAGCGGTGGCCCATCGACGCTGGAAAGAACGGTTACGCTTTGCGCGAGCCGTCGCGTGCGGAAACGAAACTCGTGGGGCCGGGCGAGGTCGCGTCGTTGGTGATGGCCCATGAGGCGCTGCGTGCCCTGGGTTCCTCGGAACTGGCGGGAAATCTCCGGGACGAACTCATGCACCTATGCCGGGGTTCCAGGGATCTCGGCAACACGGGCTGGCAGAACCTCGGGACAACCGTCCATCACGAGGCTGTTAGAGGAGAGGCCGTCATGGATGCGGATCTCTACGGTCGGATCACCCTGGCGATGTTGCAGCGGCAGATCCTCGACATCCGCTACCGCAGGATGGAGGAGAGCGGATCATTCACCGTGAGGATTTTTCCCCACAAGTGGATCTCGCGGGACCAGTGCTGGTATCTCATCGCGGAGGATCTGGAAAGGGGCGGGCAGCGGGCCTACGCGCTGCCACGCGTCTCGGGTGCTGCTGCGGTGGCGCGGCCTGCGGGATTCGTGGAGCCGGTCTTCGTGGACCACTATGAACACGCCTTCGGCATCTGGACCCCGTTCGATGCCGATGCGCCCTTGCACGAGGTGTGTGTGGAACTGACGGACTACTGGGCGGGCATCGCGCGGGAGCGGTGGTGGCATCCCAGCCAGAGGCTGGAGGAAATCTCACCTTCAAAGGTGCGCGTGCACTTCCGTGTGAACGAACTGGTGGAGGTGAAAAGTTGGGTCTTGAAATTCGGCGGTGCCGCGACCGTCATCGCTCCGTCAGCCCTTCGGGAAATGGTTCTGGAGGAAATCGCGGGAATGAAAGGCAACTACGACCTATGAGAGGTAATTTCAGATTTGGAGCATCACCGTTCTGTGTGGTGGACATCGAGACCACCGGCTTCTCCACGGACTACAACGAGATCACGGAAATCGCCGCCATCCGGGTGGACGAGAGCTTCGGGGTGGTGGAGGAGTTCAGTTCCCTGGTAAGGATTTCAGGGGCGGTGCCATGGCGGATCACCCAACTGACGGGCATCACCGGCAGGATGCTGCATGCCCATGGCAGGCCGCTGGATGCGGTGCTGCGGGAAGTCCACGCGTTCCTCGGTGGAAACGTCATGTTCGCCCACAATGCCGGCTTTGACAGCAGGTTCCTGGATGCGGGAGCACGCCGGAGCTCGCTCGGGTTCGGTTTCCCACTGGAATGTTCCATCCCCGTTTTCAAAAGGATGCTGCCGGGCCGGAGCAAATACGGCCTCCCTGTGCTGGCGGAGGCGTTGGGGGTGCCGGGTGGCGGGGAACACCGAGCGCTCGGCGACTGCCGGGTGCTGCTGGAGTGCCTGAAGAGAGCGTGCTCCGCCGTGCCGCGTCAGTGATGCACGAAGTTGTTCCGCTCCGGTCCGGCCCGGAACAGCTCCTGGACGGATGGCCGGAGCAGCACGATGAACGTGAAGACCCCCAGGATGGTGCCGAGCGGCATGTTCAGGCACGCCAACCCGCCGATCACCAGGCAGAATACGGGATACTTCCTCGCCGAAACCCAGCGGGCGGTGAGCAGACTGAGCACGGCCATCGCGATGATGATGAGAAAAAACACCAACCCGAATCCGAAGAAAAATCCTCCCATCATCTGATCGGGAAACGACCCTCCCGGAGGCGGGGTGGCCCCCTTCGGCGACATCGGGATCTTCCCGCTCATGATCGCTCCGCCGATCCCCATGTAGAGCAGCGCGAAGAGCGAGAAAAACGCGGTCAGGCCGGCATACACATAGAAGCCGATGGAAAGCATCCGCAGGTGGCTGGCATCCTGCATCATCTGGTAGGACGGCGGCTGCGGAGGGAGCGCGGGTGGATTCATCGCCGGGATTCAATCACATCCCGCGCGGCGTGCGAGGCGATTCGTCAATCTCACTCCGCCACATGGAGCGCGGTCGCGTTGATGATCAGCGCCTCCGGGGTGGAGGACTTGTCCACGGTGCCGGTCAGGGTCACGGTGCTCAGTTCCTTCAGGCCGTGCTCGCCCTTGATGGATCGCTTGAGGACCCGCTGGTCCTCCCCCAGCAGTTGGACGGTGGCGGTGCCTTCCCGCTTTGCTTCCGGAGTGTCGCAGCACGCGTCCCATGGGGTCTTGCAGTGATCGTCTGGCATCTTGTTGCACGGGGTGATCTTCGCCGGATCACCGAGGATGAATGCGGCGCGCCCCTCCACGAACGGCTTCTCACGGCCCATCACCAGACCGGTGAGGGTCACGGAATCGCCCGGTTTCGCGGAGGTCCGGACGGAGCTGATTGCCTGGGCGTCGGCAGGGGCGGTCGCGGTGAAATAGGTATCCAGCGAAATGGCCGGGGTGGCCTCCGCCTGGGTCTCCGCTTTCTTTTCACAGGAAGAAAGGAGGATGGCGCAGGCCGGGAGGATTGCGGAGGAAAGGTATCGGAAGAAAGGTTTCATGGCGCGGTGGATGGAAGGAAGCTAGTGGAGGTTTGCGGGGATTGCAGCGGTTTATTCAGGAGCGCAGGGCGGAGGGGAGAGGGGGTTTCAGGCAGCGGAAAGCAGGTGGCAGTGCCCCGACGATGCCCAGCAGCACACCCGTGACGATGCCCAGCAGGGCGATGCCCGGCGTGATGGTCACCGTGAACGCACCGATGGAAAACGGGATCGTCCGGCCATCCAGCAGCACCAGCGCCGCCGCCGATGCGACCAGCGTGCCGGTGAGGCTGGCCAGCACGCTTTCCTGGATCAGGCTCGCGAGGATGGCCGTGCGCGTGTAGCCGATGGCCTGCAGCGTCGCCAGTTCCTTGATGCGCGAGGCAAAGGCGGCGTAGAGCGTGTTCAACCCGCCGAAGATCGCCCCGGCGGCGACCAGCCCCGCGGTGATCCATGTCATGATCCGCAGCGGTTTGAAAAAGTTCGCCAGGTGGGCGTAGTAGTCGGACTCACGGAGCGCGGTCAGTTCCAGATCGAGCCGCTGCTTGGAAAACAGATCCGCTTCGGCGAAGTCATCCGGATCATCCAGCCGCAGCACCACGCAGGACACCGTTTCGCGCTGCGCCAGCATCCGGATGTCGGACAGCGGCGCCCAGATCTCCGATTCCATCACCGTGCCCGGTGCGGCGAAAACACCGGAGATGGTCACATGGGAGCCGTCGAGCAGCGCGGACGTCCCCGGGGTGAGATCTCCGGGCTTCAGTCCCAGCTTGCGGAAGGCCAACTTCCCCACCATCACCTCTCCGGCTTGGGGGAAGGTGCCTTCCAGCAGGCGCACCTCCGGGTGCACCTGCAGCGCCGCCGGAGTGACCCCGCGGAACAGCGCCTGCGCCTTGGATTTCCCCGCCACTTCCAGGTAGGTCATGTAGTGGATCTCCGTTGAGACAGCGGGACTGCCGAGCGTCTGCGAAACACCCGCCACCGCCGCACTGGCGATGCCCGCCGTGCGCTCCGCGATCTCGCTGCGCTGGATGGACTCCTCGCTGCCCGCTCCCAGCAGGATCGCGTTGCGCGCTGAGCCGGAAGCGGAAAGAACTTGCTTCATCCCTCCATTGAGCGCGGCCGCGGCCATCACCAGCAGCACGACGAGCGCGCTCCCGCCGACGGTCTGTGCGAGGCGGGACTTGTCACGGAACAGATTCCGGATGGCGTAGGTGAGGGGGAGCAAAGGAAGAGATGCGGGGTTCAGGTTACAGGATGCAGGTCACATGATGCAGGATGAAGAGCATCATTCGGAGCGATGGGATTTTTCGACGGATTGGATGAAACGGTTCAGCTTGGCACCCAGAAGTTCACAGTCAGCTTTCAGTTCGGAATAAAGATCTTCGGAGACCAGAGATCCGGTTTCGTGGAGGCATTCGATGTGATCGAGCGTCTCGTCGCAGGAGGCATGGGCATACACCAGAAACTTGATGAAATCCGCCTTGTAGCGACGCCGCCCGTAGCCTTCGACCAGATTTGAGCGGATCGACTTCACCGAACGCCTGATTTGCGAACCCTCCTCGTAAAGTTCGAACCGCGGCAGATCCTGCAACGTCATCCGATGGATCTTCACGGAAAGCTCCCGGGCCAACTGATAGATATCCAGATCCCGATAGCTCATAGGTCTGATAAGTAATCTTCATCCTGCATCTTGAATCCTGAAACCTGCATCATCCTCTGAGGCTTTTGACAATCGGTTGCCGCATCGCTTGGAACGCGGGATAGATCGAGGCAATCACACCCAGCGCCAAGGCTGCTGCGACGGCATACGCGGCGGTGATGAGATCCGGTCGGACGGCCAGCGTGTGGCCCTCGCTGCCCAGGGTGAAGCTCTGCCAGCGCAGGAATCCCCAGGCCAGCGCGGTGCCGGTGAAGCCTCCCAGCAGACCGAGCAGTCCTCCTTCGCTCATCACCAGGAAAAGGATGGCGCGGGAGGGATAGCCCAGCGTGCGGAGCACCGCGTTCTCCTTCACCCGGCCGCGGACCACCAGCAGGATCGAGTTCGCCACCAGGCCGATGACCGCGAGCACCGCTCCCAAGCCGAGCCAGCGGGTGAAGCCGATCAGCTCGATAAGCTGCCCCGCCGTCTCCGCGAAGAAGGCTTTCTCCGGCCGCGTGTTCGTAGGTTGCTGGTCGGACTTGAATCGTTCGTCGATGGCCTTGGAGACCGGCTTCAGATCCGCGGATGTTTCAACGCGGACGTTGAATTGCGTCACCACGCCCAGTCCGGTGCGGGAGGCCTGCTGCAGGAAAGGCAGCTTCACATAAGCCACGTTGTTGTCCTGGGCGAAGGGACTGGTGATGATGCCGGCCACGTGCACCGTGATGCCCACGGCATCGAACTTGTCGCCCGGCTTCAGGCCACGGCGGCGGGCGAACTGCTCGCCGAGCAAGGCTCCGTCGTCGCGCTTGTCGAACTCCGCCTGTGTGCCTTCGACCAGCTTGATCTCGGGCGCGAACTTCGTGAGCTGGCCTTCCGGCACCCCGCGGAAAGTGATGACGTCCAGGCTGGCCCCGCAGTTGTTGACGATGATCTGGATCGGGATGGCCTCACGCACTCCGGGGATGCGGCGGATCTCATTCACATAGTGTTCCGGCAGCCGTGAGGTCGCGGGACAGAATCGGTTTTCCCGATAGACGACCAAGGTCGTGTCCGCCGCGGTTTCCTCCGTCGCGGCGGCGAGCGAGCGCTGCAGCGTTTCCACCGCGGTGAAAAGGAACATGCCGGAGGCCACGCCGAGGATGGTCAGCAGCGTCCGCAGCCGGTGGCGGCTGAGCTGCTTCCATGCGAGTGGGATGAGATTGAACATGAAGAACGATCCAGGATGCGGGATTCAGGATGCAGGATGGAGGGATGCGGAGTTTGATCCTGCATCCTGTGGCTTGGATCCTGCATCGGCGGAAGATGCGGAGTGATCTCCGCCTTCCAGCAGGACACCCTTCTCAAGATGCAGCGTACGATCCGCCGCCGCCGCAGCGTTGGGGTCATGGGTGACCATCACGATGGTCTTGCCATGGTCCCGGGCCAGCGCGCGGAGCAGGCTGAGGATGTGGTTGGCGGATTCCCGGTCGAGGTCGCCGGTCGGTTCGTCCGCCACCAGCAGCGCCGGGTCAGCCACCAGGGCGCGGGCGATGGCGACGCGTTGCTCCTGCCCGCCGGACAGTTCGCCCGGGTTGTGGTGGCTGCGGTCCGCCAGACCCACCAGTGAAAGCGCGGCATCCACCTTCGCGCGGCGTTCCTTTTTCGACAGCGGGGAAAGCAACAGCGGCAGCTCCACGTTTTCGAAGGCGGTCAGCACCGGCACCAGGTGGTAGAGCTGGAAGATGTAGCCCACATTGGCCGCCCGCCATTTCGTGAGCTGGCGGCGGTTGAGGGTGGAGATGTCCGTGCCGCCGATGGTGAGGGTGCCTGCCGTCGGCGAGTCGATCCCGGAGATCAGGTTGAGCAGGGTGGTCTTGCCGGAGCCGGAAGGTCCCATCAGCGCGAGGAACTCGCCGCGCGGGACATCCAGATCCAGCTTCTCCAGAGGCGTCACCAGACTGGTGCCCTTTTTGTAGGACTTGGTGATGCCCCGGCAGGAAATGAGAGGTGGGTTGGACATGGTGCGGATGGCTCAGGGTTTTTGCCGTGGGTGGAGACGCTGGTTTTCCCGCAGGCCGGACGGGTCGAGGATGACCCATTCACCCGGGAGGATTCCTTGGTCGATGCGGTGGAGATTTTCCCGGCTGCCGGAGGAGACAACCTGCCTGCGGGACGCGCGTTTCGTGTCCGGATCGCAGACCCACACCGCACCTTCCTTGAGGGCATTGTCCGGGACATAGACCGCGACGGAGGTCGCCTCACCGGACGGTCCGGATGCCGTCGCGGTATCCAGAAATTCGACGCGGCACAGCATCTCCGGCCGCAGCCGGTCATCCGGCGCGGTGATGCGCACCTTCGCCTGCAGCGTGTTCCGCTGGAGGTCCGCTTCACCGGTGATGCGGGTCACCTCGCCTTCGAAGACCTGGTCCGGCAACAGGTTGCAGCGCACCTTCGCCTTCTGGCCCACGCTCAGTCCGGCGGCATCCGCCAGCGGCACATCCACCCGCACCTGGAGATGGGCCGGATCATAGAGCACCGCGATGGTGGAGCTGTCCTCTTCCTCCATGATCAGCATCTTCTTCTGCCCGGGGGCGGCGGTCAGCCGGAGCACGCGTCCATCCACCGGCGCGGTGATGCGGGTCCGGGAATGCATCAGCTTTGCCTTCTCCAGCGCCGCTTCGGCGGTATGGACCTTCGCCAGCATCGCGGCCGCCTCGTAGGCGATCTTCGTCAGTTGGTGCGTCATCTCCTCGATCTTCGCCTTGCGTGCGGTGAGGGCGGACTGGCGGCGGGAGTTCTCGAACCGGGCATTGATCCGCTCCAGTTCCACGGAACTCGTCTCCGCCTGCTCGAACCTGCGGAGCCTTTCCGCCGCCTCGTCCGCATTCGCCTGGTCGGCGGCCTGGCCGGCTCTTTCCGCCTCCAGTTGCGACAGCGTGATCTGTGTGTTCGTGCAGTGCGCCTCGAACTCGGCTTTCGCCATCTCATGCTCGGCGGTGGCTTCCGTCACCTCCAGCTTGGCGTCCGCCTCGATGAGAGTGGCCAGCAGGTCGCCTTTCTTCACGGTCTGGCCCTCCAGGACGTTCACTTGATCCACGACCCCGTCGGTCAGGGCGGTGGCCTTGATCGGCAGGGGATCCGGCTCGATCCAGCCGGACGCCTGGAAGATCATCCTGCCGGACTTGGCGGAAGCGGGGGAGGCCGTGGAGGATTTCTCCTCGACCGCGATTGCCGGAGTGACCCGTACGACCGTCGCCGGGATCAACCGGTCACGGAAAAGAAGCAGGAAAAGGAGGACGAAGCCCGCCAGGATGGCCAGTGGCAGCAGCAGCGCGGTGCGGCGCGCACGGGCGGCTCCGCCGGCCTCGGGTGCCGCCGGTTGGCTCAGGGTGGAAAGTTGGGAATGGATTTCAGACATGAAGTCGCTGGGAGAATGGTGAAACGAAGCCGTTTCCGGAACAACGGATACGGGGTGGACGGGTAAAATCCCGCACGTTTCAGATCAACAGCGACCGATGGGTCAGATAAAGCCGCGCCGGTTCCCCGGGTGGGGCACGGTCACGGGAGGAGGCATTCAGGCAGAGGGTCACGCCGATTTCCACCGGATCCGGCAGGGAAAAGGATGGCAGCGGCACCGCGAACAGGGCCGGGAGTGACGGCTGGTGGTCCGGATGGACCCCGTCCGGCACCACCTTGGCGGTGGCCACACAGGACGGATCCGCCGGAGCTTTTTCATCCGGGCAGTGGGAGCAGTCCTTTTTCTGGCTGCAGCAGTCATGTTCCATGAACGTCTGCGTGCGCGTGCAAAAACGCTGTGGTGATCCCGCCGCGGGCAGAACCAGCCCGAGGATCAGGAGCATGAACAACGCTTTCAGGCGGCGGGCCATCGCAGGAACGGCTAGCACGGAATGGGACGGAGGGCAAGAACCGGATATCGGCTTGCCGGGGCGGGCGGACGGGGCGAAACAACGGGCATGGCGATTGCGGCGGTATTGTTCGATTTCGATGGGGTGCTCGTGGATACGGAGTGGGCGATCTATGATGCGTGGCACCGCACTTTTATTTCAAATGGTCACCCGCTGCCGCTGGAAATCTACACCCAGTGCATCGGCTCGGACTTCGCCACCTGGTCGCCGAAGACCCATCTGGAGGAGCTGACCGGCTCCGCCTTCGACTGGCATGACCTCGACCGCCGCAGGCAGGAGGAAATCGTCCGTGACCTGGCGGATGAGGGGCCCATGTCCGGTGCCGTGGCCTTGCTCGGAAAGCTGAAGGCGCAGGGCATCCGGACCGCCGTGGTCTCCAGTTCCTCCCATCACTGGGTGGACGGATGGCTGGAGCGGCTGGATCTCACCGGCTGGTTCGAGACGGTCGTCTGCCGTGGCGACGCGGAGCGGATCAAGCCCGCCCCGGACCTGTATCTGGAAGCCATCCGCAGGCTCGGCCTCGCGGCGGACGAATGCCTCGTCATCGAGGACTCGCTCAATGGCATCAAGGCGGCGAACGCGGCGGGCATCCCCGTCTGGGCGGTGCCGAACCGGGTCACGGCCTGCCTCGACTTCTCGCTGGCGACACGCGTCTGCGCCTCGCTGGATGAGATCGCGGACGCCTTCTGAGGCTCACATGCTGAAGCCCTCGCCCAGGTAGTACTTCCGGGCGATCGGGTCGTTCACCAGTTCATCGGAGGCGCCCTCCAGGATCACGCGTCCGTCATGGATCAGGAACGCCCGGTCCGTGATGGTGAGCGTTTCCCGCACCGAGTGGTCCGTGATCAGGATGGCCAGGCCGTCCCTTTCCCGCAGTTCGCGGACGATCCGCTGGATGTCCTCCACCGCGATCGGGTCGATGCCCGCGAACGGCTCGTCCAGCATCAGCAGGGAGGGATCGGTGCAGAGCGAGCGGGCGATCGCCAGACGGCGTTTCTCACCACCGGAGAGGGTGATCGCCAGCGACTTCGCCAGTTTGGAAATCTTGAACCGTTCCAGCAGGTCGTGCGCCCGTTCGAGCCGTTGCTTCCGGTTCAGGTTCGGGCGCGTTTCCAGGATGGCCAGCAGGTTGTCCAGAACGGAGAGCTTGCGGAACACGGACTCCTCCTGCGGCAGGTAGCCCAGACCCAGCCGCGCGCGCCGGTGCATCGGCAGGCGGGAAATGTCGTGGCCGTTGAAGCTGACCGAACCCGCGTCCGGTGGGACCAGTCCGGCGATCATGTAGAAGGAAGTCGTCTTGCCCGCACCATTCGGGCCGAGCAGGCCGACGATCTCGCGCGGCTTCACCGAGATGGAGACACCATCCACCACCGCGCGGCCTGAGTAGGTCTTGCGCAGCCCGGAGGCGAAAAGCAGGGAGTCCTTGGCGTTGGAGCAGGTCGAGCCGGGATCGTGCATTGGGGAAAATATCAGGCGTTGGGGGAGGGACTCACTTCTTCTGTGGGACCACGAACTTCTGCTCGAATGGGGAGTTATCCGTGGTGAAGGTCATATCCTTCTTGATATAGATGCCGGCGTTGGGATCCTTGGCTTGCATCATGGATGTCCCTTGGATGATCCATGCATATCCGCCGCGCAGAACGATGTCACCGGTGACCAGATCGTAGCTGAAGTAGCTGGCGCTTGCCATGATGGACTCCTTTCCATTCCTGCCGGGAATCTCGATGGCCACCGCACCGGTGGCGACGATCTTCCGCGGATCACCGAGGTTCACACCTCCGAAATTCGCTTTCTCATCCTTTTTGTCAGCGTCGGCGGTAGGCGTCTTTTTGGGTTTGTTCGGGTCTTCGGGCTTCCGGTCGAAGAAAACCTTCAGTTCGTTCGCGCCTTTCAGGTTGATCTGCGGATTCTTGACCGTCACGCCCTTCAGATAGACGAGAACCGCGCTGGTCGGTGTCAGGTCAGGGTCCAGGTAGATGCCTCCCTGGCAGTTGATGACCGTGGCTTCCTCACCTGACTTGATTTCCGGGGGGCTGGGGAGCTGCACCTTCTCGGCAGGCGCGGCGTCGTTCGCGGCCAGCAGGTCCGCTTCCTCGAGGAACTGTGCGGTCGCCTTGTTCGCCTCTTCGGACGCCTGGAGGATCGAGCGCAGGTCGTTGCGCGCGTTCTTGGTCGCTTCCGCCGCGTCGGCGGCCATGGGCGCGGCATCTTCCGGCAGCGGGCCGGGAGCCTTGGGGGTCTGGGCGGCGAGCGGGAGGATGGCCGCGCCGAGGAGCGCGGTGGCGCGGAACTTCGGCCGGGAGGAGTTCATGGCGGTGGAGGGTGGGTTGGAGATGGTGGTGGAGGCGGGGCCTTTCAGGAAGCCCTTGTGGCGGTCCAGGGCGTAGATCAGGCCGGTGCCTTCGGCGACGACCCGTTCGGAGGTGATGACGACCTTTTCATCCGCATGCAGCAGGCTCTTTTTCTGGTCGTAGAGCGCATTCATCAGGTTGAGCCGGCCTTTCACCGACCGGTCCGGATTGAACGCCTCGATCAGAACGTCCTTTCCGGAGATGATTTCGGAGGAAACAAGGATCATTCTCTCGCATCTCAGCACGCTGGTGATCTTCCGGTTGCGGTCGTAGCGGGGGAACATGACCTTCTCCAGGATGCTTCCGTCCGGCAGCACGGAGATGGCTGGAATGGGCGAAGAGGATTCCTCCGCGCCCGGCTTCCCGGGAAGAAGGGAGCGCACCGAGCCGGAGCGGGGTGCCTCCTCCGCGGCGAGGATGCCGGGGACGAGAAGCAGCAGGGCTGGAAGGACGGAACGCAAAAGGGGTGGCGGGATCAGTGGGAAGCGTGATGGATCGAGATCAGTTTGACGAGCAGGTCTTCGATAAATTCGAGCGGGATCTGGTTCGGGCCGTCCGACACCGCGTTCGCCGGGTCCGAGTGGACCTCCATGAACAGGCCATCCACGCCGGTGGCCACCGCCGCACGGGCCAGGACCGGTGCCAGCACGCCGTCACCGCCGGTCGCTCCACCCAGGCCGCCCGGACGCTGGACCGAGTGCGTGGCGTCGAAAATGACCGGCAGGCCCTCTTCCCGCATCCAGTAGAGGGAGCGCATGTCCACCACCAGGTTGTTATAGCCGAAGGTGGTGCCCCGCTCCGTGAGGAGGAACTTCTCGCAGCCGAACGATCGCAGTTTGTTGGCGATGTTGACGGTGTCGAGCGGCGCGAGGAACTGCCCTTTCTTGACGTTCACCGCCCGCCCGGTCTTCGCGGCCGCTTCCAGCAGGTCCGTCTGGCGGCACAGGAAGGCGGGGATCTGCAGCAGGTCGATGTGGGCGGCGGCGATCTCCGCCTGGGCCTCGTTGTGGATGTCCGTCGTCACCGGCACGCCGAGCTCCCGGCTGATTTCACCGAGGATCCGGCAGCCTTCCTCGACCCCCGGGCCGCGGAACGACGAAACGGAGGTCCGGTTCGCCTTGTCGAAGGACGCCTTGAAAATGAAGTGGATGCCCGTCCGGTCGGCGATTTCCTTGAGGGATCTGGCCATGTCCCAGGCGAATTCCTCGGACTCCAGCGCACACGGGCCGAGGATGAAAAACGGGGCGGGGCCGCCCACCGGGACATTGCCGATTTGGAAAGGGGTGAACATGGATAAGTGGATGGTTTTCAGGTTTTAGTCCGAAGGGAAAGAAGGATCACTCATCCTCCGCGGCCTCGTAAAGGGGGCGCAGGTTGTTGAGCGCCATTTTGAGGAGCTGGTACTCGGTCGCGGTGAGGTTGCCCTGCGTTTTGTTCTCCAGCATCTCCAGCGAATCGATCACGGACTTCGCCGCCCGCAGGTTCACTTCCTTTTCCCCGGAAACCGGATTCGGGATCTGTCCCAGGAACAGGCCCGCGTTCTGGGCCTGGAGAATGACGAATTCGTTGAATCGGGCGTCCGGTTCGGGGGTGGGCATGGGGGGAATATGAACGTCCGGCGGCGGACGTCCAACTTTTGAAATGGGAAACGGAATGGGCGGGGATCAGCCGCCCGCCGCTTCCGGGAGGACCGTGATCCTGACGGGGGCGGCGGACAGCAGCCGTGCGGCGATTTCCTTCACCTTATCAGGTTCCAGCTCCTTGTAGATGGCCGCCTGCTTCCGGAATTGCTCCGCCTCCTGTCCGAACAACAGGTCGAGCGCGACCTGCCGGGCGGTCGAGGCGGGTGACTGCTGCTGGATGGCGAGGCTGCTCAGCACGGTGGCCCGGACCCGCCCGAAAGCGTCCTCCGGGATCCCATGTTCGGCGATCTTTTCGATCTCGGCCATCAGTTCGCGGCTGGCGAACTCCGCTTGTTCCGGGGAAGTGGCGAGGTAGAAGGTGAAATACCCGGCATCGAATCCGAGGAACTGGGTGGCACCCACCCGGTAGGCCAGGCCGAGTTCCTCCCGGATGCGGGTGAACAACGGACCCGCCATGTCCGTCGCGTATTCCTGGATCATGGAGAGCGCGTAGCGGTCCGCGCTGGTGACCGAAGCTCCCGGAAAGCCGATGGCCAGCACCGCCTGCTTCTTCGGCAGGTGCGCGGTGGCTTCCTGGCCGGTGGCCGGAAGGTTGCCCGGAGGCGTCCATGCCTCCCCGGAAGGAAGCCCGGTGAAGGCGGAGGAAAGGATGGATTTCGCCCGTTCCGGGTCAAAGTCACCGGCGATGGCGAGCGTCATGTTGCTGGCGGTGAAGTGCCTGGCATGATGGACCGCCAGTTCGGCACGGCCGAGTTGCGGCAGGCTGGCGAGGCTGCCGAGCGGATCGAGTCCGTAGCCCTCCCCTTGGAAAGCGAGCTGCCGGAGTTGGGAGAAGCCCGTGTGGAGCGGATCCTGCAGGGCTTCCTCCAGCGCGGCGAGCTGGCTGGCCTTTTCCCGTGCGATGGCGTCTTCCGGCAGTGACGGCCTTTGGATGACCTCCGCGAAAACTTCCGCGATGGTCTGGAAATCCGGGGCAAGCCCCCCTGCGGAAACCAGCAGGGCGTTGTTCCCCACACTGGCTCCGATGGATGCGCCGATGGACTCCAGGGTGCGGGCGATTTCCTCCGCGCTCCGGGTGGCCGTGCCCTTCGGCAGGCTGGAGGCGAGCAACTGGTTGATGCCGTTGGTCGCGGGGGTTTCCGACGGCAGTCCTGCCCGGATGGCAGCCTGCAGGTGGATGAGCGGCACCCGGTGGTCCGGCAACAGGGCGATCTGCAGGCCGTTGGGGAGGGTGAAGGTTTCGATGGCAGCCTTCGCCTGGGTGGACTTCGAGTGGCGCACAGGGGCGGGCGAGCCTTCCGGGTCGAGCAGGGTGAGGGTCACGCGGTCCCGGGTCAGGGTGGCCGCCGCACGGCGGACATCATCCGCCGTCACCTGCTGGATCTGGGCGAGGTAGCGCCGGGTGAAATCCAGGTCGCGGGTTTCATGCCAGTTGGACGCCAGATCGGACGCCCGGCCGGATGCCGTGGTCAGGGAGCGGAACTGGCTGGTGGCGGTCTGCCGTTTCGCCTTGGCCAGATCTTCCTCCAGATCCGCGTCCGGGATCAGGGAAAGCTCATGGTGGATTGCCTCGATGAGGGCATCCCGGTTTTCCAACGCCGCATCCGCACTGACGCCGAAGATCCCTTCGTGGCCGGGGCCGGTCCAGGCGTAGGCGGAGATTTCCAGCGCGAGTTCCTTCCGCTCCCGCAGGGCGAGGTGGAGGCGGGATGAACGGCCGCGCCCTAGGATGGCGGCCAGCAGGTCGAAGGCGGGGGAGTCCGCATGGTCGAGGGCGGGGGATTTCCACGCCAGGGAGATGCGGCTGGTGGGGATGGCGAAGGTTTCGCGGGCGAACCGCGGGCCGAGCTGCAGGTTGTCCTGCGGCACGACCGGATCCCGCCCGGCCGAGACCGTCCGGTCCGCCGTCAGTTCCGTGATCTGCCGGAGCGCTTCCGCGGGATCGAAGTCCCCCGAGATGACCAAAAAGGCCCGGTCTGGTGTGTAGCGCGTCCGGTGGTAGTCCAGCATGTCCTCGTGGGTCAGCGTGTCGAACAGATGGCGGTGGCCGATCACCGGGTGCCGCCGCGGGTCCCGGGTGAAGGCGGTGGACAGCAGCAGGCGCGTGGAGGCGTTGTCCGGATCATCCAGACCCATGTCGATCTCCCGCCGGATCACGTCCTTTTCCCGCTCGAACTCGGTCTGCGGGATCGTCGGATAAAACACCAGCCCGGTCAGGGTTTTGAGGAAGGTGGCCAGGGATTCGGACGGTCCGTCGATGTAGTACACCGTCCGGTCGAAGGTGGTGTAGGCATTCCAGTGCCCTCCGGCGGCCTGCACGGTGTCCGCCAGTTCATCCGCGCTGTGGTCACGGGTGCCTTTGAAAACCATGTGCTCCAGGAAATGGGACAGCCCGCTCCCCAGGTGGCGGTCTTCATGCACGCTGCCGGATTCCACCCAGATCTGCGCGCTCACCACGGGGGCGGCGGGATCCGGATCGAGGATGACCGTGAAGCCGTTCGGCAGGGTATCGACGGTGGCGGTGGTGGGCGGGTATTCCATGGATTTCAGCTTGGAGAGGGAATCGGAGATGCGTAGAAGCTCCCTATGCAACGATGGATCGTGATTGCGGTGGTGGGAGCGCTGTTGTTCGGGCTGGGCGGAGGATTCGCGTTGTGGAACTACCGGGAGAACCGGCCGAAGAAAGTATGGGTTCCGCTGGTTCTGAATGAAGAACTGCCGGAAGAGAAGCGCACGGAGCTGGCCGCGAAGATCAAGGCCGGGTTGCTGGAGGGTGCCATCCTGCGTGACGCCGTGAAAGACACCGGTCTCGCCGCAAAGCTGAAGCTGCCTTCGGATGAGGCTGCGGAAGCGGAGGTGAGGAAAAGGCTCATGGTGGAAGTGGGTGAGGCGGATGTTCCCACCGAGGCGGGGATCACCCGCAGGATGCCTTCCATCAACATCGGCATCAACGCCCAGCGGAAATCCTACGGTCCGATGGGCGAGGTGGCGATGCGGATCATGAAAGACGTTTGGAAAATGCTGGGCATCAAGGAGCCGGCGGCGCCGACGATCTGAGGCGTGGGGTTCAGATGTGGCGGATCACCGCCTCGCGGGCGAAACGGGCCTTGGGCATGCTGGCGTAGCGGTCGTCCTCCGCGCGGTATCCCGCCGCGCAGGCGACAACGGTTGCGTAGTCGGTTTCCTCCAGGCCCAGCACCCGGTCATATCCCGCCGGATTGATCCCTTCCAGCGGACAGGTGTCGATGCCGAGGACGGCGGCCGCGGCCATGAACTGGCCCAGGGCGATGTAGATCTGCCGGGTGTTCCACGCCCGCCGCTGGTCGTCATCCATCGGTGCGACGAAGCCGGAGATGATCGACTGGAGCGGTGCGAGGACCTCCAGCGGGGTGGACTGGACTTCCGCCAGCCGGGCGACCCAGCGGCTGATGTCCTCCTCGCCCAGATTCTTCTTCACCGTGAACACCACCAGATGGGAGGCGTCCGTCAACTGGGCCTGACCCCAGGATTCGGTGCGCAGGGCCGCGCGGATCTCAGGATTGCCGATGACGAGGAACTGCCACGGCTGGAGCCCGAAGGAGGATGGAGTGAGCGAAAGTGAATGCTCCAGCGTCTCCCAGATCTCCTCCGGAATGCGGCGGGTGGGATCGAACTTTTTCGTGGCATAGCGCCACTTCAGCGCGTCGAGGAGCGGAGTCTGGGATGGGGTCACGCCCGGATTATTCCGCATCAAGGGTGAAAGGCAAGGAGGCCGACGGCAAATCGCGCAGAGTGAGGCTGAACATGATGCCGAACTCGTCTTTCAGGCGGTTGTCCCGGTGGGTGATTCCCACTCCGGCGATCCATTTTCCGAGATCGCGGTGGAGGGTGTATTGCTGGACCTCCAGCGTGTTGTCATCCAGTTCCAGGATGTGTTTCGTGCCGACACCCCAGTTCTCCGCGATGCGGGTGTAGGTGCGGAGATCGATGCGGTTGGAGTCCTGGAACACCGGGTGGTTGTCCAGCGTCCGGTAGCCGATGGAAAAGTAGAAGTCCTGGGTCGCCTGGAAGGTCACCGACGTGGCGAACTCGGTGAAGCCCGATCCTCCGTCGAACAGCGGGAACTGGGTTTCCAGGTTCACCGTCATCCATGGCAGGGGTCTCCAGCCGAGGTCGTTGTAGAGGTTGGAGAAACTGCTGCCGGACTGCTCATCCTCCAGGAAGGTGTCCATGTAGGTGTCCAGGAACAGCCACTCGTAGGACTGGCCGTCCCGCTTGGTGATCAGCCGGTTCCTCGCACCCAGCCGGAGCGTGTTCCAGTCCTGGAAGTCATCGATGGCGGTGTAGCGGTTCGGTGAGAGCGGCCGCGGGCGGGTGGTGAAGGTGAGGCGGTCGATCTTCGGCTGCAGCTCGTCCAGTTCATCCGCGGAGAGGAGCGACCAGTTCGCGTAGGGCTGGAGGACGTGGAGCAGGCCGTCGATGCCCCACTTGTGGTTCTGGATGGAGACATAGTCCTTGGAGAACTTCAGCGACGCCTCCGCGCCGAGGTGGTAGATCATCCGGTCGAAGTTGCTGGCCGGGCCGTCCACGGAGTCGTAGCGGGTGTAGCCGATGCCGGCGTGCGGGACGAAGCTCAGCCAGCCGCCGAAGTTCATCGGCATCGAGAAGTCATGGAACGTGTGGAGGCGGGTGAAGCCGGTGTCGATCAGTTGGTGGCGGAGGGCATCCGCCTTGGCTAGGTTCACCGCCCCCCCGGCGTCCTGATAGGCGAGGATCTGGCGGGCCAGGATCAGCTCGTAGCCGCCCAGTTGGCTGAGGTAGCGCGGGCGGTCACCCACCGGGCCATCCAGAAGCGGCCGGATGATCGAATTTTTCCGGACATCGGATGTCTGGTCACCAAGGACCGAGAAAGACGTGCTGCCCTCGTGCAGGATCGGCAGCCCGAACAACGGGCCGCGCGCCTGGTCGTAGGCGATTTCCGGATGGCGGGTGTCCGTCCGGTAGAAATCATTCAGGCGGAAGCGCCCGTAGAGGGAGAGCAGGGATTTCTCATCCCGGCGGAAGATGCCCAGCGTGTTGTCCGGGAAAGGATCCTCACCATAGTTTTTCGGGTCGAAGTCCTCCAGATAGTAGAGGTCGCTGAGAAAGGTCAGGTTGGCGTCCGCGTGCCATTCCGCCTGGTCGGGGACTTCAAATGGAAAGCGCTGCTTCAACTGGAGCTGGTAGCGGTCCTCGTTCACGGAGTTCCGGTTCACCCCGGAGCGGGAGATGTCCGGGTTGAGGTCGTTCAGATAGTAGAGGCTGAGGCCCGTGATGTTGGTGTTCGAAGTGTCCGTGGCATCCTTCAGGGCGAGGCCGAACCCCACACCCCGGCGGGCGCGGAAGTCGAAATGCCATTTCGAGAGCAACCAGGGATCCGCCCCGGTGGACTCATCCCCGCCCAGCATGATGCCGTAGCTGTTGAGCAGGTAGGGACCCCAGTTCGTCCGGGCTCCGGGGATGAAATGGTAGCCCAGTTCGGAGTCGAGGGGCTGGCTGAGGTAGGGCAGCCAGAACACGGGCGTGTCCCCCGCGTAGAGCTTCATGTTCCGGAAGACGATCTTTTCCCCCGGATAGACATTCGTCTGACCGGCCCGCACCCAGTAGCTGGGGTCCTGGGAGTCGTCGGTCGTGATCCCGGCGTCCTCCCCCACGAAGACCTGCTTGCCGTTGATGGTCTGGACCTGGAATTTTCCGGCTTCGAGGAAAATGGGATCGACCGAGGCGCGCAGGCCGGTGGTGTCGAGCTGCTTGGTCTCGTAGAAATAAACCGTGCGGTCCCCTTTCTGGGCGAGATTGCCTTGATAGAGGGTGACGTTGCCCTCGAAGGTGATGGACTTCGCGACCATGTCCAGCACCGCGCTGTCGGCGAAAATCTCCAGCCCGTTGTCTCCGGTCAGCTTCACCGGTCCGCGGGCGCGGATCTTGTCCTTCACGTTGCCTTCCAGTCCGTTGTTGGTGAGTTTGATGTTCTCCGGCAGGGATGCCATCCCCTCCACCTGGGTGCCGAAGGCGATCTCCGGAGCGGGCACCGGGGTGATCATGTCCACGGCGGGGCCGACGTTGCCATCCGGCTGGATTTCAGGGGGATTCGGCGTGGCGGGCAGCGGTGCGGGAGCCGGGGCAGGCACTGCCGGGACGGGTGCGGGAACCGGCGCATCCTGTGCGTGGAGCGGGGAAAGGAGCAGCGGACCGGAGATCAGCGCGACGAGCTTGGACATCGCCGTGATAAGAGTTTGACGGGGGGCCGAAGTAAAGAGGGAAAGCCGGACGAACCCTGCGTCCGGCTGGTGGTCCTGTCTTGCCGCGCTCGATTTCTTACGGAGTTGTCCGGTGGAGGGAGAGGGGGAATGGCTCCGTCCCCTCTTTTCATTTGCCGGGAAGCCGCCTATGAATGTCCCGCCGTGAGCATCGCCACCCGTTCCATCATCGTCACCGGAGGCGCGGGCTTCATCGGCTCCCATCTCGTCCGCCGCCTGCTCGCGGACGGCCACCGCGTCCTGAACATCGACAAGCTCACGTATGCGGGGAATCTCCTCTCGCTTGCGGATGTCAGCGGCCACCCCGCCTACTCGTTCCTCCAGGCGGACATCGCCGACGCCCGCGTGATGCATGAGGCATTTTCGTCGTTCCGGCCGGACGTCGTTTTCCACCTCGCGGCGGAAAGCCATGTTGACCGGTCGATCACCGGGCCGATGGCGTTCATCGAAACCAACGTCACGGGGACGGCCACGCTTCTCCAGGCGGCCCTGGAGACATGGCACCGTCATCCGCGCCCGGAGGATTTCCGTTTCATCCACGTTTCGACCGACGAAGTGTTCGGTGCGCTGGGCGACGAAGGCGTGTTCACGGAAAGCAGCCCTTATCAACCGCGCTCACCCTACTCCGCCAGCAAGGCCGCCAGCGACCACCTGGTGCGCGCCTGGGGGGAAACCTACGGCCTGCCCTTCATCATCACCAACAGCTCCAACAACTACGGACCCAGCCAACACCCGGAAAAGTTGATCCCGCTGGCGATCACCCGCGCCCTCCGCGGCGAGCCGATCCCCATCTATGGCAACGGCACCCAGGTGCGGGACTGGCTGCACGTTCTCGACCACTGCGATGCCCTCGTCCGCGTGGCCACGCTCGGCCGCAACCACGAAACCTACCTCATCGGCGGTGGCAATGAGTGGCGGAACCTCGATCTCGTCCATGAACTGTGCCGGATTCTGGACCGGCTGGCCCCGAAGTCCTCCGGGGGCAGCTATGCGGAACAGATCACCTTCGTGGCGGACCGCCCCGGGCATGACTTCCGCTACGCGCTGGACGCCGCGAAGGTCCGTGCCCACACCGGCTGGGCACCGGATGTCACGCGCGAGGGATTCGCCTCCACCGTGGAGTGGTACCTCGGAAGGTAGCGGAGGTTGTGAGACCTTCGGTTGGGATGCTTTTCTATCATCCCACGATGCCGCAGCAGATGGATGCCGTCCATTTCCTGACGATAGCCGCAAGGCGGATGCCATTCACCCAGCCGAAGGTCTCACGGCCTCCGCTACCTCCATTGGTGCCTCATGAATTTCTTTCATCCTCCATAACAGGCTCATGGCATAGGCCATGCTAACTCCGGCATCTTCCGATGCTGAAGAAACTGTTCCACCTCGGCTCCGCCTTCGCGCCGCTGCTCGTCGCCTGTGTCCTCGCGGGGCATCTGCGTGCGCAGGAAGCGCCCTCCGCATCCCCGCGCCAGCTCATCGCCAACGCGGTTTCCGCCGCCACCCCGGATGAGCAGAAGGACCTGATCCTGGCGATGAGGGGCACTCCTTCCCCCGAGATTGTCGGGTGGCTGGAGAAGTGGAAGGGCGGGGAAATCTACGTCCACACCAGTGATGACGGGACGGCGGTCACCGCATTGCTCCTCACCGGCCAGCCGAATGCCGATGGGGCCAGCGCCGCGGTGAAGGTGGCGGACGGCACGCCCTTCACCGGCGCTGACGGGCAGCCCATTCTCATCAATCCGGATGAAGTCCCCGCAGCCGACACCACCTCCGCCATCCGCCGGGCGATGAAGGAAGTCTCCGATCTCGCCGCGCTCGCGGACCCGGATCCGGTCCGCCGCCTGCGTGCCGTCAAGGACTCCGCCATCGGCCAGAATCCGGAAAAGCTCCCCGGCCTGCAACTGCTGGAAAAGACGGAGAAAGACGGAAAAATCCAACGGGCGCTCCGCGAATCCATCGCTCTCATCCAGCTCAAATCTTCCGTTCCCGCGGAAAAAATCTCCGCCTGCAAGACCTTGGGCGAACTCCACTCCCTCGCCGCACAGGATGCCCTGCGGACGCTGCTCAAGGAGGCCCAGACCGCCAATGACAAGCCCCTCGCATCCGCCGCGCAGACCGCCATTGATTCCATCAACGGCCACGTTTCACGGATCAACGCCGCGGGAACCGCCTTCCGTGGTCTTTCCCTTGGTTCGGTGCTGCTGGTGGTCGCCATCGGCCTGGCCATCACCTTCGGCCTCATGGGGGTCATCAACATGGCCCACGGCGAGTTCATCGCGGTGGGGGCCTACACCACCTATGTCATCCAGAACGTCTTCGCCGCCGGCCTGAAACTCTCGCCCTTCGGCTTCTCCCTCAGCATCCCCGGCTTCAATGTGGCGGGCGGGGACAACACCTACTTCATCCTCGCCATCCCCGCGAGCTTCCTCATCGCCGCGCTGGTGGGCATCCTGCTGGAACGTTCTGTCATCCAGTTCCTCTACAAGCGGCCGCTGGAGTCCCTGCTGGCCACCTGGGGCATCTCGCTGGTCATGCAGCAGATCCTCAAGTTCGTTTTCGGGTCGAACAACGTGCAGGTCAACAGCCCCGCATGGCTCTCCGGGAACTGGACCGTGAATGACGTCATCTTCGGCTGGAACCGCCTGTTCGTCATCGGCTTCGCCGTCCTCATCATCGCCGGCACCTGGCTGGTGCTCAACAAGACCTCCCTCGGCCTGCTCATCCGCGCGGTGATGCAGAACCGCAACATGGCCGCCTGCATGGGCGTGAGGACGGAACGGGTGAACACGATGACCTTCGCCTTCGGCTGCGGCCTGGCCGGGCTGGCGGGCGCGTTCCTTTCCCAGATCGGCAACGTGGGGCCGACCATGGGCCAGCTCTACATCGTGGATTCCTTCATGACCGTCGTCGTGGGCGGTGTCGGCAACATCGTCGGCACGGTGATCAGCGCGCTGGGCATCGGCGTGGCGGACCAGACCTTCCAGCAATACCTCGGCAATCCGGTGATCGGCAAGATCCTCGTCCTCGGTGCGATCATCCTCTTCCTGCAATGGCGTCCCGCAGGCCTCTTCGTCACCCGGTCCCGCAGCCTCGACTAACCCAATGACCAAAACACCGCTCACCAGCCGGATCCATCTCCCGCTCCTCATCGCCTGCGCGATCATCCTCGTCATTGTCATCCCCCTGCTGCATTCGTTCGGGTTCATCTCGGACTTCACGCTGGGGAACTGGGGGAAATATCTCTGCTACGGCATCCTGGCGATCTCCATTGATTTGCTCTGGGGCTACACCGGCCTGCTCTGCCTGGGACAGGCCCTCTTCTTCACGCTGGGCGGCTACATGATGGGCATGCACCTCGTGCGCATGGCGGGGACCACGGAGCTGCCGACCTTCCTGACCATGGTCGGGCGCAATGACTGGCCGGTGTTTTTCCAGCCGTTCTCCAGCTTCACCTTCGCCCTGCTGGCCATGGTGCTGGTGCCGGGCGTCCTGGCCTACATCTTCGGCTACCTCGCCTTCCGGTCGCGCATCAAGGGCGTGTATTTCTCCATTCTCACCCAGGCGCTCACCTACGGCGCTGCGCTGCTGTTCTTCCGCAACGAACTGCTGATGGGCGGCAACAACGGCTTCACCAACTTCGACACGCTCCTCGGCTTCTCCCTGCGCGAAGTCGGCACCAAGCGCGGCCTCTACATCGCCACCGCCATCCTCCTGATCTCCGTCGTCGCGCTCTGCAAATGGCTGACCGGTTCCCGCTTCGGCCTGATCCAGCGGGCGATCCGGGATTCGGAAAACCGCGTGTTGTTCTCCGGCTACTCCACGGCGAACTTCAAGCTGTTCGTGTTCGTCATCAGCGCGGTCATCGCCAGCTTCGCGGGCGCGCTGTTCGTTCCACAGGTGGGCATCATCAACCCCAGCGAGATGGAGACGGGCAAGTCGCTGGAGGCCGTCGTCTGGGTCGCCCTCGGTGGGCGCGGCACCATCATCGGGCCGGTGCTGGGGGCGATCAGCGTGAATGCCCTCAAGAGCTGGGCATCCTCCGGAGCCACGGCGGATTTCTGGCCGCTGATCCTCGGCGGCTCCTTCGTCCTCGTCGTCCTTTTCATGCCAAAGGGGATCGTCGGCATCCCCGGCCAGGTCCGCGGACTGGTCACCAGACTCACCCGCAAGAAGGAAGAGGAGAAGCCCGCTCCCATCCCCACCTCCGCAACCCTGAAGCCCTGAGCCATGGACGTCTATCCCACCCTGCCACGCAAACCCTTCCTCCTCGCCGCGGAAGGCCTCACCCGCTCCTTCGACGGATTCAAGGCCATCAACGACCTGAATTTCTATCTGGATGAAGGGGAACTCCGCACCGTCATCGGCCCCAACGGAGCGGGCAAGACCACCTTCCTCGACCTGATCACCGGCCGCACCAAGCCGGACGTGGGCACCCTGAAGTGGGACGACGGCCAGCACGATCTGCTGAAGATGAGCGAGTATGAGATCTACCGCCTCGGCATCGGCAGGAAATTCCAGACGCCGACCGTCTACAACGACCACACCGTCACGGAGAACCTCATTCTCTCCCTCGCCGGCTCGCGCGGCATCTGGCACTCCCTTTTCGGCAAGGTGACCGCAGCGCAGAAGGAACGCATCGCGGAGATCCTCTCCATCATCAAGCTCTCCGACCACGCCCACCGCAAGGCCGGGATCCTCGCCCACGGCCAGAAGCAATGGCTGGAGATCGGCATGCTCCTCGCCCAGGACGCGCGCCTGCTGCTGGTGGATGAACCCGCCGCCGGCATGACGGATGAGGAAACCTACCGCACCGGAGAACTCCTGCTCTCCCTGGCGGGCAAGCACACCATCGTCGTCATCGAGCATGACATGACCTTCGTCCGCCAGATCTCCCAGGGCCGGAAAGTCACCGTCCTCCACCAGGGCCATGTGCTCTGCGAAGGCCCCGTCGATCAGGTCCAGTCCGATGAGCGCGTCATCGAAGTCTATCTCGGTCGCAAGTCCAAGGCCGCCTGATCCCAATCATCCCCTTCCCAATCCCCAATCTCTTTTCCGATGCCCGCCACCGCCATCCAGGAAAGCCTCCGCATCTCCAACCTCCGTGTCTCCATCGGCGGCAGCGCCATTCTCCGTGGCATCGATCTCTCGATCCGTCCCCAATCCGTGTTCTGCCTGATGGGCCGGAACGGCGTGGGCAAGTCCACCACCCTCAAGGCACTCACCGGCCTCTATCCGGCGGACTCCGGCAGCTTCATTCTGGATGGCCGGGACATCACCCGCCTCCCGGCCGCGTCCCGCGCCCGCACGGGCCTGGGCTATGTGCCCCAGGGGCGTGACATCTTCCCGCTGCTCACCGTGGAGGAGAACCTCTTCATCGGCGTGAAAGCCCGCGGGGAGAAGATCGACAAGGCCGAAGTGGACCGCATCTACACCCTCTTCCCCATCATCCGCGAGTTCCTCCACCGCAAGGGAGGCATGCTCTCCGGCGGCCAGCAGCAGCAACTCGCCATCGGCCGCGCCCTGCTCACGAAGCCGAAACTCCTGATCCTGGACGAGCCGACGGAGGGCATCCAGCCGAACATCATCGACCAGATCGGCGACGCCATCAGGATGCTCCGGGAAGAGGGCCGCATGAGCATCCTGCTCGTCGAACAGTACCTCGACTTCTGCAAGGAGCTTGGGGATGACTTCGCCATCCTGGAGCGTGGATCCGTGGCCGTTTCGGGAACGATGGACGAACTCACCGATGGCGTGGTGAAGGAGTTCCTCACCGTCTAGACAAGCCTCCCCCTTCCTTCCTCCTGATCTCCAGAGGGACGCATCCGCGTCCCTCTTTCCGTTTCCACGCCATCGCGGGAACGATTGCCAAAGTCACGGCATATCCGCCATTTCCACGCTTCATGCGCCAGATTCATATCAGGCGGAGCTACGGATGAATTCCTCTGATGGAAGGCTCTAACAACTACTATAAATTTAATAGAATCAGCCTTCCGTGGAAAATCATGGCACGGATCAAGCATTACACGGGAGCCAGACGATCAGACTGATCGCGCCATACCAATAAGCAGCCTAACCATGAAAAAACATCACAGTCGCACCCGCTTCGTCACCCCGCTCCTTGCGCTCGCCCTCTCCGCCGGGGCCATGGCTGGAGTCGTGGAAAGCACCACCACCACCACCACCGTCACCGCCGCCGAAAAGGAGGATTTCCTCACGGGAACCCTGAGCTTCGACGCGAATTCGCACTTCATCTCCTATGGATGGGATGTCTGGGGGGACGGCAGCTCCCTTTCCCGCTACGCGTTCAATCCGTCCCTTGAATTCGCATGGGAACTTCCCGGCGGCTTCACCGCGACCCTCGGCACCTGGTGGGATGTCAACGCGAAGCCCGTTGGCCTCGCTCCCGGCACTCCGGAATCGCCGATCGGCGGCAAGATCCAGGAGATCGATGTCTGGGCGGGCCTCGCCTACAACGTCGGGGACTTCACCGCCAAGGTCACCTACCAGAACTGGTTCTACGGAAGCGAGACAGAGGAAGTCCTTGATGTGGCTTTCTCCTATGACACGTTCCTCTCCCCGTCCCTCACCATCCACCAGCGTCTTGATGAAGGTGCGTCCGGCGGAAACACCGGCACCGTTGCCGTCCTCGGTCTCTCCCACAGCGTTGAGGCGGGTCCCGTGACCTTCTCCTTCCCGTTCAACGTCGCTTATTTCTTCCAGGACGACTATCATCCTGGCAGCACGGACAGCGGCTTCGGCTACGGCTCCCTCGGTGTCACCGCCTCCATGCCCATCTCCTTCATCAGCGATGCCTACGGTGACTGGTCCATCCACGCTGGCCTCACCTACTACGTGACCTCCAGCGATGTCGTCGGAAACGGCCGGAAGAACGACTTCCTCACCGCGAACGTCGGCGTCTCCATCGGCTTCTGATCCCATTTGTTTGTTGCGCTATCGGTTGCCACGGGGAGGGCTTGTTCCCCCACAGGGGCCGCAGGCTCTCCCCGTGTGTTTTTCCGTCCCACTCCAACTCCCTTCCCTCTTCTTCCAAGATAAACCATGATCTCCCGAATCGTACCCGCCGCCTTCGCGGCAGTCGCCCTCTCCGCCTCAGCCGTCCAGGCCCAGGAAACCGTCAAGGTCGGCGTCCTCCACTCCCTCTCCGGTACCATGGCGATCAGCGAAACCTCGCTGCGCGACGTGTTGCTCTTCACCTTCGATGAAATCAACGCCAACGGTGGTGTCCTCGGCAAAAAGATCGAGCCGGTGGTTGCGGACGGAGCATCGAACTGGCCGCTCTTCGCGGAGAAGGCGAAGCAGCTCCTCGACCAGGACAAGGTGGCCGTGACCTTCGGCTGCTGGACCTCCGTTTCCCGGAAGTCCGTCCTCCCTGTCTATGAGGAGAAGAAGGGCCTGCTCTTCTACCCGGTGCAGTATGAGGGTGAGGAGATGTCCCCGAACATTTTCTACACCGCGGAGGCGGTCAACCAGCAGGCCACCCCGGCCGTGGACTACCTCCTCGCGGAAGGTAAGAAGAAATTCTACCTCCTGGGTTCCGACTACGTCTATCCGCAGACCACCAACCTGGTTCTCCTCGAGTATCTCCTGAGCAAGGGAGTGCCGCTCGAGAACATCGGCGGGGGCTTCACCAAGGATGGTGACGGCAAGATCATCTCCGCCGGCAAATACACGCCCTTCGGCCACACCGACTACCAACAGATCGTTTCCGAGATCAAACAGTTCTGCGCCTCCGGTGACGCCGCCATCATCAGCACCCTGAACGGCGACACCAACGTGCCCTTCTTCAAGGAATACGCCGCCGCCGGCCTCACCGCCGAGACCGCCCCGGTCGTCTCCTTCTCCATCTCCGAGGATGAGTTCCGCGGCCTGCCTGCGAAGCAACTCGTCGGTCAGCTCGGCTGCTGGACCTACTTCCAGTCCATCAAGAGCCCGGCCAACGCCAAGTTCGTGAAGGACTTCGAGGCATGGCTGCAGAAGACCGACGTTCCCGGCATCGTCAAGGAAGGCCGCGTGACCTGCTCCCCGATGGTGCTGTCCTACAACGGTGTCTATCTCTGGAAAGCCGCGGTCGAGAAAGCCGGCAGCTTCGACGTGGACAAGGTTGTCGCGGCCCTCGAGTCCGGCATCTCCTTCGACGGTCCTGGCGGCAAGGTGACCACCCAGAAGAACCACCACCTCACCAAGAACGTGTTCATCGGCGAGTCCAAGGCCGACGGGCAGTTCAAGATCCTCAAGGAATACAAGGACGTTGTCGGTGAGCCCTTCCTGAAGGGCACCTTCAAGGCCAAGTAATTCCGGACTGCTTCACCCTCACACCCCTGTCCGGGTTATCCGGGCAGGGGTTTTTCGTGCCTGTCCTCCCGGGAATGATTCCGATTTACCCCGGGCGGAATCGGGCGATGCTAGCCGGTATGGCAGGGAAAACGAAAGCTGCGGTCGCAGGGGTGACCGGTTTGGTCGGGCGCGGTCTCCCCGTGCTGCTCGCGGAGCGGGGTTTTTCCGTCACGGGGATCAGCCGGGCCGGAACCGGGGATGTCCCGGGAGTGGATTGCTGGCAAAGGCCGGACGCCCTGGACCTCTCCGGCCATCAGGCGGTCATCAACCTGGCGGGCGAACCCGTGAACCAGAGATGGACGGAGGAGCGGAAGAAGCGCTTCCGGGAAAGCCGGGTTGCCTACACCGGAAAGCTCGTCGCCGCCATCGGCCGGCTGCCGGAAGGGGAGCGGCCGGAGGTCCTGGTGAATGCCTCCGCCGTCGGCTACTACGGCAACCGCGGGGATGAATTTCTGGCGGAATCCGCCGGACCCGGTGACGGCTATCTCGCGGACCTCTGCAAGGACTGGGAGGCCGCCGCCTTGGGGGCCGAAAAATTCGGCGTACGGGTGGTCATGGTCCGCATTGGGCTGGTTCTCGGAAAAGAAGGTGGGGCCTACCGGCAGTTGCGGGGCATTTTCCGCCTGGGGATCGGCGGCAGGCTGGGGGATGGCCGGCAGTGGATGCCATGGATCCACGTTGACGATCTCCGCCGGGGGATCGTCCACGCGGTGATCTCCCGTACCATCCACGGTCCCGTGAACGGCACCGCGCCCACACCGGAACGGAATGCGGATTTCACCAAAAAATTCGCCGCCGCCGTGCACCGGCCCGCATTTCTTCCTGTGCCTGGCTTTGCCCTGAAGCTGGCTTTCGGGGAGTTCGCGCAGGCCCTGCTGGACAGCAGCCGGGCGGTGCCCTCCGCGCTGGTGGCGGACGGTTTCGTGTTCCGCTTCGGCGCGCTGGAGGATGCCCTCGCCGATCTGGCGGAGTAGCATCCAGGTTCATGCCGGGCGGAGCGGTTCATAAGATTCCCTCATCCGGACGTTTTTGCTTTTCACAAGTTGGCTTGCCGGGGAATGATTTGAGACGATGACCGTATTCTCGATTCTGGCCGCGGGTGCGACCGATGTCTCGCCCCTTTTCGCCTTGCTCAGCCTGGTGCTGATCTTCGCGGTGCTGATGTCCCTGTTGCTGGCGAAGTTGAAACAAAACTTCCTCATCGGCTACCTGATCTGCGGCGTCATCATCGCGAACGCCGGCCTGCTGGGCTTCATCCCCGGGCAGGAGGCGGAGATGGACAAGGTCATCTCCCACCTCGCGGAACTGGGCATCATCTTGCTGATGTTCACCCTCGGGATCGAGTTCTCCCTTGCCGAGCTGAAGCACCTCTGGCGGGTGTCTTTGATGGGCGGCGGCATCCAGGTGGGCACCATCTCCCTGGTCGGCGCACTGATCATCTGGGCGTCCACCTCGTTTCCCGGAGCGGAGATCATCGTGCTCGCGGTGTCGGTGGCGCTCAGCTCCACCGCCGTGTCCATGAAGTCCTTCCAGGACATGGGCCAGCCGAACAATCCTTCCGCCAGGACCGCGCTGGCCATCGCCCTGTTCGATGACATCGTGGTCATCCTTTTCCTGCTCATCCTTCCTGCTCTCTATGGTGCCAGCAGCGACCATCCGGTGCCGGTGGAAATCGCGCTGGCCATCGGCAAGGGCGTGCTTTTCCTCGGCGGTGCGCTGCTCATCGGGAAATTCGGCATCACGCCGCTGCTGCACGCCGTCGCCCGCACCCGCAGCCGCGAGCTGTTCACGCTCGCCGTGGTCGCCCTCTGCGCGGGCATCGCCGTGCTGGGGGCGGCGCTGAACCTGTCGCCCGCGCTCGGCGCGTTCGCCGCCGGTGTGGTCGTCAGCGAGTCCATCTACCGCCACCGCATCATGGCGGACATCATGCCGTTCAAGGACCTGTTCCTTGCCATCTTCTTCGTCTCCGTCGGCCTCCAGATCAACCTGGAGATCGTGGTCGGTGACTGGATGCGGATCGTCGGCTTCAGCATCCTGATCCTGATGGTGAAAGGTTTCGTCGCCTACAATGTCGCGCGGATCTTCAAGCTGCGGCTGCGTCCCGCGCTCCTCACCGGTGCCGCCCTCGCCAGCTCCGGGGAGTTCTCCCTCGTCCTGCTGGCAAAGGCGGCGGACTACCGCCCGGCGGACGAGTCCATCCAGCAGCTCCTCCTCAGTTGCGCCGCGCTCACCATGGCCACCGTCCCGCTCCTCATGCGGGGCAGCGGCGGCTTCGGAAAGTTCCTGGAGACGAAATTTGGCCTCGATCAGCGAAAGCACCCGCAGGCGGAGAACCTCACCCCCTCCAGCCACATCAAGGAAATCTCCGACCACGCCGTGATCTGCGGTTACGGCCCGGTCGGCCAGGCCCTCAACGAGGCGCTGAAACGCTCCGGCGTGGAAACCCTGATCATGGAGCTGAACGCGGACACCGTCCGTTCCCTCAAGGCGAAGGGGCAGCCGGTCCTGTTCGCGGATGCCACCCATCCGGAGGCGCTGGAACTGGCGGGCATCCACCGCGCCCGCATGGTTGCCTTCACCTTCCCGTCCGTGGAGCTGACGAACGCGGCTGTCCCCATCGTCAGGGAGCACAACCCGGGCATCGTCATCATGGGACGGGTCAAGTTCGCTTCGGAGATCGAGGCGCTCCGCGACCTCGACATCGACGTCATCCACGACGAGGCGGAAAGCGCCGTCGCCATGATCCACTCCGCGAGGGAAATCTACCAGCGCGTCACCCTGACCGACCGGGAGATCCGCGAGATCGCCACGCAGTGATTTTCATGACCGTGGCTGCGGCGTCCCGCCGCAGCCACTTCCCGCCCCGCCGTTTCAGCGGACAGCCTTCGGCTTCAGCACCGCATGCATCACCAGGCTGGCGGCGATGATGGCGCCCGCCACCAGCGGGGCCACGTGGGCCGTCTGATCCGTTCCGGTGACGGCCCCATGGATGCGGGTCACGATCAGCACCAGGCACACCACCGACCCCAGCGCGGGCACGAACAGCGGGATCTCAAAGCCACCTTTCTCCTCGCCTTTCCGCAACTTCAGGATGACCAGCGAGGCATTCACGATCACGAAAACGGAAAGCAGCAGCAGCACGGTCGCCTCCGCGAGCTGCTTCACCCCTCCGGCGAGGATCAGCACGGTGACGATGCCCAGCAGCACGAACACCGCGATATGGGGCGTTCTCCGCACGGCATGCACCTTTCCCAGCACTTTCGGCATCAGCCCTTGGTGGCTCATGCCGTAGAGCAGGCGGGAACCCATCAGGTTGTTGAGCAGCGCCGTGTTGCCGATGGAGAAGATGGTGATGAACAGATAGACCCGGTCCAGTCCCGTGAACCACGGCGCGGCGCGGTGGGCCACCTCCATCAGCGGCGCGGGGCTTTTCGCCAGTTCCTGCCACGGCATCACGGATACCGCGGTGATGGCGACCGCCATGTAGATCACCGTCGCGCCGATCATCGCCCCCACCAGCCCGAAGGGGATCGAGCGGCGCGGATCCTTCACCTCCTCGCTCACGTTCAGGATGTCCTCGAAGCCGATAAACGAGAAAAACGTCAGCACCGCCCCCTGCAGGATCACGATGAAGCTGATGCCCGCGATGCCGATGCCCTCCGCCTGCGGTGGCACCTCCAGATAGTCCACGCTCCCCCAGAATTTCATCCCCACCGCGATGATGAACACCAGTCCCCCCACCTCGACGATGGTGCAGAAAAGGTTCGCCCACATGCTTTCCCGGATGCCCCGGTAGATCACCGCCGCGATGAACACGGCCAGCAGGATCGCCATCAGTTTCACCGGCAGGGCGATGCCCAGCTTGATGACCAGCGCCTCCGCGATGGCCTGCAGACCCGTGGCCATGCTGGTCAGGCCGCTCATCATCACGGAGATGCCCACCGCGTAGCTCAGCCAGCCTTTCCGCATCGCGCGGTCCGTGATGTAGGCCGCCCCTCCCGCCTTCGGGTAACGGCTGCCCAGGCTGGCGTAGGAGAGGCCCGTCAGCAGCGCGGCCACCATCGCAGCGATGAACGCCAGCCACACCGCGTTCCCCAGCGCTCCCGCCGCCTTGCCGATCAGCGCATAGACTCCTGCCCCCAGCATCGAGCCGAGGCCATAGAAGAGGATCTGCCACGGGCCGATCGTTTGCGCGAGTTTCGGTGAACCATCCGGACAAGACATGGGGCCACGCTAACGGATGTGTGCCGCCGCTGGAACGCAAATCGCCCCCATGGAGCCAAAAGCCATCGACTTCCGGTCCGGAATCCGTTCTTTCCTCACCAGCCAACGCCATGTCCCAGATGCCGACCATGCCCCCCATCCCAGATGATTCCGATGCCGAGGAAGGCTTCGGCTTTGTGAAAATCGCGGGCTGGGTTGGCGGACTCGGACTGCTGGCCGCCGCGTTTCTCAGCCCGCCGGTGCTCGGGCTTTCCCCGGAAGGCTCGAAGGTCGCACTCCTGTGTTTTGCCATGGCATTGCTGTGGATCACGGAAGGTCTGCCCATCCCGGCCACCGCGCTGCTGCCCATCGTGATGCTGCCTTTGTTGGGTGTCTCCACCGTCCGGGAGGCAGCCGCACCCTATGCGGACCCCATCATCTATCTCTTTATGGGCGGCTTCATGCTTTCCATCGCCATGGCCCGCTGGAACCTGCACCGCCGCATCGCCCTGCGCATCATCCGCATTTTCGGAACGAAGCCCCGCGCCCTGGTCCTCGGCTTCCTCGTCTCCGCCACCTGCATCAGCTTCGGCGTCAGCAACTCCGCCACCGCCATGATGCTGCTGCCCATCGCGCTGTCCGTCTATGCCCTCATCAAAGAGTCGCAGGGAGAGACGGCGAGCAAGCACTTTGGCGCGGCCCTCGTGCTCACCGTGGCATACGGCGCGAACATCGGCGGCATGGCCATCCTCACCAGCACCCCGCCCAACCTCATCCTCAAGGGTTACATGGAGAAGACCCACGGCATCGAGGTGTCCTTTTTCCAGTGGATGAAGCTCGGCATCCCGCTGGCGATGATCTCGCTGCCGCTGGTCTATTTCATCATCACCCGCTACTGCTTCAAGGTGGTCAACACCGAGGTCCCGGGGCTGAAGGAGGCGCTGGACAAGGAGGTGGAAAGCCTCGGCCCCATCACCAAGCCGGAGTTGGCCGTGCTCGGCGCCTTCATCCTCGCGGTCACCTGCTGGGTCAGCCGCGAATGGTGGAAAGGCATCTATCCCAACATCACGGATGAGGTCATCGCCATCGGCTCCGCCTGTTTGCTTTTCCTCATCCCGGTGAACCTGAAGAAAGGCATCTTCATCCTCGATTGGGAAAGCGTGAAGAAGCTCCCGTGGGGCGTGCTCGTCATCTTCGGCGGCGGCCTCAGCCTCGCCTCATCGTTCGAGAAAACGAAGCTCGCCGTGGCCATGGCATCCGCACTCCACGGCATGGCCGGCTGGCCTCCGCTGGCCATGGTCTTCCTGGTCGTCGCCATCATGATCGCCGCCACCGCGGTCACCAGCAACACCGCCACCGCCGCGGCCTTCCTTCCTGTCATCGGCGCATTGGCCGTCGCCATCGACCAACCGGTGCTGCTGCTCGCCGTGCCCGTCGCCATCGCCGCCAGCGCGGACTTCATGCTGCCGGTGGGCACCCCGCCGAATGCCATCGCCTACGGCTCGGGCCTCGTCAGCCTGCCGGAAATGATGCGGGCCGGCTTCCGTGTGAACATCCTGTTCGCCATCCTCATCCCCATCCTCATGTGGACCGTCGGCCGCTGGGCGTTCGGGATTTGATAGATCCCCGGCATTCCGGCCTTATCGTCCGGGATGAAACCCTTGCTCGCCCTCCTTCTTGGCATTTCCACCGCGCATGCGGACCTGGAGGCATGGAAGCACGCGGAGAAAAGCGCGGTGGCTCCGGACCAAGCCCGTCATTCCATCCATTCGTATTTCAACGTCTGCCCGGAAAGCCCGGACGGAAAGCACGTCCTCTACTACACCTCCGCCACGCCGGACGGGGAGAAAGGCGATCTGCGCATCCTCGAGCGGGCGACGGGGAAGGAAACCGTCATCGCGGAGGGCATCACCTGTGAGGACGCCCACCGCGCCGCCTGCCAGCAGTGGTCCGGCGGCGGGAAATACGTGCTCTACCACACCCTCACCGACGGCCGCTGGAGCGTCCGCGCTGTGGACATTTCCACGAAACAGGAACGGATGCTGGCGATGGACCGGCAGCTCGGCTACGGCTCCGCCACCGGGAAATACGCACCCGTCTATGGCTGCCACTGGAACCCCGGCGCGCACCGGAACCTGGAGATGATCGATGTGGCGACGGGAGAGATCACCACTCCCGTCACCGCCGCTCAGACCGTTGCGGAGTATGGGGACTGGATCGACAAAAAGCTCGGCTCACGGGATCTCACCATCTTCTTTCCCGTCGTCAGCCCGGACGAATCGAAGGTGTTTTTCAAACCGTGCATCCCCGGTGGCGGCGACAGCTACAAGGGCATGTCCGTCAGCAAGCGTGATGGAAAGGCGGTCTTTGACCTGAAGGAAGGGAAGTTCATCCGCATGGTGGAATCATGGGGGCATCCCTCCTGGTCGCCGGATTCCATGGGTATCTTCGAGAAAGCGAACATCCTGATGGATGTGGCCACCGGAAAGAACGGCCCGCGTTTTTCACCATCGTGCTTTTCGGACCATCCCACGCTCGCTCCGGATGCCTCCGTCTTCGTGACGGATGCGGATGTCACGAAACGTCCCTTCGGAAAACCCGGCCACTGGGCCATCGGTGTCGGCTCCACAACGGCGGATGAGTTCGTCGTGGTTGATCTTTTCGACAACACGAAGGGAGCGAAAAGCTGGCGGCGCAGCCACCCGCACCCCGCCTTCAGCGCCGATGGGAAGCGGATCTACTACAACGTCAGCGACGGACCCTGGACCCGCCTGATGGTGGCCGAGGTGAAGTGACTGGGACCGCGGAATTCATTCCGCTCTTGGCGTGCGGCCTTGGTGCTGGTTCGCTCTGCGCATGGCCGCCCCGCAGAACATCATCGCGCTGGTATATGACTATGACCAGACGCTCAGCCCCCGCTACATGCAGGATGATGTCTTGTTCCCGCAGTTCGGCATCAACCCGGAGCAATTCTGGAAAAAGTGCAACGCCCTGGTGAGCGACCAGAAATGGGACGGCGAGCTGGCCTACATGAAGTGCCTGCTCGACTACCTGGGCATGGACAACGTGACCAATGGCCGCCTCAGCGAGCTGGGCGGCGGGCTGCGCTTTTTCCCCGGCCTGCCGGAGCTTTTCGAGGAACTGCCGAAGGCCGCGCTGCGCCCGGAACATGAGATGGCGGGCATCAAGGTGGAGCACTACATCATCTCTTCCGGACTCAAGGCGCTGCTGGACGGCTCCCGCCTGAAGGACCACGTCCGCGCCATGTTCGGCTGCGAGTTCGGCGAGGATGCGGAGGGCCGCATCAGTTTCCCGAAGCGCGTCATCTCCCACACCTCGAAGACCCAGTTCCTCTTCCGCATCAACAAGGGCATGCTCCGCTATGATGAGGATGTGAACGATCACATGCCTGCCGACCAGCGGCCCATCCCCTTCGAGAACATGGTCTATGTGGGTGACGGCCCGACCGATGTTCCGTGCTTCACCGTCATGGCCCGCAACGGCGGCCAGGGCATTGCGGTTTATAACCCGGAGGACCCCTCCGGGCGTTCCTTCCGGAAATGCTTCCAGCTTTCCACCCACGCCGGGCGCGTGAAACACATCGCCCCGGCCGACTACCGCCAGGGCTCCCACCTCTGGCTGCTGCTCCAGGAAATGGTCACCGAGATCGCCGACCGTATCCTCTCCCGCCGCATCGACGAGCGCGAACGCTCGACGGTCGCCGCACCGAAGTTCTGAGGAGTTCCGGCCCGGGGAGGCATCGTGCGCCGCGGTTCGGATGCGGGGGTGAAACACCAGCCGCTTGGGAAAAGCAATCCACCGTCAAGGTTTTGGTTTGCCCGAATGGCATTTCGCGGCTCGATTCCGGGTGATGAAACCATCCCGCAAGCCTCTCCTCGTTCTGGCCGCCGTCACCGCGGCGTCATCCTTCTTCGGAGCACGTGCCGATGAACTCAACGTCTACTCCCACCGCCACTACACCGGGGACCAGGCGATCAACCGCCTCTTCACCGAGAAAACCGGCATCAAGGTCAACGTCGTGAACGCGGATGCGGACCAGCTCATCGAGCGGTTGAAAACCGAAGGCGCGAACAGCCCGGCGGACCTTCTCGTCACCGTGGATGCCGGACGTCTCCAGCGCGCCAAGGCGGAGGGCCTGCTCCAGCCTCTGGATTCGGAAGTGCTGAAAAACGCCTCCCCGAAGGAACTGCGCGATCCGGAAGGCTACTGGTATCCCTACACGCTCCGCGCCCGCGTCATCCTCGCCGCGAAGGACCGCGTGAAAGCCGGTGAGATCAAGACCTATGAGGACCTCGCGAAGCCTGAGTGGCGTGGCCGCCTGCTGGCGCGTTCCTCCACCAGCAGCTACAACCAGTCCCTGCTCGCCTCCATCGTGAGCGCGAACGGCAAGGATGAGGCCGCGAAGTGGGCGAAAGGCGTCGTCTCGAACTTCGCCCGCCCGCCGCAGGGTGGTGACCGCGACCAGATCAAGGCCGTGGCCTCCGGTCTGGCGGACGTCTGCATTTCCAACACCTACTACCTCGGACTGCTTCTGAACTCGAAGGACGAGGCGGACCGCAAGGCGGGTGAAGCCGTCACCGTGATCTTCCCGAACCAGGATGGCCGCGGCGCCCAGTGCAATGTCAGCGGCGCGGGTGTGACGAAGCACGCCAAGAACGTCGCCCAGGCGAAGGCCTACCTGGAGTTCCTCGTCAGCCCGGAGATCCAGAAGATGATCGCCAACAGCACCTACGAGCATCCGGTCAACGGTGACGTCACCCTCAGCCCGACCCACGAAAGTTGGGGCAAGTTCAAGATCGACACGGAAACCTTTCCGAAAATGTCGGAAAGCCAGCCGGAAGCGACAAGGATCTTTGACCAAGCGGGCTGGAAGTGATTCGGATGGGGCGGATGCCTGCCGATCGTTCCGCGAAACCCCTCCCGCCGCGCCATGCGGCCGGGAGACGTTTCGTGGTTGCCGGGGTCTGGCTCCCCGCCTTGGTGGTGCTGGTGCCCGTGCTGGTCGTCCTCTGGCGCGCGGGCATGCCCGGCGGGGAGGAGTGGACCCGCATCTCTGAGGAGCGTCTGCCCGGCTACCTGCGCCAGACGCTGATCCTGGTCGCCGGGGTCACCTCGCTCTCCATCGTTTTCGGGGTGCCCGCCGCGTGGTTCGTTTCCACTTGCCGTTTCCCGGGCCGCAGGTTTTTCGAGGTGGCCATGCTGCTGCCCATCGCCATGCCTGGCTTCATCGCCGCCGTGGCCTATGTCGATGCCTTCCGCGGGTTGATTCCTTTCTACATCTGGATCCGGAAAAACTTCGGAGTGGATGCCTTCCTGAAGTCGCAGGAGATCATGCCGTGGATCTTCGCCACGGTCGTCCTCGCGGCCACGCTGTTCCCCTATGTCTATCTGAGCTGCCGGGCGGTCTTCGCGCGGCAGGCGGCCGGTCCGCTGGAGGCGGCGCGCCTGCTGGGTGCGGGTGCCTTCCGCAGGTTCCTCACCATCGCGCTGCCGATGGCCCGCCCCGCTGTGGCGGCGGGTGCCGCGCTGGTGGCGATGGAGGCCGTGAATGACTACGGCGTGGTTTCCCATTTCGGCCTGTCGCCTCTCACCCCCGGCGTTTTCCGGGCGTGGAATGAAGGCCAGCTCGTTTCCGCCATGCGGCTCGCCGTGGTGCTCATGGCGGTGGTCGTCGTGCTGCTCGCCGCGGAGCGCTGGCAGCGTGGAGGGAAGAAATTTTCGTCGGACTCACCGGACATGCCGCTGACCCGTGCGGACGCCGGCATCACCGGAACGGCGCTGGCGTGGCTGGCCTGCGGCCTGCCGCTGGTCCTCGGCTTCGTCATCCCAGGCTGGCGGCTGCTGCGTTGGACCCTCGCTTCATGGGATGTCATGAACTGGCCGGACAACCTCCGCGCCGCGGGAAATTCCTTCCTGCTCGCCTCCGGTGCCGCCCTGCTGGTGGTGGTCGGGACCATCATCCTCGTCGGTGGCTGCCGCGCGTATGGCGGCCGGTGGTTGGTGCTCGCCCGACAGACCGGCATCCTCGGCTACGCCTATCCCAGCGCGATGGTGGCGGTGGGCACTGGAGTGCTCGTTTCCGTCCTCGCCTTCGACTTTCCCGGCTGGGCGTGGCTCGCGTTGAGCGCCTCCACCTTCGGCCTGTTCCTCGCCTACTTCATCCGCTTCCTCGCCGTGGGCATCCAGCCCGCGGCCGCCGCGTTCGAGCGCCTGCCCGCCAGCCTGCATGAGGCGGGCCGCATGCTCGGCACCGGTCCGCTGCGCACGCTGCGGGTGGTGGACCTGCCGCTCATCCGTCCCGCGCTGGTTGCCGGGGCCACGCTCGCGTTCATCGATGTTTTCAAGGAACTGACCATGACGCTGGTGCTGCGCCCGTTCAACTTCGAGACCCTCGCCACGCTCACCTTTCGCCTCACCGATGAGAGCCGCATCCCGGAAGCGGCGCTGCCCGGCCTGCTGATGGTCGCGCTCGGCCTGCTCGGCCTCATCCCACTCGTCCGCCTGATGCGCCCCGCCTCGAAATGAATCTCCTGGAAATCCACAACCTTTCGAAAACCTACCGCGGCGGAGTTCGGCCCGCCGTCCACGGCGCGTCCTTCGCCTCGGCTCCGGGGGAGATCATCTCGCTGGTCGGTGAGAGTGGCAGCGGGAAGACCACGCTCCTCCGCCTGATCGCCGGGCTGGAGTCGCCGGACGAAGGAACCATCACCCTGGCGGACCGCGTCATCTCCTCGCCAGGTCGTGGCATCCAGCCGGAGAAGCGCGGCATCGGCATGGTGTTCCAGCACCACGCGCTGTTCCCGCATCTCACGGTGGAGAAGAACATCTCCTATGGCATCCGCAAGCTGCCCCGGGCGGAGCGCGCGGAAACCGTCCGCTCCCTGCTGGAGCTCGTCGGCCTGCCCGGCTTCGGTGGCCGCTATCCGCACCAGCTTTCCGGCGGCGAACGCCAGCGTGTCGCCCTTGCCCGCGCCCTCGCGCCAAAGCCGGAACTCCTGCTCCTCGACGAGCCGTTCGCCAGCCTGGATGCGGGCCTGCGCGAGGAACTCCGTGAGGAAACCCGCCGCGTACTGAAACGCCACGGCAGCAGCGCCGTCTTCGTCACCCATGACACCGCGGACGCGCTCACCGTCGCCGACCGCATCGTCGTGCTCAACCAGGGGACCATCCAGCAGATCGGCACCCCTGCGGAAATCTATGGCCGCCCCGCGAATGCCTACGTCGCCTCCTTCTTCGGAGCCTGCAACTTCGTGCCGCCCGGGCAGTTGGCCACCTGCCTCCACATCGGCCCCGGTCCGGAAGCGGAAGGCCTCTGGCTCAGGCCGGAATCACTCGCCCTCGTCCAGTCCGGCGAAGGCATCACCGGAGTCATCACCACCGTCCGCTTCCGGGGCACCCACCATGAGATCATCCTCGACTGCCGTTGTGAGGTCCATGGTGTGTTCACCATCCAGCTCCACCACCCGGGAGACCAGCCGGTCGCGGTCGGCGAGACCTGGCTGATCGCCCGGCGGTGAACGTGGCTGCTGCGTCCCGCAGCAGGCCGTGACATCGGCGTCCCGCCGATGATCCATGGCAGCCATCCGGTTGCGGGGCCGCTGCCGCGTGATCTCGGCGCAAAAGCAAAGGGGCGGACGGTCATGGACCATCCGCCCCGGGAGGTGTTTGGCAGGGAGTGTTACTGCTTCGTCTTGTAGAGTCCCACACCGGCGGCCCACAGCTCGCGGGTGGCCGGGTTGAAGCGCAGCACCATCGGCTTCACGAAAGGGATGTCGCCGGTGATGTCGGTCCAGGTCGCGCCGTGGTCGGTGGACTTGTGGATGCCACCGATGGCCGTGTTGCCCCAGTTGATGTTGGAAACCCAGATCGTCTTCGGGTCGCCCGGATCGACTTCCAGTCCGACGGTGGACATGTGCTGCGGGAAGTTCGTCAGCTTCTTCCAGGTCTTGCCATGGTCGGTGCTGCGGTGCAGTTGCGCGCCGGAGGCATAGATGGCCCCGTCCGTGGAGACGTGGAGGTTCCAGACGAAGTTCTCGTTCGCAAAGACATTCTGCCAGGTGTTGCCGCCATCCTCGCTGCGCCAGATGCCTCCGCCCGCGCCGCAGGCACCCCAGAAGATCCGCTTGGAGTCCGTCGGGTCCACGGCCAGGCCGTAGAACATCCGGCGGCTGCCGGGCTGGTTGGGCATCTGCTTCCACGAAGCACCGCCGTCCGTCGATTTGAAGATCCCGCCGCCATTGTGGCCGTCCTCCGCATCACCATCGAGGCCCATGTAAACGATGTTGGGATCCTTCGGATCCACCGCCAGCGCGCGCGGGTAGCCCCGGCCCCACATTGTGCTTTTCTTCAGCCGCTTTTCGGGAAGCCCCTCCTTGATGATCTTGAACGTCTTGCCGCCATCCTCGCTGAGGACCGTGCTCTGGCTGCCATCGTCCCATGGGGAAACGGTGGCGATCACGCGTTCCTTGCCTGCCACTTCATTGACGGCAACGCGCCAGTTGTGGCCGCTGAAACCGCGCACATGGGAGAGCGGCCAGAGCTGCTGCCAGGTCTTTCCGCCGGAGTCGCTCACCAGCGTGCCCTCGTCCATGACCGAAACGAAAGTCCGGCCCTTGGAAAAGCGCACGTCCGTGATGACGGAGATGTCCGCCCCCGCGTCGCGCTCGGTCCAGGTCACGCCGCCGTCCGTGCTATGCGGGCACCGCCAGTTCGCGCTGATGAACAGCTCCTTCCCGTCGCGTGGATTCACCGCGATGTTGGTCGGCGCACTGAGCGCCGACATGCCGTTGAAGACGTTGTCCAGCGTCGGGTTCCCCACCGGATCCACCTTCAGCCTCGATGAGGATTTCCACGTCTTCCCTCCGTCCTCGGAGCGATAGAACTTCCCATTCCAACTGATGCTGCCGATCGCATAGACATGCAGCGGGTTCGTCGGGCTGACGACCACCTCCATGATTTCCATGCCCTTCTCGATGCCTTCCGAGGATGGCGCCCAGGTCTTGCCGCCGTCGGTGGACTTGTGGATGCCGTCCTTGTGGAAGGCCCCGTAGATGATGTCCGGGTTCGTCGGGTCGAAGGCGGAGCTGCCGGCCTGCGGCGGCGTGCCCACCCGGTTCCAGGTCTTGCCCGCATCCTTGCTCAGCAGCAGTCCGTCATTCTGGGTTCCTGCCAGCACCAGCGACGGGTTCTTCGATGAAATGTTCACCGCATACACGGTCCCGGCCGCCACCGGGCCGAGCTTGATGTTGCCGAAGAACTGCAGCGTCTTGTCCGTCTTGAAATCACGGATGGTCGCCTTCACCGGTTTGTCCGCCGGACCGCTGGTGAAGAAAAATTCTTTCAACTCCAGCACCGTCTGCTCCGCAGGCAGGTTGCCGGAAATGGCGAGATCGAAACGATCAATCGCCGCCCAGTCTGGGGTGGGGTTTTTCGCCGCCGCGTCCGGGTTCTTCTTCGCGTAGCCCGGCTCGACGATGAAATCCGCCGCGCCCATGACGATGTCCTGCCACTCCGTGCTTTTGTAATGCGGGGCCAGGTTCTTGCTCCGGTAGGTGATGCCGGACTTCGTCCGTGCCGTGAAATAGGAATCCTTCGCGGTCGATCCGTCGCCCTTCACCGTGAAGCCGACTCCGGAAAGTTCCGACGTGTTCGCCGTCGCCGGGACCGTCACCGGGATGGCGATGTCACCGAAGAATTCGGCGTTCACCTTCCCGTACTGCACGCGCAGCGAATCCCCGCCGCTTTCAGTTTCCTTCGACCAGGAGACGGTCCACGTCTCCCCGCCGTCCACGGATTTATAGACCTTCCCACCCGGACTCGCCGCGTAGAGGTTCTTCCCATTCGTCGGGTCCACCGCCAGCGCGCGCACGCTCTTGTCGCGCTCCGCGGTGATGCGGAGTTCCTTTTTCCCGGTGTTGGGCAGTGTCTTCCAGTTCTCCCCCGCGTCGGTGCTCTTGCTCACCCCGTCCTCGGTGATGGCATAGACCGTGTCGGGATTCGTCCGGTCCACGGCGACCGAATAGACGGCATAGGAAACCAGGCCGTTGTTGATCATCTTCCACTGCTTGCCGTGGTCGTCCGTCCGGTAGATCCCCGCGACATCGCCGCCGAGGTAGATGGTCCCTTTCTTCGTCGGGTGGTACTCCGCTGCCCAGAAAAAGCCGCCGCCGCCCCAGCCCGCCTGCTCCCATTTGGTTTCCGCGGCGATCAAGTGGCCGGGGGAGAGGATCGTGGAGGCCAGCAGCCCCCATTTCAGTGGTTTGGGTAGGTTTCGTAGCGAGGACATGGAGGATCGGGTTGGGGCAGTTGTCAGGGTCAGCCGTAACCTTCCGGAAGCGGAGATTCTTTCACAAATGGCTGCCGGGATCGCCCGACCTGCCCATATGGCCAAGAAGCCTGTTTTTTGATGGCCTCCGGTGTCCATTCCCAAAATGACGGGGAAACGGATGATTGACGTCCGGGCAGGGGCATCCACCATCCCGCGACTCACGCATTTTACCGCTACATGGCAGACAAGACCCGCTTCCACTTCACCGGCATCTGTGGCACCGCCATGGGGGCTGTCGCCGCCGCCATGAAACAACGCGGTTTCACCGTGACCGGTTCTGACGCCGCGGTGTATCCGCCCATGTCCGACTTCCTGCGGGGCCAGGGCATCACCATCGCGGAAGGCTACAAGGAGGAGAACATCCCGGCGGATGCGGATGTGGTCATCATCGGCAACGCCATTTCCCGCGGGAATCCGGAGGCGGAAGCCGCGCTCGACCGCAAGCTGCTCTACCATTCCCTGCCGGAGGTCATGAAGGAGTTCTTCCTCCGCGGGAAACGGAACCTCGTCGTCTCCGGCACCCACGGGAAAACCACCACCTCCTCCATGCTGGCGTCGGTCCTCCGTGACGCGGGGAAAAACCCCGGCTTCATGATCGGCGGCCTGCCGAAGAATCTCGGCTGCGGCGCTTATTTCCCGGACTCCGAATTCAACGTGCTGGAGGGCGACGAGTACGACACCGCCTTCTTCGACAAGCGCTCGAAGTTCCTCCACTACCTGCCGGACTGCGTCGTGGTGAACAACATCGAGTTCGACCACGCGGACATCTACAACTCGTTGGACGAGATCAAGCTGACCTTCCGCCGCCTGCTCAACATCGTCCCCCGCAGCGGTCGCGCCTTCGTCAATGGCGACGACCCCAACTGCCTGGACGTCTCCGCCAACGCGCCATGCCCGGTGACCCGCGTGGGCCTCGGCGAGAACTGCGACCTGCGGATCGAAAATGTAAGCTATGAGCCGGAGCGCAGCTCGTTCACCCTCGGTGGCGTGCCCTATTCCGTCCGCATGACGGGCGAATTCAACGTCCGGAATGCCGCGATGGCCGCCGCCGCCGCCACCTTCGCCGGGCTTTCCGCGGAGGAAATCCGCGCCGGGCTGGAGAATTTCGAGGGCGTCGCCCGCCGCCAGGAACTCAAGGGCGAGGTGAACGGCATCAAGGTGGTCGATGACTTCGCCCACCACCCCACCGCCATCAAGCTGGCGGTGCAGAGCCTGCGCCAGAAATTCAACGGCGACCGCCTGTGGGTGCTTTTCGAGCCGCGCTCGAACACCACCCGCCGTGCCGTTTTCCAGAATGAGTTGGCCGAAGCGCTGGCCACCGCCGACTGTGCCGTGGTCGCTGCCATCCCGGATCTCCACAAGATCCCGGAAAACGACCGCCTCGACCCCGTGAAGCTGGCGGACGACATCAGCCGACTGGGCGGCGAATGCGCCTACCTCGCGGATGTCGATGCCATCGTCGCCTACGTATCCGAGCGGGCCGCCAGCGGGGATGTCATCGCCGTCCTCAGCAACGGCGGCTTCGGCGGCATCCACGGCAAGCTGCTGGACGCCCTGGCCTGAAAAGGTAGGGCGCACTGGTGTTCGTGCCCGGCATCTCCGGCGGTCCGGAGTGAATTTATTCCCCACAAGTGGCCGGGCATCAGGAGCACCCGTTGGTCCAGCCCCGGGGGGAACGTCCCGGGAAACTTCGCGGTGGATGATGCTTTCGCCGGATTGCGGACGCTTATTTCCGCTGTTTTCCCCTTATTTGGCTGGAAAATTTGATTGCCGGGGGGCCGGTGAAAGATTGGGGTTGGGATCAAGCCCTTTTGGTGTATATACATTTCGAAAACCCCAAAACCCCATGAAACCCTCTCGTCTTCCCGCCTTCCTCCGTCGTGTCCTGGCGTTGGCTGCCCTGCCCCCCCTTGCTTCGTCCACGGCTCTGGCCGCCACCTGGTATTGGGATACCGACTCGGTCACCGCTGAAGCCCAGCAGGCCGCCGGGACATGGACCAACGGCGGCTCCACCTGGTGGGACGGCGCCGCCACCGTGCCGTGGAATAATGCGGCCGGAAACATCGCCCATTTCGGAACCAATACCGGCGCGGGGATCTCCGGTACGACCGATGCGAGCCGGTTGATCACCGTTTCCGGCACCGTGAACGCCGCGGGGCTGATTTTCAATGCGACGAGCTTGTCCAGCTACATCCTGAGCGATGGGCAGATTGCTTTGGCGGCCGGATCGACCATCGACGTGAAGGGATCAGATGGCACTGATACGAATACCAAGCGCCATCGGATCACCGGCGTCATTTCAGGGAACAACATCAACATCGCGCGCACAACGACAGCTACCCTGGCCATGCTCCGGTTGTCCGGCGGCAACTCCTGGACGGGAAACCTGACGCTCTCCGCGAACACGGGGAACGAGGGGATGTTTGTCGAAGCCCTCAACCCAGCCGCCCTCAACAACCTGTCCAGCGTCACCGTCGGGGAGCGTTCGAGCATGATTCTCGCCTCCGCGGCTCAATTCACCCCGAATTTCTCCATCACCGGCCTCGGCGCGGGCGGCAACCGGGGGGCGATCCGCTTTGATACCATCGGCGCCAGGCTCTCCGGCTCCGTGACCCTCACCGGAAATGCGACCGTCAACGCCAGCAGCGGCATTACCGCCACCATATCGGGGCCCATCATCCAAGGTAGCAACACACTGGACGTCAACAGATCAGGTGGTGGTATTCTGATCCTGAGCGCGAACAACAACCTCACCGGGCCGGTGACTGTATGGACCGGGAATCTGGCGTTGTCCGGCAACAACACGATTGCAGGAACCATTGCGGTCGGGGCCAACAGTCTGTCTCTCTCCGGTGACAACCAATTCGTCGGAACAGGGCAGATCACTCTCAACGGAGGATCGCTCACGCTCACCCGGCCGACTTCCGTTCAGGCCGCCGGGTCGATCCCGAATCCCATCATCCTTACCGGAGACGCCAACACCATTGTCGCCATGGTCGGCCCGGGTGGTTTCTCCGAGAGTGAGTATGCCGCCCTGCCCTCCATGGCAATCGGCGGCGGCGGGTCAGCCGCCTACGGTATGGGCGCTCTGGCAGACTTCACGTGGGACGGTGCTCTCTCCGGCACCCGGGCCTTTGCCAAGAGTGGCCCTGGCACCCTCACCCTTTTGGGGAGTCGCAGTGACAGCGGTGGAATCGTCATTCGTGAAGGCCCGCTCCGGTTCTACCACATCGCCAATGGAGGCCAGAACTCCTCGATCGGACGCTCCCCCTCCGCTGCGGCAAACCTGGTCCTCAGCGGCGGGCGCCTGATGTACGTCGGACCGGAAGCCCAGACCGACCGGCTGTTCACTCTGAGCGGCAATTCCGTGATCGATTCGTCCGGCCACGGTCCCCTCCGTTTCACCAATCCCGGCAGCATTGTCACCAGCGGCGCGAACCGCAACCTTACTCTCACCGGCTATGCACCGGGTGAGAACAGGATCGACAGCATCATCCCCAACACGGGCGGCGGGGTGTCCATCACCAAGCAGGGCACGGCGTCGTGGACGCTCACCGGCACGAATGCCCATACCGGCACCACCCGCAACAACGGCGGACTCCTCACATTGGACTATACCAACGGAGATCCCATCAGCACCGGTCAGGTGCATCTCAACGCGGGGGAGATCCGCATCAAGGGCAAACCGTCCGGCACCGAGGAAACCTTCAGCACGTTCCGGCTGGCGGTCAACCAGCACACCGCCGGCACGCTGAGATTCGAGGGAAGGGTGAACCTTACCATGACCTCTCTCGACGGTGCGGGACAGACCCAGCGGAATGACCTCATCGATATCTCAAGCAATCCGAACAATTCCATTTCGGTGGGGAGCACCACCAACCCCATCAGGGTGGTGGGCGGGGTGCTGCAGGCGAATACCTCCACCGAGACGAATGGACGCGCCAACATCATCCTGCGGGACAAGGATGGGACCTACGGCTTCCCGACATTGAGCGGAATAACCACGGGCAACCTGGTCAAAGCCACCCTGACCAACATCCCATCCGGCTCGACCGCCGCCTTCAACGATCTCACAAAGAATTACAGGGTCACGAAAGGGGACTATTCCGCCACCGGCGTTTGGAGCGGCAACCTTGAGAATCTGCTTTTCCACACCATCACCTTTGACTCAACCGCTCCCGATGTCTCCACCGACAATGAGATCATCCTGAACATGAATGGCACCCGGATGACGCCCACCTCGACCGGAAAAGGCATCCTGATCACGGGAAACAACAATGTGACGATCAACAACATTGACGATTTCAATTCCAACACCCAGCCGATCTGGTTCCACAACTATCTCCAGCCGAACGCCACCTTCAAGATAACCGGGGATTTCGACCAACAGTTCCTTATCATCGGCGGAAGCGGATTCACCGAATATTCAGGTTTCCTGCAAAAGACGGACAATTTCTTCGTCCATGGCTCCGCGGTGCGGATCTCACGCAACCAGATCCTTTTCGCGACGCAGGGGAACTTCCGGGTGGCCGCGGGTGGTGTCCTCGAGCTGGGCGCGGACTTCTTCCGGCTGGGGCTTTATCCCGAATGGGATGAGGTGGATTTCACGAAGCCGTTGAGGACCAGCCAGACCGGCGGCATCGCATTTTACGGGGATTCCGGGCTCAGCGCTTATTCCAATGCTGCGCCGACCCCTACGGTGCCGATCCCCAGGAGGGTGGTGCACTTCGCGAACACGGATAGCAGCGGCGTTCCGATCAGCCAGGATCTCACTTGGGGGGCTGAGCGCTTCCTCACCCAGCCGGATTCCGAGGCGGATGGGGACTACACCTTCAAGCTGTCCTCCGCCAGATCGAACGCCATGCTGGAACTGCGCAACAACATCAACCTGAACGGCCGCAGCCGGAACATCGAGGTGGCGAATGGCAGTGCGGCCGTTGACGCGCTGCTCAAGGGGGTCCTCAGTGGCAGTGATGCCTCAGGGATCATCAAGTCCGGAGCCGGCACGCTCCAGCTCGCAGGCCAGAACACCTACAAGGGGGAGACCCGCATCCAGGAGGGCAAACTCATCGCAGGGACCGGGAACCTGCATTCATCCTCCAGAATCTCCATCGCCACACCGGCCTCCGGCGGCACCGGCACGCTCCAGGTGACCAGTGATCTCTCCGTCGCCGCCGTCATGATCGACGGGGTTGCCCAGCCTGCGGGCAAGGTGACGCATGCCAGCGTCGACGGAGCCGGATCGCTCTATGTCGGCGCGATCATGACCCCCTACCAGCAGTGGGTCAGCAACAACAACCTGGGCACGGGTGAGTCCGCCGCCGACTACGACGCGGACTTCGACGGTGTGAAGAACGGCATCGAGTATGCCGTGGGCAGCAACCCGAAGGGTTCCACTCCATCGGTTCTGACTCAGGTGGCCGGCAGCCCCAGATCTGTCAGATTCAACCGTGCGACCAGCCCGGTCCGCAGCGACCTGACCCTCTATCTGGAAGCCAGCCCGGATCTGACGTCGTCCTCTTGGACGGTGTTGGCGACGAGCACCGCGGGTGCCGCGATGATCAGCAGCGTGGGCGCGAGCGCGACCGTGTCGGAGTCCGCAGGCACCGTCACCGTCACTGACAACAGGACTCCCGTTCCGGGGAAGGTGTTCTATCGCCTGAGGGCCCAAATCCCCTGACGCGGGGAGGATTCCCGGCATTTCAGCGGCGCGGCTCCCGGATTCGGGAGTTGCGCCGCTTCTCTTTTCGCTCACTCTTCCCCCGCAAATCCTATGAACCGACGCAAACTCCTCACGATGGTGCCTGCCGCTGCGGCCCTTCTTTCGCTCCGCTCGAAAGCCGCCCCCATCCCGGCCTCCGCCGCCACCCAGGCCGGCTTCGCCATTTCCGTCCAGTGCTGGTCGCTGAAGGAATTCACCCTTTTCGAAGCCATCGAGAAAGCCGCCTCCGCCGGTGCCACCGGAGTCGAGATCTTCCCCGGCCAGAAGCTCTCCCCCGAGGATGAGACCAAGGTGGGACCGGACATGGCGGATGACAAGATCGAGGCGCTGAAGGCCCATCTGGAGAAGAACAAGATCGCCGCCGTCAACTTCGGCGTCACCGGCATCGACAAGGATGAGGCAAAGGCCCGCCCGGTGTTCGAGTTCGCGAAAAAGCTCGGCCTCTACGGCGTCACCACCGAGTCGCTCGGCTCCCTTGATACCCTTGAGAAACTGGCGAAGGAATACGACGTGAAGGTCTGCTTCCACAACCATCCGAAGCCCACCGCCCTCTGGAACCCGGACACCATCTGGGACGCCATCAAGGACCGCCATGAGAACATCGGCTTCTGCGCGGACCTCGGCCACTGGGCCACCTCCGGGCTGGACCCTCTGGAGGTCATCAAAAAGATCGCCCCGCGCGTCCGTTCCTTCCACATGAAGGACCGCGAGATCGTCGGCAAGCCGAGCCGTGACCGTCCGTTCGGCACCGGCGTGATCGACAACTTCGCCATCCTCGATGAGGTCCGCAAACACGGCTTCGCCGGCAACGTCACCATCGAGTACGAATTCAACTGGAAGAACAACGTGACGGAGATCGCCCAGTGCGTCGGCTACCTCCGCGCCTACTCCGCCACCCGCAAGGGCTGATCCGCCCGCCGCATTCACGGAGCCCCGCCCGCGCCACCCCGCGGCCGGGGCTTTTTTATATCAACGGAGCGCGGACTTCAGTCCGCTCGGTTTCGCAAAGCCCTATCCTGGGTTGAGCCGAGAACTCGCGTGAGTGGCAGGGACCGCATTCCATGCGGTCAGGTTGGGGAAATGTCCCTCATCCCGGGATACCATCCATGTGGGCATCATCCCTGATTCTCTCTGAAAGAGGCCCATCAGCCACTGTCATCCCAAGGCATCAGCCGCCGTCCCCAGCCTGACCGCATGGAATGCGGTCCCTGCCACTGTCACTTATCCGTGATCCTCCTCAGCTTCGGCTTGAGCACCGTTCCATCCATCAGCACCACCCGATGGCTTTCGGCGTTATCGTCCACCTTCAGGGTGATGAGATAGTAACTGATCCTTTTCCCGGCCTTGTTGTCCTCCAACAGGTCGAGCTTCCGGACAGGCAGTCCACCGGATTCCGGCTTCGGCTCCACCGAAGCGGATGCCAACTCGATCGCCTTCGCGGCGGAAAGCGGGGGCATGCCCGATGCGTGGGGCAGCCGCGCGAGCAGCTCGGGGCTGATGAAGAATTCATAGATGAACTGGAGGTCATCCCCCTTCGGATCGGCCTTCAGTGTCGGGTCCAGCATCACTGCATCCGGCACCGCGACCGTAGGTCCTGCATGGAACAGGATCTCCTCCGCATGCGAGGAGCACGGGAACACCAAGCCCAGACATGCCAACGCTGGAATGAACGATTTCATGGTTCTGCCATCCTTTGCCAAATTTCCCGTGGAGTCCATTCCTTCCGCAGGCGGATCTCCGCCACCTCAGCCCCGCCGATTCGGATTTTCTTCGATGCGCCATCTGCCGTGAAGCCCAGCCGTTGGTAGAAACCGATCCCTCGTTGATTCTGTTCCAGCACCCACAGTGTGGTGGGAGATCCGGAGGGGAAATGGCCCTCCATGGCCTCCATCAATTTCTTTCCGCTGCCGCCGCCCCAGCAATCAGGGGAGACATAGATGGCGTGGATCTCGGATGTCGCCGCCCCATCGTCATCGCGGCTGCCGCCACCGGAAACCCAGCCGGTGATCGATCCTCCCCGAACGGATACCAGTGTGATACTTCCGCGTCCGGCGAGCTCGCGTTCCCAGAACGCGGTGTGTTTTTCGACGGAGAGAGCGGCAAGGTGTCCATCCGGCAGGATTCCGGCATACGCAGCCTGCCACGATTCAACGTGGATCTCCGCGATGGTCGGTGCATCGGCGGGAACGGCGTCGCGTATCTGGATTTCATCCGGCATTCGCATTCATTGGGAAAATCCGCCGGGCGGAAAATTTGTCTGCATGACGGTTGATGCTGGTGCGCCATGCGAAAGAAAAACCCGGACCCCTCGCGGAGGCCGGGTTTCGGGAAAAGTTGGTGAAGGACTCTTACTTCGGCTCCCACGCCAGCACCTGCCCGCGCTCCTTCAGGCGTGCCTGGAGTTTCGGGACATCCACTTCCTGCACCTTCTGTCCGGCCTTGACCGCCTGGGCCGCGGCGACGCCGGAGGACTCGCCCAGGACGGCGAAGACCGGCTCCATCCGCGCGGAGGCGTAGGCGATGTACGTGGCGCTGAAGCAGACGGGGACCAGCAGGTTCTCACATTGCTCCGCCTTCGGCGTGATCGAGCGGTAGGGAACCGGATAAGGATGCCCGGTGCCTTTCGGTCCGCCGATGAACATATTGCCCTCGGTGGCGACGCCGATCTCTCCGCTCTCCGGGTGCTTCGCCACGTAGCGGCGCGGCGGGTAGGTGTCCACGCCGTAGAGGGCGAGGCCGACGGCATCCTTCTCGTCCGTCTTGTTGAGCACGTCCTTGTGGGAAAGTTTGTAGGGAGCGTCCATCCGGCGGCTGATGCGGACATACAGTTGGTTCGGCCAGCCGTTGGTGTCCGGGTGCGTTTCCAGCTTCAGTCCCAGCTTCGCGGTTTTCTCCCGGAACTCCTGCGGAACGCGCGGGTCGGTGGACATGAAGTGGTGCAGTCCGGCGAGGTAGTCGCGGTGCTGCCTCCAGACCTTGGATTTGGTGGCGTAGTCGCCATCCTGATAGAAGCGGGAGAGGTTCAGCGGAGCCATCGTCACCAGCGAGTTGCGCTGGTAGTTGTATTCGCCGGAGTTCATCCAGCCGGGGAAGATCGCGGAAAGCCTCTCGTCGAGCTTCTTCGGATCAGCGGCGTGCTGCTTCTTCAGGTGCTCCACAAAGCGTCCCACCAGCTCGAACTGCGCCGCGTCATATCCCTCCGGGACGCCGAACTCCGCGCGCGCTTCGGGATCATCGGTGACGTAGAACCGGTAGTTGTAGGCTTGCGTGTAGTCGTCCGCAGCACCCAGCGGCTTGCCATGATCGGCATCGACCAGTGGCAGCACGCCGCTGGTGGGATCGCCGGGTTTCACGTAGGGATCGATGGGGGTCCAGTTGGTCTGCTTGCCCACGCCCGCCGGTTCCTCGTTGAACTCGGAGGCGGCTTCGCGGCCCACGGAGTAGGAAACCCCGGCCTTTGCCATCAGGTCGCCTTCATAGGATGCATCGATGAAAACCTTCGCCTGGATCTGCTTTTCAGGGGAACCGGGGAGCGCTTCCGGGATCGGGATGCCTTCCTTGTCGGGCGGGGCGTTCTCCAGCGTGAGCGTCGTGATTTTCGCTCCTTCCTTGGTGGTGGATTTCACCCGGTGCTCGCGGACGATCTCGATGTTCTCCGCCTTCAGCCATGCCTCGAAATCGCGGCGCAGCAGGCTGGGGAAATTCCCGAAGGTGAAAATCTTCGACTGCGTGAGGCCGCCGACGGCCCTCGGTTCCGGACAGTCCTGCTTCGTCTTGATGCCCGCGCCGAGGATGCCTCCGACCCAGCGGGACGGCTCGATGAGGATGACGCTCGCGCCTTCCTGCTTGGCCGCGATGGCCGCGTTGATGCCGGCGGGCGTCGCGCCATAGACGCAGACATCAGCCTTGATGGTGTCCTGGGCGTGGGCGGCGGCGATGAGCGCCGCGAGGAAAGGGATGGTTCGTAGGGATCGGATCATGATGTTCTGTGGATGCGTCTGCGGGTGAAGGGAAGAAGGAAAAGGAAGCCGGCGGTGAGAAGGGCGGAGGGTTCCGGAATGGTGGTGAGCTGCACGTTGTCGATCCGCACTCCGCCCGTGTCCGTGGTGGTCGAGCTGTTGTCGAAGCCATAGAGCCGGAACTCGACGGAGGTGAGGCCCTGGTAGGCGGGATTGGAAGCCAGGTTGATGAGGGCCAGGTGCGGCGACGAGCCGCCGGGCGGGGTGAAGCCATTGACTCCGGCGCCGCTGGCGACGAGGTAGGCCCCGGTGGTATAGATCGTGGTCGCGAAGGCATCGACACTGGACCGGACGAAGATGGTGCCTTCGATGTTGATGGAGCCGCCATAGTTGAAGCTCAGGGTGTCCAGGTTGAGCGTGCCGGTGACCGCCGTGACGGTGAAGGTCCAGTAGTCGTTGGCGGCGACGGTGGAGATTTCATCGGTGCCGTTGGTTTCCGCGGTGAACATCGCCGCGGAACGGTTGCCGGTGGTATAGTTGTAGGTGGAGTAGCGGAGGGCGCCACCGTTGATGCCGGAGCCGACGCCGAACGGCTGCGCCGTCGAGTTCGGATCCGTGTCCGATGATGTGGGGGTGGCGCTGCCACCATCGAACTGGTAGGACGCCACGGTGGCAGCGGGGGACATGGCAACCCCACCGAGGCAGGCCATGAGAATGAGGGCGGAGGTTTTTTTCATGGGTTTGCGGAACAGGATTCCGGAAGCTTGGATCAGGATGGTATTCCATGGGCAAGTGGTCCACTACACGGACGTGTAGTGGGCAGCCGCGAGATGATCCGTGATGTTCCTCCGATGCTCCGTGCCCTGAAGATCCCAGCCATCTTCGCCTGCCTGCAGGTGATGTCCGCGGGGCAGGTGCTGACCACCTCCGCGGAACTGCGCGCCATGGCACCCACGCGGCTGGCGGAGAAGCTGCCGGTGAAAATTTCCGGCGTGGTGACATCCGTGCGCGGGAAGGAGTATCCGGAGTTCATCATCCAGGATGAAACGGGAGGACTGGTCGCCAGCCTGAATGAGCGGGTGGGCGACAAGGTGGTGGCCGGGCAGCGGGTGGAGATCGAGGGCGTGACGAACGAACAGACGCCCAGCCCGCGGGTGAGGGTGAGAAAACTGTCGGCCGGACCCATCGTCGGACTGCCGGAGCCGATGAAGGTAAGCCCGCTGGAACTGAGGGACGGATCGAAGGACGCGAACTACATCGAGTTCCAGGGAGTCATTCGTGCTGCGAAGATCGAGGAAGGCGTGCCGCCGACGAGGTTGGTGCTGGATTTCGGCCCGGAAAGCAGGCGGCTGCGGGTGTGGGTATCGCACTTCGACGACGCGGTGCGGGCGAAGTTGGTGCCGGACGTGGAGGTGAGGGTGAGGGGCGTGTGCAACTCCTGGCGCGGGCCGAATTTCCAACCGTTCAGCACCTTCGTGACGGTGTCCGATCCGCAGGAAATCAAGGTGCTGAAAGAGGCGCCGGACGACTGGGAAAAGATGCGGGAGCGATCTCTGGAGGAGCTGCTGGTGCTGCCGGTGGATGATTTCATGGCGCACCGGGCGGTGGCGGGCGGGGTGGTCACGCTTTCGTGGCCCGACGGGCAGTTGGTCCTGCAGCGGGGCGGGCACGCCATCCGGCTGCGGACGGATGCGGCGGCCGCACTCCGGCTGGGGGACCGGGTGGTGGCGGCGGGATTCCCCTCGCTGGCGGGGGGCAGGGTGGTGCTGGAGAATGCGGAGGTGGAGCGGACCGGTGCGGCGGGTCTGGTGGAGCCGGAGGAGATTTCCCCCCAGCGGTTGCTGGACGAAAGCGGCGGCACGGACCGGGAGGCCCGGCTGCTGAGGATGGCGGGGAGATTCAAGGAAACGATCCGGGAGGGAGGCCGCCAGACGCTGGTGATCGCGGCGGAGAAGCGGGATTTCCGGGCGGTCCTGCCGGAAGGCGAAGTCCTGCCTGAGGGCTTGGAGCCCGGCGTGGAGGTGGTGGTGGAAGGCGTGTGCCGCGTGGGCTTCAGCGATGTGGCGGGACGCTACGGAAAGGGCGCGGATGTGTTCGACCTGCAACTGCCCGACGCGCGGGCCATCAAGATCGGCGGGAACCGGTCATGGCTGACGGTGGGCGGCGTGCTGATGGCGCTGGGGCCGGTGCTCGCGGGGGCGCTCCTGTGGGTGGTGGTGCTGCGGAGGAGGGTGGGGAAAAGGAGCGACCTGCTGGTGAGGGAAATCCGCGCGCGGCATGACGCGGAGCTGGTGGCTGCGGAGCGGATGCGCCTCGCCGCGGACCTGCACGATACGATTTCCCAGTCCCTTTCCGGAGCCGCGATGCAGCTTGAGGTCGCCGGAAACCTGGCGGAGGAGGGGATCGGTGCGGAGGATCATCTGGCGTTGGCGAAGCGGCTGCTCGACCGGGGCAGGGAGGATCTGCGGAGGACCGTCTGGGACCTGAGCCCCAGTGCCCTTGCCGGTGAGGATCTGGGCACCGCGCTCGAAAAGGTGGCGCGTGAAAGCGGTGCGGGTTGTGAGGTCACCGTCAACAGGTCCGGCGACATAGACTCCCTGCCGGAGCGGATCCGCATCCACCTTTTCCGTGCCGGGCAGGAAGCGTTGGCCAACGCACTGCGGCATGGCGGCGCGCGGAGGCTTGGGATCTCGGTCGGTGTGTCCGGCGGCATCGCCACGCTGGAGATCGTGGACGATGGCTGCGGCTTCGACCCCGCGACGGTTCCGGGACCGGATGAGGGGCATTTCGGCCTGCGTTCGCTCAAGGAAAGGATCGCCCGGCTGGGCGGCGCTCTGGAAGTCGCCAGCTCCCCGTCAGGCACCCGCATCACCGCCACCGTCCCGCTGGAATCATGAGTGCCTCACCCGTCATCCGTCTGCTGCTCGCGGACGACCACTACATCGTCCTGATGGGTCTGAAGTCGCTGTTGAAGCTGCGGAAGGAGTTCAAGGTGGTGGCCACCGCCGGGGACGGGGAGGAGGTCGTCGCGCTCTACCGCGAGCACCAGCCGGACATCGCCCTGCTGGACCTGCGGATGCCGAAGCTCGACGGCATCCAGGCCACGGAGCGGGTGCGCGCGGAGTTTCCGGATGCCAGGATCATCCTGTTGACCAGCTTTGACCGGGAGGAGGAAATCCACCAGGCGCTGAAGGCGGGGGTGGCCGGTTACCTTCTCAAGGAATCAAAGCTCCCGGAGCTGTCGGAGGCCATCCGGACCGTGTTTCGTGGAGGGAAGTGGTTTCCCAAGGAAATCCTCGACCTGGCAAGGGAGCGGGCCGCCCTGCCGGAGCTGTCGAAGCGCGAGGTGGAGGTTCTCGACCTCGTGGCGAAGGGCCTCACCAACAAGGAAATCGCGGGCGTGCTCGGCTTCAGTGAGGACGGGGCGAAGCACCACCTGCGGAAGATCTACGAAAAGCTGGGCGTCAACGTCCGTGCGGAGGCCATCAGCGAAGCCCTGCGGCGCGGCATCCTGCGGGAGTAGATCCCGTTCATTCCTCCCACATGCGGGAGCGCAGTGCCTCGGCGGCGGCGCGGGCCTCCGCTTCCTTTTTGCTCTTGCCCTTGCCGGTCGCGAGGATCTTGTCCCGCCAGGAAACCTCCGCCTGGAACACCCGGCGGTGGTCGGGCCCCGTCTCGCCGATGATGCGGTAGGAGGGGGCCTGCGGATGGAGGGCCTGCAGGCATTCCTGCAGTTCCCCTTTCGGATTGCGCTCCTCCGGGCTGGACGCCATCGCGCCGATCTCGCTTTCGAAAAGCCGCAGCACCAGCTTCGTCGCCGGGCCGGGGCCGGCATCCAGATAGACCGCGCCGATCAGCGACTCAAAGGCATCCGCCAGCGTCGAGAGACGGCGGCGGCCGCCGGTCGCTTCCTCGCCTTTCCCCAGCAGCACGTAGTCGCCCAGGTGGATCGCCATTGCGAAACGGGCGAGCGCGCGGCGTGAGACCACGCGGGAGCGCAGTTTGGTGAGCTTCCCTTCGGTGAAGTCAGGGAACATCCGGTAGAGTTCCTCCGTGACGATCAGTTGGAGGACGGCATCACCCAGGAATTCCAGCCGCTGGTTGTCGAAATGGGGCCTCTGTGACTCGTAGGCCAGACTGGGATGGGTAAGCGCTTCCGCCAGCAGAAGTGAATTGCGGAATTTGTATTGAATCCTGCTCTCTAGAGGCTGCATCGTTCAGTATCCAGGGGGTTCCTTCCCCCTTGTCCGGGACCACTACGGGTCCCCGATAAGAAAGATGGGGTGATCGACGGGACTCGAACCCGCGACAACCGGAATCACAATCCGGGGCTCTACCAACTGAGCTACGACCACCATTTGTTTCAGGCGGACGGGAGGACTAAGGGATGATCCCCGGTTTGCAAAGTGAAAAATATGAGGTTCATGGATTTCCCCCGGTGAAGTTCCGGCGGCGTCCTCCAAATCCCTCTCGACGGCGGCGGGAGCAGGTGGCATCCACTTGGATCTCATGAAACTCCGGCTCTGTCTCCTTCTCTGTCTTTTTACCGCCACTCCGGCCTTCGCCTCGAAGCTGGTCGATAACCTGAAGGCCGGAAAGGACCAGACCGTCGTCGTATATGGCACTAGCCTCACGGCGGGTGGAAAGTGGGTGGCCTCCACCAAGGAGTGGCTCTCCTCCATCAATCCGGACGCGAAGGTCAACATCATCAACGGCGGCCAGTCCGGCCAGAACTCGCTCGTTGGCTTGGCAAAGCTGGATGACGTGGTCATCGCGAAAAAGCCGGACACCGTGTTCATCGAGTTCGCCGTGAACGACGCCTTCCTTTATCCCGAGGAACAGAAGCGGGTGTCCGCAAAGCAGAGCGGGGAGAACCTCGAAACCATGATCAAAAGGATCCGCAAGGCGCTGCCGGATGCGGAGATCATCATCCAGACCATGAACCCGGCCTGGGATTCCCCGAAAGGCAACGGCTCCGCCTCCAAGCGCCCCGACCTGGCGGCTTGCTATGAGAGCTACCGGAAAGTCGCCGCCAAGCACGGCCTGCTGCTCATCGACCACCACAGGAACTGGGAACAGATCCGCGCGGAGAACGAGGACCTGTTCCGGACCTACGTCATGGACGGCATCCACCCGACGGCGGAGGCCTCGGTGAAAGTCACCTTTCCTGAAGTGAAGAAGATGCTGGAAAAATAATCCACCGGACGTCCCATGAAACCCAGATTCCTGATATCCGCCGGAGCCCTCCTGCTTGCCATGTCGGGCCTTTGCCCCGCCTCGCAGCTCGTTGACAATCTCAAGGCCGGAAAAGCCCAGACCGTCGTCGTCTATGGCACCAGCCTCACAAGGGGCGGCGAATGGACCAAGGCCCTGGAGGCCTGGCTGGTGACGGTGAATCCGGATGCGAAGGTCACCTTCATCAACAGCGGGCAGTCCGGGAAAAACTCGATCGTCGGGCTGCAGAAGCTCGACGAGGCCGTGATCGCGAACAAGCCGGACACGGTGATCATCGAGTTCGCGGTGAACGACGCGGGCAAGCATGAGGGTAAGCCAGCCGCCGTTTCGCAGGAGCAGTGCGGTAAGAACCTCGGAGAGATGATCGACCGGATCAAGAAGGCGCTGCCGGGCACGGAGATCGTCCTACAGACGATGAATCCGGCGTGGGACGCGCCGAACGGCAACCGCTCCGGATCCATTCGTCCGGAACTGCCGTCCTACTACGAGGTCTACCGGAAAGTCGCCGCGGAGCGCGGGCTGTTGCTGGTCGATCACCACAAGAACTGGCTGAAGATCCGCGAGGAGGACGAGGAGCTGTTCAAGACCTACGTCAAGGACGGCGTCCACCCGACGAAGGAGGCATCGGTGAAAGTCACCTTCCCGGCGCTGAAGGCGGCGCTGGAGAAGTGACCGGCGGAACTTCTCTCCCTATCAAATGAAAAAGGCGCGGTTCGCACCGCGCCTTTTTTTTGTGATTGGGACCGGGATCCGGATCAGGCCTTCTCGCCGTCGAGCGCGACGTAGGGGCCTTCGTGGAGGACCGGCTTCTTGGTGCCGTTGATGATCTTGATCCACTCGCGGGCGCAGCCGATGACGATGACCGCGACCAGCACCATGAACAGGGCCGTGATGCCGATGTCCATGCGGGCGTTGAACAGCGCCGTCTCCGCCGTCTTGATCTGTGCGGCGGTGAGGTTGGCGGCATTCTCCAGGATGGCCTTCTGCTTGCCCACTTCAGGCAGGAATCCGGCCGCCTTCGCGGAGAAGATCTTCATGTAGCCGGCGGTGAAGGTCACGCAGACCAGGAAGGCCAGCGGCACTCCCGTGCACCATGCGTACTTCGCGCGGCCCATCTTGATGATGACCGTGGTCCCCAGCGAGAAGGCGATGACCGCCAGAAGCTGGTTGGCGATGCCGAACAGCGGCCACAGGCTCTTCGCGATGCCGTTCGGGTCGATGGCTCCCTGGTAGAGGAAGTAACCCCAGGCCGCGACCAGCAGGCCGCTGGTGAGGACGTTGGCGCCCCAGGACTTCGTGTTGCCCAGCGGCTTGTAGAAGCCGCCCAGCAGGTCCTGCATGATGAAGCGGCCCACCCGGGTGCCGGCATCCAGCGTGGTGAGGATGAACAGCGCCTCGAACATGATGGCAAAGTGATACCAGAGGCCCAGCAGGCCGTGGCCGAGGCCGAACTTCTTGAAGACGGAGTCGAACATCACCGCCATGCCGACGGCGAAGGTGGGCGCGCCACCTGTCTTGCCGATGAGCGTGGGTTCCTCCATGTCGGCCGCCATCGTGTTCATCCGCTCCATCGTGATGGGGAATGCGGCGGTGCCGTCAGGATTCTTCACTGAGTTCACCCGGTCCACGGCCCCCTGCAGGGCGGCCTGGTTTTCCGGAGCGGAGATCGGCGCGTCGCTGAGGGCGACCGGCGTGTTGATGGCGAAGTATTCACCCGGCTGCAGGGAGCAGGCGGCGATGATGGCCATCAGCGCGACGAGCATCTCCGTGACCATGGAGCCGTAGCCCACCAGCCGGATGTGCTTTTCCCTTTCCAGCAGCTTCGGCGTCGTGCCGGAGGAAATCACCGAGTGGAAGCCGGAGATGGCACCGCAGGCGATGGTGATGCAGACGAAGGGGAAGACCGGACCGGGCACCACCCAGCCGCTGCCGTCCACGAACTGCGTCACGGCGGGCATCTGCAGCTTCGGCGCGATGATGACGACGAAGATCCCGAGGATGGCAACGGTCCCCAGCTTCATGAAGGTGCTGAGGTAGTCACGCGGCGCGAGCAGCAGCCAGACCGGCAGCACGGAGGCGAAGAAGCCGTAGATCATGATGGCCCAGGCCAGATCCGTGGAGGACCAGGTGAGGCTTTGGTAGAGGGCCGTTCCCGGCTTGATCAGGCCCCCGGCCCACACGCAGACCAGCAGGCCGATGACACCGGCGATGGTGACGGACTTCACGCTGACACCGCCGCGGATGGCCAGGCCCATGATCATCGCCAGCGGGATGGTCATCGCGATGGTGAACAGGCCCCACGGGCTGTGGGAGAGCGCCTTGACCACCACCAGGCCGAGCACGGCGAGGATGATCGTCATGATCGCCAGCAGGCTGAAGAGGGCGACGACGCCCACCACGGGGTTCACTTCCTCCTTGAGCATCTGGCCGAGCGACTTGCCCTCGCGGCGCATGGAGGAAAAGAGGATCACCGCGTCATGCACGCCGCCACCCAGCGTGGCGCCGATGAGGATCCAGAGCGTGCCGGGCAGGTAGCCGAACTGGGCGGCCAGCACCGGGCCGACAAGCGGGCCAGGACCGGCGATGGCGGCGAAGTGGTGGCCGAACACGACCCACTTGTTCGTGGGCACGTAGTCCTTGCCGTCCGCCTTGGTCACGGCAGGGGGGGCGCGGCGGTCATCGAGCACCAGCACCTTGGCCATCAGCCAGGCACTGTAGAAGCGGTAACTGACGGCGAACGCGCAGGCACCGGCCACGACGAGCCAGAGGGCGTTGACTTTCTCTCCGGTCTGGAAGGCGGCGATCGCCACGGCGGCGACGCCTAGCAGGGACACGGCGATCCAGATCAGGATCTTGACGAATTTGGGCATGGGAGCGGTTTTTAGTGGGATTCCAAGGCGGCGCAATGCGGAAATATCAGTCCTCAGGCAGCGGCTGGCCTTTCGTTTCCGGGAGGAACGGCAGGACGACCACGCCGAGCAGGAAGATCACGCACATCCAGGAGGCGGCGTCGCGGAAGGCATCGATCTTCGCGGCGGCCTTCAGCGCGGCGAGCGCGGAGTCCGATGCGGAGGCACCGGCGGCTTTCACCGCTTCCGCTTCCGCGGTTTTGGCGAAGGTGGCGATCATCGTGCCCAGCAGCAGCGGACCGAGCGCGGCCAGATAGCGGCCCACGTTGTAGCAGAAGGAAACACCCGTCGCGCGCAGGCGGGTCGGGAACAGCTCCGGAAGATAGATGGAGAATCCGGCGAACACCGTGAGGTGGAAGAAACCCATCAGGGGGGTCATCCACAGGATGTCCCAGCGGCCGTTGATGGTTCCCAGCTTCTGGAAGACGAAGACCGTCACCAGCAGGGAGCCGATGAATGAGATGGCGAAGGCTTTTTTCCGCCCCCAGGCTTCCGTGGCGCGGGTGAAGGCGAGCATCCCGGCGAACGCGCCGACGTTGAACACCAGCAGGTTGATGGACATCCAGGTCTGCTTGCCCTTGCTGATTTCCTGTGCTCCGGCTCCGGCTTCGCGGAGGCTGTTGGTGATGATGTCACCGACCAGATCGCTCGAGAAAACCCCGATGCCCCACAGGCCGACGACACCGGCACAGGAGAGGGTCATGCCCAGCAGCGCATGCTTGCGCCAGGTCGGGTGGCCGAAGAGGTCCTTGTAGGAACCGGCCTTTTTGCCCTGCGCGGTTGCCCGCTCGCGGGCCTCCAGCCATGCCGGCGGCTCTTTCATCCGCATCTGGATCACGGCGACCAGGAAGGCGGGCAGCGCGCCGATCACGAACAGCCATTTCCAATAGGTCGGGCTGTCACCGAAGTGGGTGAGGGCGATGGTGAGGCCGATGAGGCCCGCGCTCACGTTACCCACCGCTGAGAAGGACTGGAGCACTCCGAGCGCCCGCGGACGGACTTCACCGGGAACGGTATCCGCGACCAGAGCCACGGCCAGACCGAACACCCCGCCGACACCCAGACCGGTGATGAAACGGTAGATGCAGAAGTCGATGAAATGGACCGAAAGCGCCGAAAGTCCCGTCGCGATCGAGTAGAGCAACACGCAGGTGGAGAGCATCTTGGCCCTGCCGAACCGGTCACCGAGCGAACCGAAGATCATCCCGCCCGTGGCCCAGCCGAGGATGAAGATGGAGGTGGCGAGCGTTCCCGCCGTGGTGGTGATGAATCCCAGCTCGATGGTTTGGTTCTGGCCCAGCAGCGAGGTCATCGCGGGGCTGCGCGCCAGGTTGAAAAGCTGTTGGTCAAGGCAGTCGAAAAGCCACGCCAGGGTGGCTACGACGAACACGAGACGCTGATAGGGGCCGAGCTTGCCCCACCAGCTTTTGCCGGTGGGTACGGAGGGATGGGAAGGGTAGGGCTGTGACATCGTTCGGGGCTTCGTTTCAGGACTCCAGAGTGCCGGAGAGGTTCCGGCAAGTCCGAAAGAACGCCCATTCGGGGTGGTAGCTTTCGGGCGGGGGTGTAAAACCAAGGAAAAATTCAAATTGAAATGAACCCGTTCCGGGCCGACAATCGACGTCTTCAATGAGCTCAGTCCTGTTTGAGATCGTCCTGATCTTCGTCCTCCTCCTCGCAAACGGCGTGTTCGCCATGACGGAAATCGCGATCGTTTCCTCCCGCCGGGGAAAACTCCAGGCCATGGCGGAAGGCGGGAACAAGGGCGCGGCGAAGGCGCTGGAGCTGGCGGATACCCCGGAGCGCTTCCTTTCCACCGTCCAGATCGGCATCACCCTGATCGGCATCCTCGCCAGCATATTCGGGGGTGCCCGCATCGCGGACAAGCTCGCGGTCAGCATGGAGGGCATCCCCTGGCTCGGCCAGTTCGCGGACAACACGGCTTTCATCATTGTCATCGGCGCCCTGACCTATTTTTCACTCGTCATCGGGGAACTGGTGCCGAAGCGGCTGGCCATGCAGTATCCGGAGTCCATCGCCAGCGTCATGGCCAGGCCGATGGCGTTCATATCGAGGATCACCGCGATTTTCGTGTATTTCCTTTCCGGCTCCACGACTTTCATTCTCAGATTGTTGGGTCTGGGGTCGGCAACCGCCGAGGGAATGTCCAAAGATGAGTTCCGCGTGCTGATCCGCGAGGGCGTCATCGCTGGCACCATCGAGCAGGGCGAGTCCACCATGATGGAGGGCGTGCTGGCATTCGAGAAACTGGACGTCTATGACCTCATGATCCCGCGTCCGAAGGTGGTCTGGATCGATGTGGAGTCCAAACATGAGGACACCTGGCCGGTCATCGTCCGCAGTTCCCAGAGCTTTTTCCCCGTCTATCAGAAGGACCGGGACAACCTGGTGGGGGTGATTTCGATCAAGGATTGCTACGCCCAGCTTGCCGCCGGGGTGCCCATTTCCTTTCGCCACCTCATGCGCCCGCCGCTCTTGGTTCCGGAAGTGCAGAAAGCCAGCGCCACGCTGGAAACCTTCCGCGCCACCGGGGACCACGTCGCCTTCGTGGTGGATGAGTTCGGCGGTGTCATCGGCATGGTGACCCTCATCGACCTGATGGAGTCCATCGTCGGTGACGTGCCATCGGTGGAGGAGAGGCGGACGTTGTCGATCCAGCAACGGACCGACGGAAGCTGGCTCATCGACGGGCTTTTCGAGATCGAGAAACTCGGCCGCCACCTCGCCGGTTTCACCCATCCGGTGGAGGCCGGGGACGAATACCAGACCGTCGCCGGATTCTTCGGCGCGAAGCTGGCGCGGGTCCCCGTCGAAGGCGACATCATCCGCGACAGCGGCTGGATCTTCGAGATCGTGGACATGGACGGCATCCGCGTCGACAAGGTGATCGCCAGTGTCGATCCGGACGCGGTGAAGGAGGAGGAAGTGGAAAATGTGGAAGAGATTACAGTGGCGGGGAACTGAACCTGAGGGCAGCGTTCCGCAATGATTTGGGCCTGGTTGATCTTCCTCGGTTTCGTGTTACTCATGCTCGCGCTGGACCTCGGCGTGTTCCATCGCAAGTCCCACGTGGTGGGGATGAAGGAAGCCCTCAGTTGGTCCGCGGTGTGGATCACCCTCGGCCTCGCGTTCTCCGTGGCGGTGTATTTCGCCTATGAGAACCATTGGTTCGATCTGGGGAACACCCGCGACGCGGTGGACGGGGTGGTGAACAACGGCCGGTTGGCCGCCACCAAGTACCTCACCGGGTATGTGGTGGAGAAGTCCCTCAGCGTGGACAACATCTTCGTCATCGCCATGGTTTTCGGCTCGCTGGCGGTCCCCGCCCAGTACCAGCACCGGGTGTTGTTCTGGGGTATCCTCGGCGCGCTGGTGATGCGCGGCGCCATGATCGGCATCGGCGCGGCCCTCGTGCAGAATTTCCACTGGATCCTGTATGTCTTCGGTGTGTTCCTGATCATCACCGGACTGAAGATGCTCTTCATGAAGGAGAAGGAGGAGCACCCGGAGAACAACGCGCTGGTCCGCTTCCTCAAGAAACGCTTCCCCATCACCCGGGATTTCCACGGCCAGCACTTCCTCGTGAAGGCGGGCGCACCCACCTCCCAGGAGCCGGAGACCCCCGGTGCGGTGGTCGTTCCGGATCCCGTCGTGCAGGCGGCTCCCGCCGGAAAATGGCTGCTCACCCCGCTCGCGGTGGCGCTCATCCTGGTGGAGTTCACGGACGTCATCTTCGCGGTGGACTCCATCCCCGCCATCTTCGCCATCACGGCGGATCCCTTCCTGGTCTTCACCAGCAACGTCTTCGCCATCCTCGGCCTGCGTTCGCTCTACTTCGCCCTGGCGGGGATGATCGCGAAGTTCCGCTACCTCAAGCCCGCCCTCTCCCTCATCCTGCTGGTGGTCGGTGTGAAGATGCTCACCGCCAAGTACCTCAAGGCCTGGCTCGGGGAGTCCTTCAACTTCGTGGTGCTTGGCGTCATCCTCGCCCTCCTGGTGGCGGGTGTGGTCACCTCGCTCGTTGTGGGTGCGGAGGACGATGAAAAGAAAGGCGCTTGATCCGGGTGGTTGCCCCGTTTTCTCCACGCCAGCGTGGTCCGTTTTTCATGCGCTCGCGGGGGAGATTGACCGGACGTCCCGGCTCATCTAACACATGAGCCATGCGTCCTTTCTCTCTCATTGTGGTGGCGGCCTTGTGCCTGGGTTCCGTCGGTTGCCTGACCTCCGCTTCCAGCTCGGAGGCCGGTGATCAGGCGGTGCTGGACCGCTATGCGGAGGGCTTCGGAAGCCGCACGAAGGCGTTCCAGCCGAAGGGCTTCCGCTGGCCGAATGGCAAGGGCTACAGCACGGACGAGAAGGTGGTGGAAATCAGCCGTGTCGATTCCCGCACCAGCAGCTTCGGAAAACGTGAGATCAAGGCGCGTTTGACCATCGAAACCTCTCGCTGGGTGGAAGTGGACGGAAAAAGGCAGGGAAGCCCGAAGGTCAGCAAAAGGACCGAGGAGCGCTGGCTGCCCGCGGAGTGATGGTCATGGGGTGACTCCCTTTCAGACCTCCTCGAGCGCGGCGACCAGCGCTTGGAATACCTCCGGCTCCAGCGCGCGGTTCGGAGAGCCTTTCAGGCAGGAGTTGAACCACTTCGCCAGGACATCCCGGCGCTCGCGCGGGAAATGCCGTGTGAAGCCCTCCCCGGTGCCTTCCAGCACTTCCACATCCCGGCGCCCATGCGCACGGGCGAGCATCTGCCGGTAGCGGCTGAGGATGCCGTCCAACAGCACCCAGGGGAAATTCGGGTTCTTCGGCGGACCCATCGAGAGAGTCTTGCCTTCCCCGGCACCCAGCTTGATGCCGCCGGTCAGATCGATCCGCAGGTCCGGCAGGCTGCCGCCCTTGAACCACGCGGCGGCCCCTCCCAGCAGTCCGCCGAGGACGGTTCCCGCACCATGGGTCAGTCCGCCCGTCGCGGCATCCACCGCCAGACCTCCCGCCGCGCCGGTCAGGGCGGAGACGAGCGCCAGTTGGCCGCGCTTCAGGCCCCACTTCGTCCATGTTTCATCGCTTTCCAGGTCGATGCCATGGAAGGCATCGATGTTCGTGTCCGCCTTCAGCAGGTGATGGCGGTGGATCTTCAGCAGCGCGGCGAAGCAGTCCTTCTCGAGCGCGGACAGCTTTTCGAAGTACTGCTTTCCCAGCAGCTCCGCCTTCCGTTCCCGCCGGGATGGCAGGGTCAGGTCCCTCTCCTCCAGCGTCGCCTCCACCCGCAGGGAGAGTGCTTCCTCGAAGAAGCCGATGATGATCTCCGCGGATTCCTCCCGCCTCCGCTCCCACTCATCCTCCACCAGGCGGATGGTCTCCTCCAGTTTCCCCCGGTGGCGTTCCTCGATCTCCAGCAGGGACTTGAGAAGCCTCAGCCGTTCCTCGTAGCGGGCTTGGTGGGCGTCGAAGCTGCGGACGAGATTGAAGGTCCCGCCCAGGCTGGTCCGCCAGGCTTCCTCATCTGGTCCGGTGGCATCGGCACGCCGGTTCAGCAGCGCCAGCCGCGGCCGGCCGGTCCAGCGCAGGATCTCCATTTCCGCCAGGAAGTCATCCCGCAGCGGCTTCGCCGGATCGACCACATAGAGAACGCCCGCGCCTTCCAGCAGCGGCTCCAGCAGGCGCTTCTCGTCCCCGAAATCCTCGCCCGCCTCCGCCACGAAGCGGCGCAGCGTTTCCAGGTTCGGCGTGCCCTCCCCATGCAGGGAACGGATGACCCGCAGCGCCTCCACCGGCCGGGAGAAGCCCGGGGTGTCGATGAAACGGATGCACTCCCGGCCTCCGAAGATCACCCGGTGGGGCTGGCAACGCGTCGTTTCACCCGGGGTTGCGCTCACCCGGACCACGTCCTGGTCATCGATTTCCAGCAACGTGGCGATCACGGCGGACTTGCCCATGTTCACCCGCCCGACCACCGCGAACGCGGGGACGTCAGAGGTCACCAGGCCGTTCATGGCACCACCGTGATGGATTCCCTCCCGAAAATCTGGATCTTCGGGCGTTTGCCGAATTTGCCCGCTCCCACGCCGACCTTGCCGCGGATGCGGATCGTTTTGCCCACCAGTTTCGTAAGTTCATCAAAATCCAGCGGGCCGGTGGCATCCCTTGACATGACGAAGCCGCAGGCATCGTTGCGCTCGGTCATCTCGAACTGGAGGAAAATCTGCGTCTTGTCCGGATTGCGGGACACGCCTGTCAGCTTGCCCTCCAAGGTCACGTTCTGGTTGAGCTTTTTCAGCACCTCGTCGGAATCCTTCACCTGATACACGGTTCCGGAAGATGAATCTGCCGCGGGTGGGGTGGATGTGGGAGCCGGTTCCGCCGCCGCTGCGGCAGGAGCTTCTTTCTCTTCCTCTTCGTCGTACTGCGACGGCAACGGCGGGGCGTAGTCGAGCGCGGATTTGCGGACGGGTGGCTGGGCTGCCGCGGCGCGGGCCTGGAAGAACTTCTTGAATGGGACTTCGCCGGTTTTCGCGATCCATCCGCCGATGCCCAGGGCGATGAGGAGGCCGGTCACGCCCAGGATTGCCGGGGTCTTGGAAGCCTTTGCTTTTTGGATCGGGACCATCTGCACCTGGACGGTGGCGGCGCGCGGCACCATCGGACGGGTCGATTGCCGGACGAGGCGGGAAGTGGGAGGTGGTGGCGGAGCGCCCGTCGCGGCCGCCAGATTCTCACGCGTCTCCGCGAGGGTGGCCTGGAAGGCATGCTGTTTCAGCCATTTCAGCCACAGGGCGAGGCCGTTGCCCGTCTGGTCGTTCACCAGCTTGTTCTTCCACCCCATCAGGTCCTCGGTGAGCTGGATGAGGGGCTTCAGGCTGCGGCGTTCCTCATCGGACCCCAGCCATTTGAACGGGGAGATGCCGAAGGTGGTCCCGCGCTTTGCGTCATCCGGGGCTTCGATGATGGACGCGGGATCCGTTTCCACCCACACCGCCTGCTCCGCGAGCAACTCGGAAATCACCTCTGAAACCTCCAGGGCGCCCATGAGGATGTCGATGGCGCGGCGGGTCTGCAGCGGACCGCCGGCGAGTTGCTGTGAGATGGGGGTGCCTTCCACCCATTCGCTGACGATGAACGGCACGCCGTCCACCGGATCACAGCCGCCTGCGATGACACCCCGCAGGGCCGGGTGGATGGCGCAGGTGAACCGCTGCACCGCGATGTCGAAGGCGGTCCGCTCCTCTTCCTGCAAGCCTCCTTCACCCATCCCGCGCGGAAAAAAGCGGCGGACGGTCACATCGGTGCCAGCCTCCAGGTCCTTGGCGCGGAAAATCACGCCGGACGAATCCTGTGAGATGAGTTCCTCGATGTGGAAGCGGGCTGCCAAGGGAGATGAAATTACTGTTTTTCGCGGCCAAGCCAAGCGATCTTTGAGCCTCCTGCCAATCAGCGTGGAGGCACCGGCGCGAACTGGAGCTTACGGAAAAGGGACGGTTGGTGGAAATCCGGCTCCCCGCCCCCCAGGTCCGCCACGCTCATATACCGGGGTTCCGGATGGCCGAGGATGAAAGTCACATTGCCAACGGATTGCGGCCCGAAGTCGATCCGGGCGCGGAGCAGGTCCAGCGGGATGGAAAGCGCGGCCACCCATCCCCCGTCGGGAGCCAGTTCGGAGAACGCGGCGACCTCCGGCATGACGATGTCAGCCTCTTCCTCCCGGATTCTCGGCCCCTTGAACTCGCAGCTCCACCAGGCGGCGTTGGGGGAGAGGTTGAACTCGAAGTAGCGGTCCCCAGCCGGCGTCGCCAGGAACAGCTCCGCCACATCGTGCTGCCAGAGACCGGGCATGAACTTTCCGGGGCGCGACTGGGAGTGGAGAGAGGCCGGCTTCCGGTGCGTGGCGATGAACCACAGCCGCCGTCCGTCCATGGCCAGGGAGAACCCCGCCGGATCCTCCAACGGAACTCCATGCCAATCCTTTGTCAGACCCAGCAGCGGGACATCGAGGGAGCCCCAAGCGAGAGGGGTTTTGCTTTCGAAAACGGTCACATTCCGTGTCTGTCCTGCCGCGCCCGCCGTGTCCAGACCGGGGGTCTTAAAAAAATCTCGCACATCTTGGAAAATCATGGTCATCCGGTCCCGTAAATGCTACTGCGTCCCCGACCCCCAGAAGCATCGATCATGGCCCGCAAAGGATCAGGTTTTTACAATACCATCGAGTACATCGGTCCCCGTCCGCAGAAGCCCAAACGGCCGAACATTTTCGGCGGCTGGGTCATTCTGGTGATCGCGGGCGGCATCGCCTTCTGGTTCGGCAAGCCTCTCGTCCAGTCCCTCCAGGCGGCGCAGAACGGGACCACCCAGGAAGACACGAACTCCGTCATCGCGCGCCTGAGTGAATCCTCCTCGCCGGGCGACCGTCTCGCCGAAGTGGCCATCTCGCATTCCCGGGAGTCCGTTTCCTTCGATGCTTCCTACTACAAGATCGATTTCCCCGGCGGTGACGTGCCGGCCAACAAGGGCAAGGCGGAGGACGTGATCGTCCGCTGCTACCGCCGCCTGGGAGTGGACCTGCAGGCGCTGGTCAACCAGGACATGACCGCCAACTTCCAGGACTATCCGCCGCTTTTCGCAGCGACCGCCCCGGACCCGAACATCGACCACCGCCGGGCCGCGAACCTCCACCGCTTCTTCAGCCGCCATGGCGAAAAGCTGGAGAACACCCGGAATCCGGCGGATTACCGTCCCGGTGACATCGTCGTCTGGTCCCTTGCCAACGGCAAGACCCACATTGGCATCGTCGTCCCGAACCCTACCGGCAAGGCGAATGATCCATGGGTTGTCCATAACAACGGCGCTGGCGTGAAGTGGGAGAGCGGCCTGTTCGACTCCACCATCACCGGTCATTTCCGCTACTCCCCGAAGAGCCGTGACACCGCGTCAGCCCTCCCGCAAAAGGACGCGGACGCTCCGGAAATCGAAAGCTTCTGATGGTTTTTCCTGGAAGACGGGTTTTTCCTGGAAGACGCGGGGAAATCCCCGGCGGACTTCGCTTGCGAACAGGCCGCAGCCGCGCATGGTAGTGGTCGATGACCGCCCGTTCCCTGCTCATGTTCCCGTTTCTCGCGGCGCTTTCCCATGCCGCTCCCGTGAAATCCGGCCACGCCACCGCGGAGTGGATCACTGCTGCGACCACCATCGAAGGTGGGAAACCCATCCAGACCGGCATCCGCATGGTGATCGAGGAGGGTTGGCACAGCTATTGGACCAACCCGGGGGAGTCCGGCATGAAGCTGAAAGTGGCCTGGGATCTCCCCGAGGGATGGACCGCGGGCGAGGTGGGGTATCCGGCCCCGAAAAAATTCCTCACCGGTGAGCTGCCGGGCTATGGATACGAGAGGGAGGTGATCTTCCCCGTGACGCTCACTCCGCCTGCGGGAGCCTCCGGCTCCGTCCAGCTCGGCGCGAAGGTGTCGTGGCTCACCTGCAATGACGCTTCCTGCATCCCGGGCAAGGCGGAACTGAAGCTTTCACCTGCCGCTGGATCCGCGGAACATGCCGCTGCCATCGACAAGGCGCGTGCCCTGGTCCCAAAACCACTGGAAGGCCTGAAGCTGGAAGTTTCCGAAACGGCGGACGCCGTCGGCCTCACCCTGGAGACGCCGGAGGGATTCGATGCCGCGGGCTGGGAGGTTTTTCCCGCGACCGAGATGGCCTTGGATCATTACAAAGCCGTCGAATTCCGGAAGGACGCCGCCAAATGGACTGCCAAAGCGGGGAAAAACACCTATGCCGACGGGCCGCTCAAGGAACTGGTTTTGGTCCTGGTGAAGAAGGGCGAATCTCCCCTGGAAGTGGCTTGGAAGGCAAAATGATCACTTTTATGGAATAAAAACCATTGGACAAACGTCCCAACCTCGCCTCGGTTACGGGGCATTTTAAACGCCAAACCTAAATCATAACCCCATGAAACTACTCGCATACGCCACCCTCGCCGGAGCCTTCGCGCTCGCCTCCGTGACCGCCAAAGAGGTCGGAAAAGCAGCGCCTGAGTTCTCCGTCCAGGACACCGCTGGCAAGGAAGTCTCCCTCGCTGACCATAAGGGAAAAACCATCGTCCTCGAGTGGGTGAACTTCGGCTGCCCGTTCGTGAAAAAGCACTACGGCAGCGGCAACATGCAGAAACTGCAGGAAACCTACACCGCCAAGGAAGTGGTCTGGCTGACCGTCAGCTCCGCCAACAAGGACAAGGCGGACGTTTTCGTTGAAGGCTCCAAGCTCGCCGAAGCCGCCAAGGACCAGGGCAGCAAGGCCACCGCGATCCTCGTTGATGGCGATGGCAAGCTCGGCAAGAGCTACGGCGCGGAAGTCACCCCGCACATGATGATCATCGACAAGGAAGGCAAGCTCGCCTACCGCGGTGAGATCGACTCCCTCCACACCACCGAGCAGTCCGATGTCGCCAAGGCCGACAAGACCTTCGCCAACGCGCTCGACAATGTGCTCGCCGGCAAGCCGGTCGAGAACGCCAACAACAAGCCATACGGCTGCGGTGTGAAATACTGATTTCCGGTTCCCGCTTTGTTCCGGATGCCCTTCCACCCTCCGGGTGGAGGGGTTTCTTCGTTTTGGATTCCCCCCATGCGGTTCCGCTTGGATTCCAGCGGAGAAGCCGTCAGTTTTCCGTCCATGAACGGCTGGCACCGGAGACACGCATGGAGAGCTTTGTTTCTGGCGGTTTGTTGCCTGCTGCCTTCCTGCGGCTTGATCAAGATGCCATTCCGGGTGGCCGGGGCCGTGGTGGAGGGAACCTACGTCGGCGGGAAGAAAGTCGCCAAGAACACCTCGGATGCCTTGGAAAAGCGGAAACTCCGCAAGCAGAAGGAAGAGGAGGAGGCCGCGAAGAAGGATGCGAGGGGCAAAACCCCGCAGCAGAAGACCGCGGAGCCGCAGGCAGCGCCGCCGTCCGCGGATTCCCTCCCGGTCGATCAATCGCCCGCCATCCCCGTGGATGACACCATCCCCATCCCGGTGGAGCCGCTTGCCCTGCCGCAGTAGCCGCAGCAGCGCAGTCTTCTTTCCGCCAGGATGATCAGGCGGGTGCCTTGTCCAGCTCGAAGGCGTCGTGGACGGCGCGGGCGGCGTCCTCGATGTGGATCTCATCCACCGTCACGGCGATCTTGATTTCCGAGGTGGAGATCATGCCGATGTTGATGTTCTTGTCGCCCAGCGCCTTGAACATGGTGGCCGCGACTCCGGAGTGGGAGCGCATGCCGATGCCGACGGCGGAAAGCTTGGCGATGCCGGCCTCGGTCTCGATCTTCGCGTCCGGGGAAAGCTCCGCCAGCACCGGCTTCAGCGCGGCCTGGGCCTTGCCGAGGTCGCTGGAATGCATGGTGAACGAGTGGCGGGCCGCTCCGTCGTGGGCGATGTTGGACACGATCATGTCCAGGTTGATCTCGGCTTCGGCGAGCGCGCCGAGGATCTTGCCGGACATGCCGGGGGCATCTGGGATGCCGGCGATGGTGACGCGGGCCTGAGAGCGTTCGATGGAGATACCACGGATGACGACGTCTTCCATATTTGCGTGTTCTTCTAGCACCAGGGTGCCGGGGTTATCGTTGAGAGAGGAGCGGACTTCGAAAATGACGCCGAATTTCTTCGCGAACTCGACGGAGCGGGACTGCATGACCTTGGAGCCGGAGGACGCCATTTCCAGCATCTCGTCATAGGAAATTTCCGGCAGCTTGCGGGCGTTTTTGACGATCCGCGGGTCGCAGGTATAGACGCCATCCACATCCGTGAGGATCTGGCAGACGTCCGCTTTCAGCGCGGCGGCCACGGCGATGGCGGTCAGGTCGGACCCACCACGGCCCAGCGTGTGGATCATGCCTTCCTTGGTCACGCCTTGGAAACCGGCGACGACGAGGGTCTTGCCCTCGTCGAGCAGGCCCTTCATCAGGGAGCCGTTGATGTCGGCGATGCGGCCACGGGTGTGGGAACCGGTGGTCTGGATGCCCGCCTGGCGGCCGGTGATGGAGGCCGCAGGCACGCCGAGATCGTGCAATGCCATGGTCACCAGGGCGATGGATTGCTGCTCCCCGGTGGAAACGAGGACGTCCAGTTCGCGCTCGGAAGGATTCTCCGAGAGTTCCTTCGCCATCTTGATGAGGCCGTCGGTCACGCCGGACATCGCGGAAACGACGGCAACCACCTGGTTGCCCTCGTCGCGGGTGCGTTTCAGGCGCGAGGCGACATTTCGGATGCGATCAAGGCTACCGACGGAGGTTCCGCCGTATTTCTGGACGATGAGGGCCATGGGCGGCGGGGAGTCAAAGCGGCGCGGCGGGGAGTTTCAAGCCAAGATTGGTGGAGCGATCAATGGGGTGGCTCCGGTCGGGCATCCGCAGCGGCCAGTTCCCAGATTCCCGGGTCGAATCCGACGTGCCTCAGTTGCCCGGCGGATCATAGCCCGGCGCGAAAACCATGCCACAAGGAGCAGGGCGGCGATCACGGGAAACGTCAGATTGCCCCACGGCATCCATCCCACCAGCAACAACGTGCCACCGCCGCCGAAGAACATCCCGGTGAGTGCGATGCGGGCGTGGCACCGGACCTGCCGGATGACTGCCGCGCGGTCACTGCCGGTCATTTCTTCAAGGAGCGTGGAAATGGCGACCATGGTGGGTTTCAATCGAGTTCCAGTTTCATGAGCGTGACCTCTTTGTCGCGGTGCCGCTCATGCCCCATGACCGACCACCCCTGCCTTTCATAAAACGAGGCACGGTCCGGGGTGAACAGATAGAGCGTCGAAAAGCCCCGCTCCCTGGCAATCTCCACGATCCCCGAGCAGACAAGTGTCCCCGTTCCCCGGCTCCGTTTGCCCTCGGGCACGAACACGCTCGCCAGCCACGGGCTCAGGTCGGGTCGGCTATCCAGATCAAATTCTACCAGACGGGCGACGCCCATTGGTTCGTCGTCCTCCACGGCGATCAGGGTCGTGGGTAGTCCCCGGGCATCAGGCTCCTGACGCAGCGCATGCTCCGCGGTTTCGGGCGAACGGCCCGGTAGATGGCGGCCCCATTCGTTGTAAAGCCACCCGGCGACAGCAGGGATCAGCCCGGGGATGGTGTGTGAGGGTATGAGCTGCACGATTCCGATGGAATTACCCTGTATTCCTGTGGTTCTCAAGGTTCGTTGTTCCGGCAGCCTGATGGAGCGGTGCCGGACGGTTGCCGCACTCCATAAGCTGGCGCAATCCCCGGACACCCCCATCCACGCGTCATGGCGCGCGATAACCGAATCCCGTGGAAATGGTAGCCAGCCGCCGGGCACGCGGTTAGAACGGCCTCCGGAAAATGTCTGCCAAAGCGACTTGGAAAGTGAGCGCCGCCGTGATGGCGAGCCGGGTGCTGGGTTTGGTCCGCGATATGGTCTTCGCGGCGCTGTTCGGCGGCGGCTGGATGGCGGATGCCTTCAACCTCGCCTACCGGATCCCGAACCTGCTGCGCGACTTGTTTGCGGAGGGCGCGCTTTCCCAGGCGTTCGTCACCACTTTTTCCAAGCGCCTGAAAAGCGAGGGTGACAGCTCCGCCTGGCAGCTCGCCAACAAGATGGTGACGCTGACCGCCATCTTCATGGCCGGGGTTGCCCTGCTGGGGATCCTGGCCGCGCCGTGGATCGTGGATCTGCTCACCGCCCTCTCGAAATCCGGGGCGACCGACCGGGTCTATGATCCCGCCCAGATCGCGCTGATGGTGACCATGGTGCGGATCATGTATCCGTTCATCCTGGTGCTCTCGCTGGCAGCGCTGGTGATGGGGATGCTGAACGCGAAGAACGTCTTCGGCATGCCGGCGCTGGCTTCGTGCTTTTTCAATCTCGGCTCCATTATCGGCGGGGTGTCCATCGGCTGGTGGATGGATCCGGAGTGGGGTCCCCGCAGCCTCATCGGGTTTTCCATCGGGGTGGTGATCGGCGGGCTGGCCCAGTTGGCCTGCCAGTTTCCCGCCCTTTGGAAGACGGGCTACCGCTTCGTGGCGGACTTCAACTGGCGGGATTCCGGAGTCGCCCAGGTCCTGAAGTTGATGGGGCCGGCGGTGATCGCCGCGTCCGTCACCCAGGTGAACGTGGTGGTGAACTCCATGTTCGCCTACGGTGTCGGCGAGGGCGCGGTGAGCTGGCTGAACTACGCCTTCCGCCTGATGCAGCTCCCCATCGGCGTGTTCGGGGTGGCGGTGGCCACGGTGACCCTGCCCGCGTTGTCACGGGCGGCCATCGGTGGGATCTCGGCGGATTTCCGCCCCACGCTGGCGAAGGGCCTGCGGCTGGTCGCTTTCCTGGTGCTGCCCTCCACCATCGGCCTGGCGCTGCTGGCGGGGCCGATCATCAGCGTGCTTTTCGAGCGCGGATCCTTCGATGCGAACGACCGCGTGCAGACGGCCGCCGCGCTGCAGGCATACGGTTGCGGCCTGCTGTTCTACGCGTGGCTGAAGGTGCTGCAACCCGCCTTCTACGCCATCGACAAGCGCTGGCTGCCCATGATGATGAGCTTCGCCGCGCTGGGCCTGAACCTCGGCTTCAACTACCTCTTCGTATTCGTGCTGAAGTGGGGGCACGAGTCGCTGGCGATGACCACCAGCATCGTCGCGGGCGTGAATTTCCTCTGCCTGTATCTGGCGATGGCGAAGTTCTCCGGGGACCTCGGGACGCCGGAGTTGCTGAAGACATTCGCCAAGCTCGCCGTCGCGGGTGCCATCATGGGCGGCGTGTGCTGGACTTCGAACCAATTTGTATTCGGCAGCGATCCCACCCACTTCCATCTCATCCTCCGCATCGTCGTGCTGGGGGCGACCATCGGAGTTGCCGCCGCGATCTACTTCGCCATCACCAAGGTACTGCGGGTGGGCGAGGCGAACGAGGCGCTGGGCATGGTCCTGCGGCGGTTCAGGCGGTGAAGTTATTTTCGAAGTCTTAGCTTTGGGTTATTTATCTTGAGCTTCCTAATGCCGATCTGCGAAACATCTGTATCTCTTAAATCGAGGGTCGCGAGTTTAGGTATCTTAAGCAAATGAGCAACCGCTTCGTCTGTGATCCTGGTTCCGCGCAAAGAAATGAATTGAAGTTCATGGGAATCAGAAAGTGCCAGGATGGCATTATCGGATATTGACGTATTATCGAGATACAGCTTCGATAGATTCTTAAGACTCGATAGAGAGTCGATCCCATCATCCGTAATTTGAGTATCGCCTATCGCTAGGGTAGCTATCTCGGAAAGTTTCGAGAGATCCCGCAAACCCTTGTCATCTATTTGATTTTTGCTGAGGAATAAGTTCGTGAGGTTAGGCATCTTAGAAAGATAAATAAGACCATTGTTGGTAATTTTTGTCCCGCGAACTTGAAGGCTCGAAATTGATGGTATTTCAGAAATACTTCTGAGTGAATCGTCTGAAATCGAAGTGTAGCTTAATCCCAGTGTCGTGAGATTCGTTAAATTCGAAAAATATGATATGCATGAATCGGTGACAAACGAATGCGAGAGATCCAAAGTTTTCAGGCTTTTAAGTTTCGAGAGGTGGGTCGCCCCTTGATCACTGATCGAAGTGTGGGAAAAATATAGGTTCTCCAGATCATGGTGTCTGGAAAGAATCTCTAAGCCATTGTCTGTAATTTGTGTACCAACTGCCGAAACAGAGGATAGATTTCGCAATTTAATTAGCTGCGATAATGTGGAGTCGGTGATAAGTGTTCCATCAAGATCAATGTAAGAGATTTTGGGTAAAAGATGTATGGATGAAAGGTCCTCGTCACTTGCTTCAGCGGGTAAGAAAAGCTCATCAATGGATTCAATGTCTTTCGAATCGATGTTTTCATTATCAGATTTTCCTAGGCTTTCCATTATTGCCTGCCGCAAAATTGGAGATAATGATTCGATGATCTTATTGGCGGAAACAATCGACGACGATCCGTGAGTTGGAGAGCTTTGGGCCACCTCGGCCGAGAAAGGGATCCTTAGTATGGAAAATACGAATAAATTCTCAAAATGAGAAATAGGTATCGTTTGCCCTCGTTCTTGGGAGGGGCGGCTTGAGATGAGAGCATCGTACCATAGGCGTTCCTCGGGAAGATCGGATTTCTCAATATAAGAGTTATCAATTTCTGTGTAGCTATCCAATCTTTCCTTTTGTTCGGTAGTGCGAGTGGGGGGTTTAAAATCGGGGTTGGAACAAAGAAATAGCGAGAGATTCTGAATCCATAAAAGAAATTTCTGAGTTCGAAATAGGTAGGATGTAGTTTCTCTTCCTAATTGATGCGCGCTTTCTAAGTGTCGTTGAAGTAGATAAGTTGAGACGCCTTGCGCGAATAGCAGAGAAGTAACCTCAAGTGGAAGTTTTAATGTTTGAATGATCGCTTCATTGTCTGCTATCCAAGTCCTTGACGAGTCGTGAAGTCTGATATTGTCTGCTGCCATGCGGCCCCGCAGAATCGCGCTGTTAAGGAGTCTTTTGATTTCTCGCGGATTGTGGCGTGCGAGATGAGTCAGCCCGGCGTGTAATCTTTCTCGGGCTGAGGTCGGATCTGGTGCCGATTCTTCTTCCCCAAACATTTCGTCCAAATATCCTCCTGTCTGGCGATTTACTCCACTTAGGGTAATATTGAGAAAGTCTTTTATCTGTGTCTCGCTCGGAGACACATCAACCTCAACTTGAAAAATTTTATTCAGGTAGTGCTCACTCTTGTGAGCGTCGGCGAGCCCGTGATCGCTGTATCGCTTTTTAACAATGGCGTCTACTACAGTCCGATCCAATCCACAGATAAAAATTAGCGGTTTTATGCTGAGGTAGAGTTTGATAGCTTCCAATACCTCTAGGGTCACCTCCGGTAAGCATCTATCCAGATCGTCGATAAAAAGAGCCATTCGATCACTGCGAGAAACTCCGTCATCGTCACGTTTTGGTAGAAAGCGGGTTACCCAGTCTTCCAAGGTTGCCTCAAACTGATTGAGATACGGCTTTTGGGGATGATTGGCCCTTTCCCATTCTTGGTGGATGTCTTGAAATACTTCGCCTGAAATCTCAAATTTTCCTGCTTGTTCCGGTCCGAACGAAAATTTTGTGTGTCCCAAGGCATGGAGAAAACTGCGGCCTAAGAAAGCACCGAATTTGCGTGCGGCCTCCTTCAAGCCGTTAACTAGATGTTCTTTATCTGTGGCATTAACTCGGAACATCGCAAGGATGACCTCGGATATAATTCCTCGCCATACATCTTCTCGTGTATGATATTTCCAAGGCTCAAACCAAATAGCGTGAACATTTGGATGCCCGCCAACTCGGTCGTTGTTCATTGTGTTCCATTCGGAAAGCTTCGCGGCCAGCCATTTCATCGCAGAAGTCTTGCCCGTGCCCCAATCGCCGTAGATTGCGATAGTTAATGGGCACTTTGTCTCTTTGTGGCGGAGAATATCGAAGATAGCAGACAATCTCGAAGATAGTTCAAGGTTGTCGTGAAGCGAAAGATCATCTGGAGAATCATCTACAGGATGATCCGAGAGAATCGTCATCCGAGGGGGTTCAACTTTAAACCGGGGAGGAAGGGTGCCTGAACTGGAACTCATGCGTTCAATTAACTATTAGGTAGTCGTATCAGAACGGCAGAAAAACGGGAGAGAAAATGAGCGAAGCCGTTATCTTTTCGGATCCCGAAAGACCCGAGGGTAGGCGACATCTCATCTAAGATTATCGAATGTCACAAGCTTGCGCGTTGGCGATAGTGGTCTAGCTTCCGTGAAGCCATGGGACGCCGCTCCGTTGTGATCAAAGCCATCCTCGCGCTCGCGCTGGTCTGGGGCGTGGTGTGGGGCGTGAGGTCCTGGGCGGGCGCGCGGAAGATCACGGCGGAGAAGGTGAATCGGGAGATCGTGGCCGCGGACTTCGAGGACTGGTCGGGCGGGAAGGGGCAGTCGGATGATCCGGGGGAGCGGGAGCGGGAGATCCGGAGAATCGCCGGGATGATCAACCGGCTGGACTTCCATGAACGGGAGAAGAACCGCCAGAACCGGACCGGTGAGGAGTTTTTCCGGAAGCTCAGCGCGGAGGAGCGGTCCCTGTTCGTGGATCTGACGGTGATGGAGTCGATGAACCGTTTCATGGAGGCGCTGGATGGACTGGAACCGGCGGAGCGGAAGCGCTTCGTGCAGCAGGCGCTCAAGGAGATCGACGAGGGGAAAACGGCGGAGGAAATGGCGCGGGCGGAGGCGCTTGGGGATGATCTCCTCGACCGCATCAGCGAGGAGGGGATGCAGGCGTATTTCAAAAAGGCGAGCGCGGATACAAAGCTGGATCTGGCACCGCTGATGGAGGCGATGAACGAGGTGATGCAGGGCATGCGCGGGAACGATTTCGGAGGGATCGGCGGAAAGAGATGAAAGCGCGCGGAATGACCCTGACGGAGATGATGTTCGTGGTCGCCATCATCGCCATTCTCGCGGGGATCGGCTATCCGCTCGGCGTGAGGATGCTGGGACGGGCGCGGGAGTCCGCCTGCCTGACGAACCTGGCGGGCATCGGCGGGGCGCTGGATGTTTATCTGCGGGATCATGGCGGACGGTTGCCGGAACTCAGGCCCGGGCGGGGATCAAAGAAGATCGACGCCCCGGTGCTGGACACCGTCCTGCTGGAGTACACACAGACCGACCGCGTGTTCTGCTGCCCGGCGGGGGTGAAGGAGTTCAACAAGACCGGCTGCAGCTATTTCTGGAACTCCGCCATGAACGGATCCACGGTGGCGGACGCGACGTTCTTCAACATGCGCAACAGCCCGGAGACGATCCCCCTCGTCACGGACAAGGAAGCGTGGCACCCGCACGACACGAACATCCTCTATGCGGATGGCAGTGCCTCGAACAAGATCCGCTTCAAGATCGGGAATTCGCAGGAGAAAGGGAAATAGCGGCCATGCTCGAAGTGAACGGACTCTGGAAAACCTTCGGCGGCAAAGCGGCGCTGGAGGATGTTTCGTTCAGCGTGGGCAGGGGTGAGATCTTCGGCCTGTTGGGCCACAACGGAGCGGGCAAGAGCACGTCGCTGGGCATCATCCTCGGGATGGTTGCGGCGGATCGCGGGGAGGTGACGATCGATGGCATCTCCGTGGCGAAGGACCGGGCGCGCGCATTGGGAAAAGTTGGCGCGATCTTCGAGGCACCGGCATTCTACGATTACCTGAGCGGCTGGGAGAACCTGCGGCTGCTGATGAGCTACACCTGCCCGTTCGACGCGGGGATGGCCCGGGACGTCGTGCAGCGTGTGGGCCTGGCGGACCGCATTCATTCCAAGGTGCGGACCTACAGCCACGGGATGAGGCAGCGGCTCGCGCTCGCGCAGTCCCTGCTGCCGGAACCGGAAGTGCTGCTGCTGGACGAGCCGACCGACGGGCTGGACCCGGAAGGCATCAAATGGTTCCGCGACTTCATCCTCGGCTTGCGCGACGAGCGCGGGACGACCGTCCTTTTCAACTCCCACCTGCTCGCGGAGGTCGAGCTGATGTGCGACCGCGTGGCCATCCTCCGCAAGGGCAGGCGCGTGTTCGAGGGCAGCGTCGATGGCCTGAACGAGGACACCCCGGTCTATGAGGCGGACCTCCAGCCTTGGGGAACCGCCGTCGGCCTCATCCATGGAGCGGGTGGTGAAGTCCTGGGTGAGGGACGGCTGTCCCTGCCGCACGAGGTGGACCCGGCGGACTTTGTCGGAACCCTCGTCGGTGCGGGTGTGCGGGTCCGTGCGTTCGCGCCGGTGAAGCGGTCGCTGGAGGACCTCTACATGGAAATCCTGAATGGAGGGGAAAGGTAGCCATGCTGTTCCTGCAACAACTCCGGGGGGAACTCAGGAAGCTGTTCGCCAGGCCGCGGACCTGGATGGGCTACGGCGCGTTCCTGGTCATGGAGGCGGTGATCCTGTTCGTCTACAAGCTGGACCGCAGCCAGCAGGTCATGCGGGGGATGGTCGAGCGCAACGGTCTGGAGTTCGGCACCTACTACAGCTCCCTGACCATCACCTTCACCATCATGCTCATCAGCATGGTGCTGCTCGGCGCGATCTACTTCGCCCTGGTGGCCGGGGACATCGTGGCGAAGGAAAATGAAGACGGGAACCTGCGGCTGGTTTTCGCCCGGCCCATCAGCCGCTTCCGGCTGTTGCTGGTGAAGTATTCGGCGGTCTGCCTCTACACCTTCACCTTCGTGTTCTTTGTCGGCATCTCCGGATACCTGATGGCGGTCGCCGCCGTCGGATGGGAAGGAGGACTGCTGGTCATCGAGCAGAAGATGAAAGTCTTCGCCGCGTATCCGGAGTGGATCGACGGGGCGAAGCGGCTCGCGTTGGCGGCAACCGGCATCGGCCTCAGCATGATCACGCTTTCCTCCATCGCCTTCATGTTCTCCTGCCTGAAGATCAAGCCGGCGGCGGCGTCCATCATCACGCTGACCATCCTGTTCGTGGACATGATCCTGCAGGAGTTCCCGTTCTTCAAACCCTACGAAAGCTGGTTCGTCACCTGGCGGATGAGCGCGTGGGTGTTCCTGATGGAGCACCACATTTCCTGGCCGAAGGTCATCGAGTCCTACGCCTTCCTCAGCGGGCTGAACATCACGCTGTTCATCTTGGGCTGGCTGTCGTTCCAGACCCGGGATTTCAAGACGTGAGGGCTATGGTCCCAGGAGCGGCTGGTGGCCGGTCCACAGAAAATCGATGATGCATTTGGCGGCAAGGCCGAGGATCAGGAGCATGGCAATGCCGGAGATGATGGCGTCCATCCGACCGCTCCGGATGCTGCGGTGAAACAAGACGCAGCCGACGATGAAGGCTGGCAGGATGCCGACGGTGGTGATGAGGGAGAAATGCCCGCACATGCATGAGGTCATACCACCCCAGGTCGCGGCACTGGCTGCCAGCAGCCAGATGAGGAGCATCGGAGATCGGCCGGTCTTTTCACCGGAACGAAAAACGGCGGGCTTCATCATTTGATGAAGCCCGCCGCGTCCGGGAAAATCAAGATCCGATCACCAGTTGACGTTCACGCCACGGGTGTCGATGTGGGTGAAGCTGCCGTAGCCGCCGACACCGCCCTTGAAGAGGCCGCGGTCGCGGAGGTTGCGGGTGGCGGCGGTGATGGAGGAAGCCTTGGCGGGGAACTTCACATCCACGGCGACGTTCGCCTGGTGCCAGGAGCCGACCTTCGCGCCTTCGCACTGGGCGTTATAGACCGGGCAGCGGTAGGCGGAGACGATCTCGTCCACCGGCATGTTGAGATAAACGGCGATGCGGTCCACCACGCGGAGGGTGTAGCCCATGCGGGTCCACCACTGCTTCGGGGGCAGGCGGTTCCAGACGGCGCCCTTCTGCTTGGCGTGGGCTGCGATGACCTGCTGGGGTTCCAGGCGCTGGAGCTTGAGCGAGGCGAGGTAGCGGGTGTATTCCGGAAGGAGGGATCCCTGGATGCCTGCCCATTCACCGGGGATGCCGTTGAAGGAGGCTGCCTCGATCGCGTTGCCGGTCCTGCGGGCCGGGACACTGGAGCCGGACCTTACTTCCACGACGGGAGGGGTGTCCTTTTTCTGAAAGAGAAACGCGCTTGCTTGGGTAGAAGTAGCTGCAAGGCCGATGCTGGCGAGGCTGATGGTTCCGAGCGCGCCGCGACGTGTGGTCAGCGGGGATGTTTCCTTCGCGGAAGAGTCGTTGAAAAGCATGTGGTGCGTGCTGAGTGAAATTTTGGAAGGTGGTTAGCGAATCCCGTGCCAAATGCCTCGTCGGAGAGGTCCAGGGGCGCAAAATTCCCGGCTACGAAAGCAGACAAGCGGAGGGTCGCAAGAAAAAACGACCTAACCGCCTCTAACAGTCGGAAAGATCGCTTTTTGCGGTATTCACAATGTAACCCTTACATTTCCAATGGTTCGGCTTTTCCGCGTCGGAGCAGGAATGCCACAGCCAGTCCTCCGGCACCGGTGAGGATGATCCCCAGATCGCCCACCATTCCGTAGAGGGATTTGCCCGGACGGATTGGCACGGAAACCCGCGCAAGAAGTGTGCCATTGGTGAAATGGCTGCCTTTCCTGTCAGTCAGTGTCGTCGCCCGGCCGGTGGTGTCCACGCTGGCGGTGACGCCCGTGTTGGCGGACCGGAGCATCGGGCGGCGGAGTTCGATGGCCCGGAACTTCGCGTTCGCGAAGTGCTGGGCGGCTGCCGGGCTTTCCTTGAACCACCCGTCGTTGGTGACATTCACGATGACCTGCGGCCCGTTTTTCAGAAAGCGCCGGGTCAAACGCGGAACGGTATCCTCGAAGCAAACGGTGGGGATGATGCCGATCCGCGTCCCGGCGGCGGTGGCGGCGGTGAGGGGCTCGAAGGATTTGCCGGAGGCGAACGAGCCGCCATATTCCACGCCCGCCTGTTGCTGGTAGATCTTTTTCAGGAACGGGATCGAATCCACGAACGGGATCGTCTCGCCGAAGATGACCAGGTGATGCTTGCGGAAGGTCTGGAGTTCGTCGGCAGGGGACATGGCCACCAGGGAGTTGTAGGTGTTGCCGTCGGGTTTCGGCAGGAGGGCGTCGCCATCATTCGTGGCCTCCAGTTCGATGGCTCCGAACATGAGGGTGAAATCCCCGCCCTCGCGGACATTCCGGAGCGTATCGAGGTTTTCCTGCCAGGTCCCCCACCCTCCGTCATCCGTGCGCAGGAACCGGCCGGTGAGCGCGCTTTCCGGCCAGATGACCCAGTCCGGGAAAGTCTCCGCCGCCTTCGCTTTCTCCAGCGCTTCCAGCGTGGCGTCCTCGTAGGCCATGTGGATCTCCGCCGGGTCCCACAGGTAGCGGGCGGCATCCTGCGGGATATTGTTCTGGACGAGCAGCGCGCGCAGCGGAGTGGTGGCCCGTGATTCTTCCTGGTGGATGCGCATCCAACCGTAGAGCGGAACCAGCGCGATGATCAGATACCCGGTCACCGGATTTTTCCACCCGATGCGGTCGCTGCCCTTGTTCCTCGCCTTCCATCCGCCCGCCATCTGATAGCGCTGGATGTCCACCGCGAACAGACCACAGACCCAGACGACGAGCAGGGAAATCCCGCACACCCCCAGGAGATCCGCCGTCTGGGCGATGAGGGGGACATCATGGAAAGCGATCCCCAGTCCGTTCCAGCCGAAGCCGGTGAAAAGCCAGCTCCTGAGCCATTCGAGAAACGCGAAAACGGCGGCATTGGCAAAGGTGATGCCGACATGGGATTTCTCCTGCAGCAAGATGCGGGGCCTTCCCAAGGTGGTGGCGAAAGCTCCGAACGCACCCCAGAACAGGCCGAGATAAAGCGGCAGCACCACCGCGCCCAGCGGGGAGACGACGGACAGCCAGCGGAGCTGGATCGCGAAGCCGACGATACCCGCCAGCCATCCCAGGCCGAACCCTTTCCACGCCGCCCTGCGTTCGTCCGTGGTCCAGAGGACCGTGAGGAGCATGATGAGGGAGGGTAGAATAAGGACACCGTTCCTGCTGCCGGACGCCTCCCAACCGACGATGCCGCCGGCGAGCAGGACGGGTCCCACCCTGTGGAGGAGAATGCGCGGGATACGGGACATGGACGGAGGAGGTGGGTGGGGATCGGGATGAAAGCAGGGATGATGCCTGCCTCGCGGCGTCATGGCATCATCCGTTCAATGCGGATCCTCAGGTTCCGCCTGCGCCGCCAGTGTTCCTACTTCTTCTTCCGCAGGAAAGGCGGAAGGTCGAGATCCTCCCCGTTCACGACGTTCGGGCTCACCCCTTCGAAGCGGCCACGCGGTGCGGTGTCAAAGGAGAGTTCCGGTTGGGCCGTCGGGGTCTTCACGCCCAGCTTCAGTTTCGGTGGTTCGGCGGCGGGCTTGGCTTCGGCGGCGGGCACGTCCTCGAGATCCGGTGGAAACTCATCATCCGCGCGGGGCGCAGGGGGCTTGGGCGTCCAGAGGTTTTTCCCCGCGCCTGAATCGGCATCGGGGGCGAGCCGCATGACATTCTCCGGCTTCGGGACGGAGGCGGCGGGCAGGTGGGTCGCGGGTTTTTCCTCGGGTTCCGGCGCGGAGGGCGGGGCCGCCGCTTCGACGGGTGAGTCGGCGAAGGCTTCCGCGAAGGGCGGCTCGTCATCCCATACGTCAACCGCCGCCACCGGCTCCGGTTCAGGTTGTGGCTCCGGTTCCGGCTCGGGCAGGGGTTTGGCTTCCGGCTGCTGCTTTGAAGTGAACATCGGCTCCAGCTCTGTTTCTGGTTCCGGCTCCGGTTTTGACTCCTCAACCGGCGGGAGGGTGTCCGCGAATGTCGTTTCGGGCTCAGGTTTGGCGGTGATTGCCGGAGTGGAGAAGGAAGCAAAACTGTCGGACGGATCCAGCACCGGATTCTCCGGGAGGGATGACGACAGGGAATCCCTCGGTGCCGCACGGAGGTGGTCTTCCGGCAGGGCGCTGATGAGCGTCACGGAAAGGGAATCCCGCATCGCCGGGTCGATCGCCGCGCCGAAGAGAACATGCGCCTTTTCCGGAACGAACTTCTGGAGCCGCTGCATCAGCAGCTCGATTTCATAAAGGGTGAGGTCTTCCCCGCCGGAAAGGTGGACGAGCACGGTCTGGGCGTCCTTGAGCAGCGCGCCCTGGTCGAGCAGCGGGCTGGCCAGCGCGTTGCGCAGCGCCTTGGCGGCGCGGTCCTTGCCTTCCGCCAGGCCGGAGCCGAACAGGCAGCGGGAACGGTTCGTCCGCAGGGCGCTCATCAGATCGTCCAGCCCCACGTTGATCAGGCCCGGCCGGATCACCAGGCGGATGACCGCCTTGATGGATTCGCAGATCATCAGGTCCGCGGCGGCGAAGGCTTCGTGGATGCCCTGTTTCGCCAGCACCAGTTCGCCCATCCGGTTGTTGTCAAAGGTGACCAGCGCGTTCGAGAGGACCGCCAGCTCGTTGAGCGACGTTTCCGCCTGCTCCCGGCGGCGCTTGCCCTCGAAGAAGAACGGCATGGTGGCGAACACCACCACGAACGCGCCTTCCTCCCGGGCGATGCGGGTGACGATGGGAGCCGCGCCGGAGCCGGTGCCACCGCCGAGGCCGACACAGAGGAAAACGATGCGGCGGCCGCGCAGCGAGTCGCGGATCTCACTTTCCGCCTCAAGCATCGCCTGCTGGCCGAGTTCCGGATCACCGCCGGTGCCCAGGCCCTTCGTCAGGTTGCGGCCGAGCTGGATCTTTTCGCCGGCCACCGCGGCGGACAGCGTCCGGATGTCCGTGTTCAGCGCCAGGAGTTCGGCGCCCTCCATGCCATCGAGGGCGACGCGTTCGAGGATATTCGTCCCCCCACCACCGAGGCCGATGATTTTCACGCTCGAGGTGGGGATGGTTTGCTGGGGATCGCGGGTGTAGGAAATCATTTTGGGAAACTTTGGAACATTGAACATCGAACGTCCAACATCGAACGTCGAAGTGAAGAGAGCTATTTGCGGCGTTTTTCGGCGGTGTTGATGCTGGTGACGAAGATGCGGATCAATTGGTCGGTTTCATCGAGCAAGGGAGCCAGTTTCTGATCAGGGAGGATCTCGGACCGGATGATCAGTTTGAGCCAGCGTTGTGACTCGCGGAACTCCTTGAGGGCGAGGCGTAATTTGTGGATGAAATCAGCAGGGGATTCGGCGCCTTGGGCTTCACCGTGATGGGAAAGCGGAGCAGTCCCCGAGCGGAGAAGTTGGTTGCCTATGTGCCGGGCGGCAAAGTCCGGTCCCAGCGAGCGGGTGAGAGTGATGATCCGGGCACCGTAGTCCAAAAGACGATCCTCCAGATCGTAGGATGCTTTCGGGTCATCTTCCATTCGATGTTCGATGTTGGACGTTCAATGTTCGATGTTCCGGCTATCGTCCCATCCAGAAAAGACGCGCGATCCGTCCGAGGCAGCCAGGCGGTTTGGCGCGTTCGGTTTCCAGGATCTGGGCGTAACGGATGAGGCCGATGGCGGTGGCGAAGCGGGGGTCCTTGAAGTTGTTCTGCGAACCGCTGAAGTCGGAGGATTCCGGGCGGTAGATGTCGCGTCCGAAAACCTCGAACGCCAGCTCGCTGAAGCCGCGCATCTGGCTGGTGCCGCCGGTGAGGAAGATGCCCGCGCCGATGTTTTCGACCGCGCCTTCCGGCAGCCGTTGCTTCACCAGCTTGAGCGTTTCCTCCAGCCGCTGGCGGATGACCTCGTTGAGGATGCTGCGCTTCACCTCCACGTCCGCGAAGCCGCGTTCGTCGGTCAGCTTGGCGGTGCCGACGGCCTTCGCCGGATCCGCGGACGCGTCGCCTTCGGTGACCTTCAGGGCCTCCGCCTTTGAAAATGGCAGGCCGGTGACGAGGTGGATGTCATTCGTCACATGGTCGCCGCCCACGGGGATGCAGCCGGAAGCCGCGATCGAGCCGCCGAGGTAGAGGGCGTAGTCGGTGGTGCCGCCTCCGATGTCGATCACCAGCGCGCCGCGCTCGCGTTGCTCCGGGTCGAGCGCCATTTGCGCGGTGGCGATGGGGGCGAAAACGACGTCGTCCACTTCCAGCGGCATCTCACGGACCAGCTTGATACTGTTCTGGATGCGGTTGCCGATGCCGTGGACGATGTGGAAGTCGGCTTCCACGGTCTTGCCGAAGAGGCCGACGGGGGAGGTGTTGTGCTCCAGTCCATCCAGCCAGTAGTTGCGGATGATGTTGTGGATATAGACGTGGTCGGCCGGGATGTGGACATCCTTCGCGATGTCCCGGGCCTCCTGGACGTGTTCCGGAGCCACGGTCGGATCTCCCTCCGGGAGACGGAAGGTGCCGCGGTTGTTCACCCCCTGGATGTGGGAGCCGGTCACCGCCAGATACACGCTGCCGATCTCCACGTCGCTGGCATCCTCCGCCTTCACCAGCGCGTCCTTCAGGCAGGCGCGGGCCTGCGGGAAATCATTGATCTCCCCCTTGCGGACGCCCGCCGTGTTGGTGACTCCGATGCCCAGGATCTTGATCGCGGTGTCCGGCTTCACCTCGCCGACGACCATGCAGGTCTTGCTGGTTCCGATTTCGAGTCCGACGTGAATTTTCGAGCGGCGTGCCATGTTCGGGTGCGCGGATCAGCGGCTGTTGAGGAGGGTGTTCAGATCACGGGAACGCCGGTCGCGGCGCACGTCGTCCGCCGTCGGCTCAGGCACGATGAGCGCCTTCGGAGGAGGGGCGGAGCCGCGGAGCGTGACCGGGACGTTGATCTTCGGGATGAGATTGATGGTGGCGATGGAATAGTTGCCGCGGCTGGCGTGGTCGATGGCGGCGCGGAAATTGGAGATCTGGCGTTCGTGGTCGCCCAGGCCGAAGGTGGCGGCGAGGCCATCCCGCGTCACCAGCTCCAGCGACCAACTGTTCGCCTGCCGCAGGGATTCGATCCGGGCGATGGAGCCGGGGTCGGCTTTCGTGGCGGCATCCAGCAGGCGCATGCAGCGCGCGAGTTCAGGATGATCCACGGTCTTTCCGGAGGTGATCCCATGCTCACCCCCTCCGGGAAGCAGGATGACGGGAAGTTTCTCCGCGGTTTCGAACTGGACCGTGGTGCAGGGGAAGGCGTGGCCGTCGTGGTCGATGAGCAGGCCGCCCGGTTTGCGTTCGAACGGTTCGTTTCCGACCGCCGCCCATGCGCACGGAACACGGGAAAGCACGCGCACATGCAGGGTCCCGGGCAGGCGGCGCTCCACCTGTACGGCGGAAAGCGCGGGCACGCCACGCAAGCGTTCGGCCACTTGGTCGATGTCCAGGGTGAAGAGATTCACCTGGGGGTCGATGTCCGCGATCTGATAGACGCCGAACTCGTCGATGGCGCTGTTTTCATTGAGATCCACGGTCTGCAGGCGGAAGTCCGGGTTCTCATGGAACGCATGGCGGATGCCCTTCCATGCCCCCCAACCAGCGGCTCCGACCATACCGGCGATGAGCGCGTATTTCATGCACCTGCCGAAGATCCGGAGAAAGCCGAACCACGCGATGCGCGGCGACATCACGCGGACCTGGAGGACGCTTGATTGCGGGCGCTTGCTGGGTCTGGAGGTCTTCTTCATGGCGGTGGGGCGGGCGGTGGGGCCCGTGGTTCTAGCGTTCCACTTTCAGTGACAGTTCGGCGATGGTCTGGCAGAGGGCGGGGAAAGGGATGCCGGCGGCGGCAGCGGCCTTCGGCAGCAGGCTGGTCTCGGTCATGCCGGGGATGGTGTTCGCTTCGAGGACGAACGGACGGTTGTCTTTGTCGAGCAGGACGTCCACCCGGGCATAGACCTCGATGCCCAGCGCGTTGTAGGCGGCCAGTGCGGCTTCCTGCACCGCGCGGGTCGTATCCTCATCCAGCTCCGCGGGGCAGATATACTGGCTGCCTTTTCCGCCGGAAAGCCATGGATACTTGCTGGAGAAGTCATAGTCGCCGTCCGGCGGGATGATGTGGACGACCGGCAGCGGGGTGCCGTCAAGGATGCCCACGGTCAGTTCTTTGCCCTCGATGAATTCCTCGAGGAGCACCTCATCGTATTTCTCCGCGGCTTTCAGCAGCGCGGTTGGGACCTGGTCCTGTTCCTTCACGATCTGGATGCCCACGCTGGAGCCTTCCAGCGGCGGCTTGACCACCAGCGGCGCCTTGATGGTTGGGTTCGGCAGCAGGCCGGGGGAGAGGGAAAGGGTTTCCGAGCGGGCGGTGGGGACACCCGCCGCCACGAAGCGTTCCTTGGCGAGGGTCTTGTTGATGGCGAGCTTGCTGCTGGCGGAACCCGCACCGGTGTACGGGATGCCCCGTGCTTCCAGGAAATCCTGGAGCTGGCCGTCCTCGCCGAAGGTACCGTGGATGGCGTTGAAGGCCAGATCGGTTCCCTCGGGCAGATCAATCGTGGTGCCGGTCACATCGACTGCGACGGCGTCGTATCCCGCGTCGGTGAGAGCCTTGAGGATGGCCTTGCCGGTGGCGAGCGAAACGTCGCGTTCAGCGCCGGGACCGCCCATCAGGACGGCGATTTTCTTTCCTTGGAGCATGGCTTTCAGAAATCGGGTTCGTCTTCGCCGAGGATCTTGACCTCCGTTTCGAGATCGACGTAACGCTCGGCTTTGGCTTTGGCCTGGATGGATTCGATGAGGGTGAGGATCTCGGTGGCGGATGCGCCGCCGGTGTTGACGATGAAGTTTCCGTGCGACTCGGAAACGGCTGCCTTGCCGACGGAGGTGCCCTTCAGGCCCATGGAATCGACGAGGCGGCCCGCCGCGATGACTTCCGGATTCTTGAAGACACATCCAGCGGATGCGGCGATGGGCTGTGAACTACGGCGCTTTTCGCGGGATTCTTCCCACCGGGCCTTGATGTTTTCCGGTTTGTCCGGCTTGCCCTTGAAAACAGCTTGGAGCGCGAAGTTGCGGCGGAGTTCCGCCACGTTCCGGTAGCTGGCGACGATCTCGTCCCGCTCCCGGGTGCGGATCACGCCGTCCTCATCCAGGAAGGTGACGCGCACCACCTGGTCGAAGGTCTCGGAACCCATGGCACCCGCGTTCATCCTCAGTGCGCCGCCGACGTTTCCGGGGATGCCCTCCATCCATTCGAAGCCGCCGATGCCGTGGCCGCCGGCCGCGCTGGCCAGCTTCTTGAGCCGGACACCGGTTCCGGCCGTGACGTGGCCCTTGCCGTCCACGGTCACTTCGGAAAACACACCGCCAGTCGGGTGGATGACGGCACCGCGGATGCCGCCGTCCCGCACCAGCAGGTTCGAGCCACGGCCGACCACCCGCACGGGGATGCCGCGCTCCCGGCAATAGCTGACCAGGAAAGCGAAGGCGTAGAAGCTGTGCGGCTCCATCCAGTACTGCGCCGGTCCCCCGACGAGCATGGTGGTGTGCTTCTTCATCGGCTCGTAAAGACGGCCCTCGATCTCGCCTTCCGGCATCAGCGCGCGCATCTCCTCCAGCACCTTGAGGTCCGCGGAGATCTTCGTCCCGATTTCATGGACGTTGCCGGCGCCCAGCGTGATGAGCAGATCTCCCGGCTCCAGCGCGTTGCCCACGGCGTGGTGGGCGGTTGCCAGGTCCGGCACGTAGGTCACGCGGATGTCGCCGTGTTTCTCGACGGCGTCCACAAGGGTCTGCCCGGAAATGCCCTCGATGGGCTTCTCCGAAGCGGCATAGACGTCCGTGATGAAAATGCGGTCGGCGGCCTGCAGGACCTTGCCGAAGTCATCCGCCAGTGCCTGGGTGCGCGTGTAGCGGTGGGGCTGGAACAGGACGACCACCCGGCCCGGCTTCAGCGAGCGGGCGGTCTGCAGCGTGGCCGCCAGCTCGGACGGATGGTGGCCGTAGTCATCGACGATGCGGTAGTCCTTCGAGAGATACTTCGTTTCGAAGCGCCGCTTGGCTCCGGCGAAGGTGGCGAGCGCACGAGCGACCTTCGCGAACTCCGCGCCGCAACTGTCCGCCAGCGCGATCGCACCGAGGGCGTTGAGGATATTATGGTTCCCGGGAATGCCGAGCTCCACATCGCCCATAGGCTCGCCGTTTTTCATCACGCAGAAGGCGGAGGAACCCTTCAGGTCACGGATGTCGGAGGCGGTGTAGTCGGCGTCTTCCCAGCCGTAGGAAATGGCATTCGGGCGCTCCGAGCAGATCTCGTGCGCCACAGGGTCTTCCGCGCAATAGACGATCTTGCCGGTGGTCTGGTCCGCCAGCTTGGTGAAGACCTCCTTGATGTGATCCAGGTCGCGGTAGAAATCGAGGTGCTCCGCCTCGATGTTGAGGATGATCGAGTGCTCCGGATGATAAAGGGCGAGCGTGCCGTCGCTTTCATCCCCTTCCGCCACCATGTGGGTGCCGTCTTCGGACCATTTCGCGTTCGCTCCCAGGATCGGGATTTCCGCACCGACGTAGTGGCTCGGCTTTTGTCCCGCCTCACGCAGCACGTGGGCGGTCATGGAAGAGGTCGTGGTTTTTCCGTGGGTGCCGGAAATGACGATGCCCTTTTTCGTGTGGAGGATGGCGGCCAGGCACTCCGCGCGGCGCAGCAGGGGGATGCCCGCATCGTTCGCGGCGGCGTAGGCAGGGTTTTCCGGCCGGATGGCTGAGGAATAAACGACCAGATCCGCGTCCTTCACGGCCTCACCGGTCTGCGGCGACCAGAATTCCAGGCCGATCTTCTGCATCCGCTCGGTTTCCCGGGTGGTCACCCGGTCGCAGCCGCTCACCCGGTGGCCCATGCCCAGCAGCAGCAGCGCAAGGCCGCTCATGCCCGAACCGGCGACGCCGATGAGGTGGATGTGCAGCGGGTTGCTGCGGTCGGTGAGGCGCTGGCTGAGATCGGTCATGATGGGGAGACGGTGGCTTCGATGGCGCGGCAGACACGATCCGCGGCGTCCGGGATCGCGAGTGCGCGGGCGGCTTGTGCCATGCGCTCACGGGTTTGCAAGTCTGTCAAAATTCCGGTGGCCATTCCGGCCAGGGTGGCGGCGTCCAGATCCTTCTGCTGGATGAGGTGCGCGGCTCCTGCCTTGGCGAAAACTTCCGCGTTTTTTGTCTGGTGGTCGTCCGCGGCGAAGGGGAACGGCACCAGGATGGACGGAATCCCTGCAATGGCGATCTCCGTCAGGCTGGAGGCACCGGAGCGGGAGATGACCAGATCCGCCACGGCATACGCGGACGGCATCTGGTCGCAGAATCCCAGGATCTTGTGGTTCTCGCGTCCGCCGGCGATCTGGCTGACCGCTTCGAAGTCCAGGTTTCCGGCGATGTGGAGGATCTGGAAATCCGGCGGCAGCAGTTTGCCTGCTTCCGCGCACAGCCGGTTGAGTCCCTGCGCTCCCTGGCTGCCGCCCGTCACCACGATGGTCGGCCTGGAGGGATCCAGGCCGAAACGGGCGGCGGCTTCTTCACGGCTGGGCAGGGCCAGGATTTCCGGCCGGACCGGCGTACCCGTCAGTTCCGGATGATGTTTCGGGAAAAAGGCCTTGGCCGGCTCCAGTCCCAGGAAAACCTGGGTGCAGAAGCGGCTGGTCAGCACGTTCGCCCGGCCCGGCCGCGCGTTGGAGTCATGGATGAAGGTTTTCAGTCCCAGCTTGTGACCGGCGTACACGGGTGGCAGGGAAGTGAAGCCTCCCATACCCAGCACCGCGTCCGGCTGGTAGCTGCGGATCAGTTTTTTTGAGTGGCCGATGGCCTTCCAGAGCTTCAGCAGGAAAGGAATCATTTTCGGTGAGGTGGTCGCCGGCTTGGCAACCGCCTGCACCCGCTCGAACCGCAGGTGGCTGTATTTCGCGGACGCCTGGGAATCGATCTTCTTCTCCGAGATCAGCAGCATCGCGTCATGTCCGTTCGCCTTGAGAGCCTCTGCCACGGCGATCCCCGGGAACAGGTGGCCACCCGTGCCACCACAGGCGATGAGTATTTTGAGAGGCTTGGACACGTGGAGAAATTCGGTGGGGGCGATGATCGGAAAGCGCACATCGCCGGGGAAGAGGGGGATTTCCCCTGCGCTGGCGGAGATGTAAAACAAATCCTAATTATCAAGCAAACCCCAAAAGGGGGAATCCGGAGCTTTTTGGAAGGGCATTCCCGGTTTTTTCAGGATGTGGCAATGGGAAGGAACTTGCAAAATGCCCCTCATATGCTATGGGCTGCGCCGCCCGAATGGAAGTGGTTTCAGACATTGCGTTGCCGGTGGATCCCTCTCCCCGGATTGTTGAGGCTCCGGCCGTGCCGGACAGGAAGCGCCAGCATGCCCTGAGCATCCCGGTTTCCCATTCAAAGGCTCCGGGGCGTTTCTATGATGCGTGCCGGGTGTTCTGGCTGGGTATTTTCAAATGCACCATGCGGATCCATACCTGCGGCCTGGAAAAGATGGCGGGCCTGGAGGATGGGGTGTTGCTGGCGGTCAGCCATGTGAGCCACCTCGATCCCATCGTGGTCAGCGCGATGGTGGCGCGGCGGATCAGTTGGGTCTCGCGGATCGAGTTTTTCCAGAACTGGATTTCCAGAAAAGTGCTCTACCACGGCGGAGCGTTCCGGGTGGATCGCCGTGGCGCGGCGTTGCCCACCATCCGCGAGGGGTTGAAGCGCCTCGGGCGGGGTGAAGTGGTCGGCATTTTCCCCGAAGGGGAGGTCATGCAGGGCGAACGCTCCGTCCTGCGGGGAGCCTCGGTGAAGCGCGGCGTCTGTACGCTGGCGGCCCGTTCCGGTTGTCCCGTGGTGCCGGTGGTGGTGGTGGGGACGGACAGATTGAGGCATGTCGGTCCATGGCTTCCCGCAAAACGGGGCACGCTGTGGATGTTGGTTGGCGAGCCGTTGCAGGCTGGACCGGAAGATCATACCAAGGAAGGCCGCCGCAGGTTCGCGGCCCGTCTGGAAGCGGAATATGTGAAGCTCTACGCCGAAATCAGGCGGACCTTCAGCTTGCCGGAAACCATCGTTCCCTGAAAAAAGGAACGGCTCCAACATCCGCGCGGCGGACGTTGGAGCCGGAATATGGAATTCCTCAGCGGCGGCGGCGGAACGCCAGCCCGAGTCCTGCAATACCGGCGAGGAGACCGGCGGTCGGCTCCGGAACTACCGGTGTGGCGATCGCGAACGCGATGCCGCCGTTGTAACTGCTGTTGGCCAGGAAATTGACCGTGAACGAGTTTCCGGTGGCCTTGATCGGGATGATGGCTCCCCGGCTCACGCTCCCCACGGCATCGGATGCATACATCCCGGGGCTGATTTCGATCAGTGTGCCCGTAGCACCTCCGAAGTCGGACGGATGGATGTCGGCCGTGGGGGCCTCGAGGCCCGAAACCAACTCGATCCGCTGGATGTTGCCATCAGGACGGTTGTCGAGGCTGCGGATGAGGAACACGGACCCTGCGGGGAACATCCCCTCGTCGAGGGCCACCGACATGGTGAATCCCTGCAGCCCGGGGTGGTCGGGTGCCGTGGCACGGAGGGAGAATGTCGTTTCGTTGTCCCGGTGGAGCGTGTCTCCGTTGAGAAGTTCGGCCTCATAAGGCTCGCCGGTATAGTTGATGGCACCCGGGGCGAAGAAGCCGTTGTTGATACTGGTGAAGGTGATCGATCCGGTACCCAGTCCGTTTCCGAAATCGAGGGTGAGGACATTGTCCGGAGATGACGACCAGGAGCCTGTCAGGACATTGGACATATCGACGGTGTAAAGGTCGGTCTGTGCGTGGGCTTGCGAAATGAAGGCAGCCGACAGCAGCGAAACCAACCACAACGGGGTGGCGAGCGTTTTCATGGGGGGTGGGGGGATCTTTTGGGGACGGGGGGCGTCCGCAGAAAGCTGCCCCAAAAAAGGCTGAATTTTTTAGAAAAGTCAACCTTCTTTTGTTCGGATAGCCGTAATATGCAAAATTACCCGGCGGATCCTCAAATTCTCCGCGGGAAAGCGCGCTCATTCGGGGGCACGACTTCCGGGCGAAAATCCCCGGACCTCAGCAGAGGCGGATCATGTCCTTCACAAACTGGCCCCAGAGGAACAGCAGGCCGCGCTTCGAATACTTGAAATGGCCGTCGCCTGTCAGGCGGATGATGCCGGAGGCGAGGTTGTGTTCCACCTGGCTGCGCATTTCCTTCTCGATGCTGTCCTCAATCACTTCCGGGTCTGGCATGCGGAGGTCGTCCGCGACTTTCATCCGGACCAGGAACTCCTGATGGTTGGTGAGGATCTGGTGGAAGCAGCTCCGCTCGCACGGGACATGGTTCCAGCGGACGTTCGGCGGGCAGCGGAGGGTGGGAGCGAAGGGGAAATTCGTCGTCCTCCAGATGTTACCCTTCGAGTCATGCGAGGTGATCGAAATGAAGGCGAAGGTGACGTCGCACTGCTCGCACAGGCAGACGGCAGCGATGGCCCGTTCCTCCGGGTGCCAGAACAGGCGGAAGAACTGCTGCATGCCCGCCCATTCCCAGCCGCAGTCGGAGACATGCTCGAAGCCTGCCTCATCCATGGCGGAGGCGGCCTCCGTCGCGTTCGGGAAATGGGATGGATTCGGCAGCGACTTGTGGGAAAGCCGGTTGTCGAGCGGCAGCTTCATCCGCCGGACTCGGGTCAGCAGCTCGATCCACGGCAGCAGGAACCACATCGTCGCTCCCATCGCACCCACCACGACCTTCCCGCTGACGAAGTAGAACAGGAAGAAGGTGGCCCCGAGGAACAGGGCCGCACCCAGCTTCCGCAGCACGAACTGCCGGGAACTGCGCAGCGCAACGGCGAGGACGAACAAGCCGATGACGATCAGGGTTTCACGCATGGGTTGGGAGGCGGAATGGGAAATCTGCGGCCGGAGTGCCGCGGGTGCGAGAACTTTTCAATGGCCTTCCGCGAGGGCGTCCATCAGGTAGCGTGACGGGCGGAAATTCTCGATGAGCACCTCCCGCTGGTCCCCGCGTTTCATGCGGACCTGGCTGATGTTGAAGTTCGGCGTCTTGTGCGGCGCGAACAGGATGTCATCGTGGGTGGAGTTCTCGTGCTTCTTGAACATCTCCGGGATGATGTCCCCGCCGAGATGGTCGTCGCGGCCGGTGGCGAGGTGGCAGGTGCCCAGAACCTTCTCGTCCTGGATGTCCGCGCCGGAGACGGGCAGCACCTGGGTGCCGAAGCCCAGCTCCCCCAGCGTGCCGGTCATCGGGTCATCCTTGAGGCGGGCGTTGTGGGCATCAATGGTCGCCTGGTTGCCGGCGATGAGGGTGGAGGAAATGATGCGGCGGTCCGTGACCTCCAGCACGCCCAGGGTGCCGTCCTCATACTTCATCGGGAACTGGCCGCGGGCGTCGTTCGGGACGAAATAGACCTCGCCGGCAGGGAGGTTCGCCACATCCGGGGTGCGGCCATTGCAGAGGCCGTGGGATTTCTGCGCCTCCTGGTTGCCCAGGCCGAGCCAGGCGGTGAGTACGCGGCCGTCCTCGAGGGCGAAGTCGATCTCGATGGAGTCCGCCTTCGTCAGGGCGGTGCGGAGTTTTTCCGCATCGCGGGAAACTTCGTGGTAGTCCGCGGCCAGTCCGCTGTTGAGGATGATGTCATTCAGCCCGTGCAGCGTCGCGCCGCGGAAGCCGTATTCCTTGCACTTCGCGGTCAGAGGAGCCGTCGCGGAAAAGGTGGAGATGCAGAGGATGATGTCGTAGTTCGGGTAAATGTTGCGGTCCAGGGACAGGTGGTTGCCCGCGGTGTCCCAGACGTCGTCCGCCAGATCCAGGTTCGAGCCGTAGGTGCACTTGTAGGCGAACATCTCCCCGCCCGTCATGCCCAGCTTCTCCATGCTTCCCTTCCTGAGGCCCTCGTAGAAATGCTTGTGGGCGTTCTTCTGGACGGGAAAGCCTTCCTCATTGAGGAAGGCGAAGTCCTTGATGAGTCCCGCAGGCTCATCGAAGTCGATCAGGATACAGACCCGACAGCCCTCGGTCGGGGTGAAAACGGTATCCAGGAGCCGGGTGAGGTTGAACGGGGGGAACTTGCGGTTCTCCGGGTGGAGGAGGATTTCCTCGCGGAGGTAGTCCGGCAGGCTGGGAGCGGCGGCGTGAAGCATAGATGTTGCTAACTTAGGAACGATGCGGCATGCCGCAAGGGGCTATTTTGGAATGGTTCTGCCGGTGTTTTTTCAGACCCAGGAGCGGGTGAGCAGCTCCTTGAGCCGCTCCGCATCCGTGGCGGACGTCTTTGCCACGAACCCGCGGGCATGGGCGAAATGGACGTCGGCTTCCGCCTCGATGCGGGTGAAATCCAGCCCCGGATGGTCATTGTGGCGGGAAAGCGCATAGCCCGCACCACGGCGGTCCGGATACACCAGCCCGGCGATGCCCTGCTCCTCCGGCGGCAGGGACTGGATGTAGCGCCCCATCCCGGAGGACGGCTCGTCCGGCAGCGGCTCGATCCTAGGCATGGCCAGCACACGGAACGGGCCGGACTCATGGGCGATCTCCCAGACCTGCGCGTTCCGCGAGATGTAGTCCAGCCGCTCGCGCAGGTTCCGCAGGTAGGAAAGAAGATCATCACCGATCCATTTCATCGCCTCCCAAAGTGTGTCCCCCGGCGCGAGCGCGGTGGTGGAGGCGAACCTGCGCAGCAGCGTGAGGTCCACGGGCGACTGGAGTTTCGACAGCGTCTCCCGTTCCACGCCCAGCCAACGGGCGGTCTCCACCGGCCCACGGGTGTCGAACCATTCCGCGGGCTCCAGCCAGTCACAGAAGGCGCGGGCGTCATCGTAGATACCCAGATCCATCATCACCAGGCTCAGCGCGCACATCGGCGGATGGTCCTTCGGAAACTGGTGGTGGTCGAAGTTCCCGCGGGCGGCGTCATGCTCGCCCCCCACATCGACCACGGCGGTGGAAAGGTCGTCCAGATCCTCCCGGGTCGGCTCGCGGCGCACGACGGGCGCCTGGTGCACGGAGATGAGCAGGCAGCAGGCGAGGAACTCGTCTTTGTGGGAGCCGCCGGGGTGGGTCAGGATCAGGGAATAGCTCATGGGGCGATGGTTGGAGGAAAGGCACTTTAGACCCGGATCGGGACATGGGAAGAATTTTGCGGAAACAGGAAATGAAGGCTCACGCGCTTTTTGCCGGACTTTCATCGGATCTTCATCCATCCGGGTAAGCTATCCGGCCATGGACAACGAAACACTCCGCGCGGTGCTCCCACGGCAACTGCGCTTCTGGTCGCTCCACTGCACGCTCAATGCCCTGCCCAGCCTCGCCATCGCCCTCGGTTGGCTGGGCCTGTGGCAAAGTGGTCACGCCATCCTGGCCATGGTGTCCGCCATCGTTTCGTTCATCCTCCTATATACACTGGCGACTTCGCTGATCCGCCCGCTTGCTGACGACGGCAGCATCCTCTCGCGGGCGCTCAAGCTCGGGACGAAGATCCGCGTGTGGATCTCGGTAACCAGCTTGCCGGCCATTGCCACCGGCGGTGGAGCCTTTTTTACTCCGGACTTCTGGTGCGGCTTCGGAGCATCTGCGATCGTCAGATCGCTTGGGATCTTCTCGTCGACTGGACGGCTTCCGGGTGTTTTCAAGCCGGAACCCCCGCGGATCGGAGATGCGTCGTTCGGTTTGGTCTATCTCACCACCATGCTGGAGGGGCTGCTGCTCTCCATGCTCCTGTTCATGCTGTCCTTCTTTTGCGTGATTCTGCTCCAAAGACGGGACCGGAAAATGGCCTGCGCGTCCGGAAGTCCGGTTGGGGAAGCCGTGAATTGAGACGGATTCGCCGGAAAAGCTTGAAAATCACGCCTTGCCAGCGGCGGGAAAAGCGTGCATAGCCCCGGCCCCGCCCGCGCCGGGAGGTCCACTCATCGCCATTTCCCATGTCACTCAAGATCCGAAACCTCGCCATCATCGCCCACGTTGACCATGGGAAGACCACTCTCGTTGACCAGCTCCTCCAGGCTGGCGGCACCTACCGTGAGAACCAGGCGCAGCAGGAGCGGGCGATGGACTCCATGGACCTGGAAAAGGAAAAGGGCATCACCATCAAGGCGAAGAACACCTCCATCCACTGGGAAGGCTACACGATCAACATCGTGGACACCCCGGGCCACGCCGACTTCGGCGCGGAGGTGGAGCGCGTGATGAAGATGGTGGACGGCGTGCTTCTCGTCGTGGACGCCTTCGGCGGTCCGCAGGCCCAGACCCGCTTCGTTCTCCGCAAGGCTCTCGCCGAGGGCCTCAAGCCCATCGTCGTCATCAACAAGATCGACCGTCCGCTGGCCGACCCGATGAAAGTCCACGACCAGGTGCTGGAGCTGTTCCTCGACCTGGACGCGACAGAAGACCAGTTCAACGCCCCGTTCGCTTACGGCTCCGCCCGTGACGGCTATTTCATGGACAAGCCGGACGACGAGAAGGTGGACTGCATCCCCCTCCTCAAGAAGATCGTCGAGTTCATCCCCGAGCCGAAGGCCGATCCGGAAGCTCCTTTCTCCATGCTGGTCTCCAACATCGAGTGGGACAACTTCGTCGGCCGCGTGGCCGTCGGAAAGGTTCTCGGTGGCAGCGTCCAGAAGGGCGACACCGTCTGGCTGATCCGCAAGGACGGCACCAAGAAGCAATCGAAGGTCATGAAGACCTTCAGCTACTCCGGTCTTGCGACCACCGACTCCGAAGGTTGCTCCGCCGGCGGCATCGTCGGCGTTGCCGCAGGCATCGATGACGTCGATATCGGTGAGACCCTCGCCGGTTCCGCCGATGCGGAAGGCCTGCCCTTCGTCGAGATCGACCCGCCGACCGTGTCCATGCAGTTCTCCATCAACGACGGCCCGCTGGCCGGCAAGGAAGGCAAGCACGTCACCTCCCGCGCCATCCGCGAGCGCCTCATGCACGAGCTGAAGACCAACATCTCCATCCAGGTGGAGGACACCGACCAGGCCGGTGTGTTCAGCGTGTCCGCCCGTGGCGCCATGCAGATCGCCGTCCTTGTCGAGCAGATGCGCCGCGAGGGCTTCGAGGTCTGCGTTTCCCGTCCGACCGTGATCTACCGCCGCGATGAAAACGGCAAGCTGCTCGAGCCTTTCGAAACCCTCTACGTCGAGGCTCCCGGCGACTACGCCCAGGGCATCCTCAAGAGCATCTCCAACCGCAAGGGCCTGCTGGAGAACATGGACACGGAGGCTTCCGGCCGCGTGTTCATCCAGGCGTCCATCCCGACCCGCGGCCTCATCGGCTTCGAGACGGAGCTGGTCAACCTGACCTCCGGCCACGGCATCATGTCCCACCTCTTCAAGGAATACGCCGAGCACGCCGGTGATATCGTCACCCGCACCACCGGCACCCTGGTTTCCATGGACTCCGGCGCGGCCACCACCTATTCGCTGCAGGCTCTGGAAGAGCGCGGCATCCTCTTCGTCGGCCCGAACGACGCGGTCTATGCCGGCATGCTCGTCGGGGAGAACCCGCGCGTCGGCGACCTGCCGGTGAACCCGGTGAAGGAGAAGCACCTGGACAACATGCGCTCCTCCGGCAAGGACAAGACCTCCAAGCTCACCCCTCCGATCCGTTTCTCCCTTGAGCGCGCCATCGAATACATCGACGCCGACGAACTCGTGGAAGCGACTCCGAAGAACATCCGCCTGCGCAAGCGCATCCTGGACGCCAACGCCCGCAAGCGCGCCGCGAAGGGGCCGAGCGTCGAAGACCGCAGCAACCGCGGTTGATCGGCAGGAGGCACAAGTTCTCCCAATTTCAGAAAGGGCGGCATTCGTGCCGCCCTTTTTCGTCGGGTGGCGCTCCGGAATTTTCGGCTTCCTGGGCGCGGGCCTAATCGAATGGCTTGGTGTCGGTGGCGAAATGCTTCCCTGTTACTGCGCATTATTCATACTTATATCTTGCATGGATGGAGTGCACTTCCTACGTTCGCTTCTTAAACCCATGAACATTTCGCGCCCGCTTCTGCTGGTTTCAGGTACCTTGGTCTCGTTGATCGCCCATGGCGTGGCGGTATTGGGCGAAGCGGCACGAAATGCCGCCGGGCTTGGATTCAACGAACGGTTCGGCATCGACCGGCTGGCGGCGGGTTTGGGGAGAGTTACCTCCAGACAGTTCAAGGAGCTCCAGTTCGAGGTGTGGGAATACCTGTCCTTTGGGGGCATGGTCGTCGTGCTGGCTGCGGCCTTTGCCGGCATGGAGAGAGGCTCCAGATGGCTGCCGGTGGCCTACCTCGCCGTCCTGGTGGTGTTGGGGGGCTGGAAGGGACTTCTGATGGTGGTCTATCTGCCGGTTTTTCTCTTCAATCTGGTCTTCGAACCGCTGCCGATGGACGGGGAGTTCTTCGCCGACTCGGTCGCCCGTCACATGGGGGCGGGCGTCTGGTTGCTGGTGCTGTTGGTCTGGTCGCTCTCGGGCTTCATCAAGTGGCGTCCGAAGTGGCTGATGCCACCGCGCGTCCGCCACATCATCTGAGGAGGATCCGGGTGTTGGGCCATCCGGCGGAACCATATGGATTGGCACCCCGGGGGGGGCGGAGCGGTCCATCACCCTCGCGCTGTTCATCAGAAAGAGATGACGGCGTGGCGGTCCGCAGGGGGCTAAGAAAACCCGGGTCCATTCGTTTGAATAAACACACGGAGAATCCGTCTGAAAGAAAGCAGCCCCCGACCGTCATGAGATTCGCCATTCCATTCATCCTTTCCGCCGTGGCCCTTGGCGCGCTCGCCTGCTACTTCGGGAAGCTCAATCCCATCGAGCTGCCGCCTGGAATGGCGGAAAAGCACCGGACATCGGAGATCCTCTCCGCGAAGTGAGCGGTGCACCGTCCTTCATCATTTGAAATTCCGCTTCGTCCGGGTAGCGTCAGCCATCCTTCATGGCCGACGTCTTCACCCCTGAGAAACGCTCCTACGTGATGTCCCGCATCCGCGGCGGCAACACCAAGCCGGAACTGGCCCTGCGGTCCATGCTCCACCGGCTGGGCTACCGTTTCACCGTGAACGGACCGGGGAACAAGACGCTTCCCGGCCGGCCGGACCTCGTCCTGCCGAAACACCGCACCGTCATCTTCGTCCACGGCTGTTTCTGGCATGGTCATGAACATTGCCCGGACTTCCGCATCCCGGCCTCCCGCACCGACTGGTGGACCAGCAAGATCGGGGGCAACCGCGCCCGCGACCTCCGCGTGGAGAATGCCCTGCGCTCCATGGGCTGGCATGTCGTCACCATCTGGGCGTGCGCATTGAAGAATGCGAAAGCGAGGCTGTGGCTCGAACCCAGATTGGGAAAGCTGCTTGGAGCGCCATCTGCCGTCCCGTGAAGGGACGGGGCCGGTTGCCGGAACGGAGCGCGGACTTCAGTCCGCTTGGTTTCGCAAAGGCCCGGTTGGGTTCAGCGCCTGCGGCGCAGCAGAGCCAGCGCACCGGCCGCACCGATCAGTGCGAAGGCGGATGGTTCCGGCACCGCCATCGGCAGGTTGCCCTTGAAGGCGGAATATTCGAAGGTTCCGCCACCGGTCAGGGAGTCGGAGATCAGCGTGCCCTGGATGGTGCCGTTGCTGAATTTCACATGGGCGTCCGGAGCGAGGACGCTGCCAAGCACCGTCAGGCCCGCCAGATTGAGGGAAGTTGCCTCGTGGAAATTGAAGAGCACGTTGCTCTTGTCCGTCCCTTTGACGGACAGGCCCAGGTTCTGGAAGTTGATCAGGTCACCGGCCACGTTGATGACCACCGTGGAACCCGTCGGCGCGTTGATGGACATGCTGCTGGCGGACTGGAAGTCGGCCGCCTTGATGGTGAAGGTGTTCAGCGCACCGTCCGTGCCGGTGAAGACCAGGTTCCCGTAGCTCAGGGAGTAGTTGCTGTTCGCACCCATGTCCGCCAGCTTGTCGGAGAGCGCGCCGTATTGGGACTTCGCCGCTGCGAAGTCGATCAACTTGCCTTGGGAGGCGGTGCCGTCGGAGATCTTCACGTTCGTCAGTTTGGTGGTCCCGCCGACCAGCAGGCTGCCCTTGTGGACCACGCTGTTCGAGTAGTCGAGGTTGCCACCGACCACCAGCGAGTAGGTGGAGGAAGAGGGAAGCTGCTCGCCGAGGCCATAACCGGAGAAGGTCGCGCTGCCGCCGATGGCCGCCGCACCTTTCGACTGGGCGTTCGACTGGTTCACATCGCCGAAGACGAAGTAGCTGTAGCCGGAAGCCTCGCCGAGATTCTGGGCACCGGCCGTGGACACCGCGGCGACGAAGGCCAGGGCGAGAGACAGGCATGCGAGGAACCTGTGTGCGGAAAAACGGATGTGTTGCATGGGGGGAGCGCTCGGGGGAACGCGGGGTGGGGGGTTCGGGGGAACGGCGCTACATTCACCCAATCCCTTGGTTTTGTCGAACAGATCCGGCCATGAACGGGTCACGCAATCGCGTGTATCCCTACTCCCGTATGGGATCGGACGCTTTTAACTCAGAAGTCCAGCAAAGTTGTGCGTGAATCCAGCCTTCATTCGAAGTCATCCATCAGCGTCCGCCGGTTCTTCCTCCTTTCCTTCCGATGCTCGATCTGGCGGAGCTGCTTCGGGGTCAGTTCCTCCTCCTTGTCGCGCCATGACTTGCCTGAGTCACCGGCCATGATGCAGCCGAGCGGGCGGATCTCGCCGATGACTTCGGCGAGGTTGAACCTAGCGATCTGGGCTTTGACTTCGGCGGCGTTCTTGTAGGCGACAGGGGTTTCGCTGAGGTCCGGCTTTCCGCAGTACCAGCGGATGTCGAGGCCGGCGGTGGAGCGCTGGATGGCTTCCGCGGCCAGATCGCCGGGGTAGCGGCGGCGCAGTGCCGTGCGCGAGAGGTTCCGTCCCGCGCCGTGGGGGGCGAAGGAAAGGAAATCGGCATTGTCCGCGCCGAGCACGATGAGGATCGGCTCCGCCATGTTGAGCGGAATGAGGCCGAGCAAGGGCCTGCCATCGGCATCCCGCCATGCGGGCGTGGCTCCCTTTCCGTGGAAGAAGACATCCCCGCGCTGCCAGACGAAGTTGTGCTCGTTGGCGATTTCCGCGACGGAGGCCGCGCCGATGTTCTCCAGGAAACGGCGGTGGATCGCGCGGTGGTTCGCCTTCGTCCACAGGGCGACGTATTGCAGGGCCTCCCAATAGGCGGGACCGTCCCCGCTGCGGGCGTCCAGCCACGCCGCGCTGTCAGGCACGCGTTCCGCCTGGCGGGCGGTGTGCTTCACCGCGGCGATCTGGCCGCGCTTGAAGACGTGCGCGCCCAGGCCACGCGACCCGTGGTGGGTGACCAGCACACGCCGCCGTGTGCCCGCCACCAGCTTGTCCGCGAGCACGCCATGGCCGGTGAGGCGCAGCATGGCCGTCATCTCCGGTGTGATGTCGATCTCACCGATGAAGGCGAAATGGTTGCCGTCTCCCTGGTCCGCCATGTGCAGCTTCGCCCGCTCCTTCAGCCCGGTGAGGAAAGGATTCGTCCACACGTCCTCGTCGTGCACCGGGTCATCCACCAGCAGGTCGAGGTGGCGGTGGCCCGTGCCGAAGCGGGTCGCGGTGGTGAGTGCGTCCAGTTCCGCGCCGATGTCACTACGTTCATCGTAGAACGTGGCGAACATGGAGCAGCAGATGTCCGAGGAGTGCGCGGAGGGAATGATGGCGTTCTCCACGGCGATGGCTCCACCGACGGGGATGGACGCCTCCTTTCCGCCCATCGGGCAGGCGTCAGGGAGGATCGCGCCGCGGCTGATGACGGGCGTCTTCAGCAACGTCTGCATGTGGCGGCGGACCGCATACAGGTTCTCCTGCGCGTCCTTGCCGGATGCCTCGATGGCCTCCGCCAGCGGTGCGGGTGTTTCGCGCATCGCCAGCTTCGGCGGTGGTGCACCGAACTCGCGCCGGATGAGCTTGAGCACGTATTTCGGGTCGGTGAGGCCCTTGGCCTCCAGTTCGGAAAGCCGCCGCATCATCAGCGGAAGACGGTCGTCATCCGGGTAGGCGGCGTTGAGTTGTTCGGTGAGTTTCATATGGGACGCGTCGGAGCGCCGGCTTCAGCCGGCTCTGGTAATTCTGGATTCTTGTCGATGAAGCCTCTGGTAAGGGGACCGGCTGAAGCTGGCTCTCCATTTCAGGCGGAGGCCTTGTTGCCGGTGGGCTTGAGGAACAGATCCCAGTCGGGGATCCGGTGGAGGTTGTGGAGCATGTCGATGGCGGGCAGCGGCCGGGGTGGCCGCGGCTTGCGCAGCAGGGTGAGTCCGGCTTCCTCCGGCGTGCGCGCGCCCTTCCGGTGGTTGACGCGCCGGTCGGACAGGACGCAGTTCTCCCAGGAAGTGGAACCGCCGCGGGAGCGGGGGATGATGTGGTCGATGTTGCCCTCGCCCGGTGCCAGCGCACGGCCGGTGTACTGGCACCTGCCGCCATCCCGCTGCCAGATGCCGCGCGGACCGAGGCCCGGTTGGTGGACCGGCATCCGGTCGTAGCGGTTCAGCAGGATCACCGTGGGGATGCGGACGCGGCCTTTCGTCGTGCCGATGGTTGGAGTGCCATCGACTGTGGGAAGGGCGCGCCAAGCTTCCCAATCCAGCGGCTGGATGGACTCGCCGCCGGTGATGTCCAGCGCCCGGGCCGTCCCCGCACAAAGGTGCGTGAACGCTTCCGCGGGGGTGATCGCGTCGATGGCGGTCCAATGCCGGTTGAGGACGAGGACGGTTCGGTCTTGGAGGAAAGTGGTCATGGCGGAACAAGGTGGGGCTAGGAAAATCCGGAGCTGAAACCCCGGCGATGGAAGCGGGCGGGCGGAAACAAAAAACCCGCTCCGGTGAGGAAGCGGGTGGGGCGGAAATCCTTTGTCAGACGGGATTTCAGGCACCTCGCGGTGCCAGCCAGCTTCCTTCGTGGCCGGTCATGAAACGATGCGATGTCCCCAATGACATTCCGCTCCATGACGCGGCCGCGCGCTCTCCGGAGAGATAGCGTTTCGCGTTGGATGTGGGAATGGGGAGGCGCATGACAGTGCGAGTTGATAATCTAACAGATATGTCCCGTCAAGGATGGAGTAAGGAGGGTGGACACTCCTGTCCACCGGCTGCAATGGGAACTCATAGCAAAAGGATTTCAGGATGGATCCGCCCCTCACGCCCACCGCTAATGCCGCCGGAGGACAAGAATGGGAGCGAAGCGGACATAGCGGCTCTGCCGCAATGTCCTCCCTCCTTACGCCAGCTCCTTCAGATCCGCGCGGGTCGAACGATAGGAGGTGTCGAAGGCGAGGATCCCCGGATCCGGTTCGATGCTACGGGACTCGCAGTAGCTCCGGTAAAGGTCCGGCCACCAGTTGCGGTGTTCCGTCAGGCCTTCCGCCTTCCACTGGTCCCAGCAGTCGAGGATGCGTGCCCAGCATTCATCGCCATACTTCACCGCTTCCGCGGGGGTGGGCATGTCCGCAACGTACCATTCGCGGCCGATCTTCGAGTGCAGCACCTCGTCCGCCCAATCGTAGTCCTGGAAAGTGGCGGCGAGCGGCGAGTGCGCCTGGCGGCTCACCTCCCATTCATACCGCTTGCCCGTTTTCGGCATCAGCCCCTGCTCGATGAAATAGAGCACCGCATGGCGCTCCTTCGGCTTCAGCGTCAGGTTGAGCTGGCGGGACCAGGTGGAGTTGATCATCACATGCCGCGGCCAGTCGATGCCCTCGCTGGCGAATCCCACCTCGCCCATCATCGCGTGGCGGGCCTCATCCCAGAGCTGGCGGGTCATGTCCTGGTAGTATTTCCACGGCTTGCCCTTCGTCTCGGTGATGATCCCGGACATCATCTCCGGCACGTCGATCTCGCGCAGCCGCTTGTAGAACATCATCAGCACCTTCAGCTCCGGCGGCTTCGTTTCATCGTAGAGGAACTGCTCCGCGTTCACACCCATGTTGTAGGGATCCGGGAAGCGTTCATCGCGGTTGGGCGTCCCATCGTATTGGTAGGGCTTCGAGGAAAACCAGCGCGTCGGTTCACTCCCCATCGCGGGCGCGGAACCATCCAGCCCGCCTGCCGCAGCCAGGCAGACATGCAGCAGATCGCTCCATTGCCGGTCGCGCTCCGGTGGCAGCAGGGCGCGGCAGGCTGCCGTCCCGTAGGCGGTGATCTCCTCCAGATCCATCAGCGCGATGCGTGCGATGCGCATGGACGGCGCGTCCGCCAGCGGATGCACATCCGCCACATATTTCTCCAAGGCCGCCTTCAGTTCCGGAAAGGCGATCCGATAGACGCCCTCCACCAGATCCTCCGTGGTGGGGGAGCAGAGGATCTCATCGAAAAACACCGCCAGCGCGGGGTGGGGGATCTTCTCCAGCCCCAGCGGTGGCTCGCGCATTTCACCCACCCGCGCGCGGAAAAGCGTGTCCGCCTCCGCGGCCAGGTAGCCGTGGCGGCTGAATGCCATCTTCAGTTCATACAAAGGCTCCGCCGTCAGCCGGGCGATGACGATCCCGTGCAGCCGCCAGAACGCGTAGTGGAACCGCTTCAGCCGGTTCACCGACTCCCCGACGGCCAGCCCCTCCTTCAGCGCTTCTTCAAAGGTGGTGATGCCCGCGAGGGCCGGAAGCCCGCGGTGCGGCTGCGGAAAGGTGGGTTTCATGATGGGCGGATACCATGGATACGATCCGCCGCCGATGGAATTTCACACCACATCTTCCCAACGAAAAAGCCGGCCTGGATCACTCCGGGCCGGCTTTCGGGAAATGCGGCGGCGGATCAGGCCAGCGCCTGCAGCTTCGCCTTGAGCTGGTCCTTGGTGACGCTCGCTCCGACGATCTGGTCCTTCACCTCCCCGTTCTTGAAGAAAAGGAGCAGCGGGATGGAGCGGACGTTGAACTTCACGGCGAGGTCGCGCGCGTCATCGACGTTCACCTTGCCGACCTTGGCCTGGCCTTCCAGCTCGGCGGCGACCTGATCGATGACCGGGCCGATCATTTTGCAGGGACCGCACCATTCGGCCCAGAAATCGACGAGGACCGGCTTGTCGGAATCAAGGACCTCTTCTTGGAAGTTCGCGTCTGTAAGTTTCAGAGACATGGCGGGAAGATGGATGCGACTTGCCCCGCCGTCAAGGCGGGGTGCGGGGTGGGGAAAGGACTGCCCCGGGGGCGTCTGGATGCGAAAAGAGCCGCCCCGCGGTGAAGCGGGAGCGGCTCTGTTGAAATTCAGGGAAACGCACGAACTCAGATCAGCGGAAGCTGTCCGGCGGAAAAAGCCAGGAAAGCGACGATGCCGGCGAGCACGATGTTGAGGATGGTGAGAGCCATGGAATGTCGGTGGGTTTGGGATTATTCGAAGAGCTGGCCCCATTGGCCGGACTTTTCGTTGTCCGGTGCGCTGATCCAGGAACTGGCGGTGTCGAACTGGAAGTAGAGCACGACCAGAGCGGCCACGAAGCCGACGATGGAAAGGATGTTGGCGAGGCCGGACTCCTGGACTTCCTCCTCTTCCTCCTGACCGGAGCCGAAGCCCGCGGAGTAGGTGGGAGTCAGCGGGGAACTCGGTGGGGAGAGTTGGACGGTTGCCTTCGGCAGGGAAATGGTGGCACCTGCGGTGGGAGCGCCTGGCAGGGAAGGACGTGCCGCCGGAGCCGTCGGGGAGGCAGGGGATGCCACCGGGCCGGATTTCAGCGGGATCGTCGGAGCCGGTTTCGGGATGCCCGCACCGGGAGCGGTCTTGAGAGGGATGGTGGCCGCAGGAGCGGGGCGGGGTGCGCCGCCGGTGATTGGTGCGGTCGGGGCCGGAGGAGCGGTCCGGACGGTGGGGGCTGCCGGGGCCGTCGGAGTCGGTGGACGCACGGCGGGAGCGCCGCCTGGGGAGGCTGGAGGAGCGTCGGCGGCTTTCAGGGTCACGCGGACGGTTTCCTTTTTCAGCGGGATGCTGGAGGTCTGTTTCGACGGGGTTGGATCGTTTTCGCTCATTCGCTGGCGGGGTTTTTGGAAGCTGTAAGACGTGACTAAGGCGATTTGCCCCGGACGTGTCAAACCTCCAGCGCGGGAAATCTTTCAATGACGGCCGGATTTTTTAAAAACCTCCGCGGAAATCTCCGCAAACCGTTAGGAAAGTGAAGATTTTCATGGGATTCCCGGCCCCGCCCGGCTCACTATCCGCCCCGCCAACCATGTCCGAAAAGACCGCCATCAGCCCGACCCGTGCCCAGGATTTCCCCGAGTGGTACCAGCAAGTGATCAAAGCCGCCGACATGGCGGAAAATTCCGAGACCCGGGGTTGCATGGTCATCAAGCCGTGGGGCTACGGCATCTGGGAACTCATCCAGCAGCAGCTCGACCGCATGTTCAAGGCGACCGGGCACCAGAACGCCTACTTCCCCCTGCTCATCCCGCTTTCCTATCTGGAGAAAGAGGCGGAACACGCCGAGGGTTTCGCCACGGAGTGCGCTGTCGTCACCCACCATCGCCTTGAGGCCCAGAAAGACGACGTCACCGGAAAGACGAAGATGATCCCCACCGGAAAGCTGGAGGAACCCTACGTCATCCGCCCCACCTCGGAGACCATCATCGGCGCCGCCTTCTCCCGCTGGACCCAGTCCTACCGCGACCTGCCCCTGCTCATCAACCAGTGGGCGAACGTCATGCGCTGGGAGATGCGCCCCCGCCTGTTCCTCCGCACCGCGGAGTTCCTCTGGCAGGAAGGCCACACCGCCCATGAGACGAAGGAGGAGGCCATCGCGGAGACCAGGCTCATGCACGGCGTCTATGAGGAGTTCCTGCGCGACCACCTCGCCATCCCCGTCATCCCCGGGGAGAAGTCGGAGAACGAGCGCTTCCCCGGCGCGGACATGACCCTCACCGTCGAGGCCATGGTCCAGGACCGGAAGGCCATCCAGGCAGGCACCTCCCACTTCCTCGGCCAGAATTTCTCGAAGGCACAGGACATTTCCTTCACCGGCCGGGACGGCACGAAGCAGCACGCCTACACCACCTCATGGGGCGTCTCCACCCGCATGATCGGCACGCTCATCATGGCCCACGCGGATGACGACGGACTGGTGCTGCCACCCCGCGTCGCCACCCAGCAGATCGTCATCATCCCCGTCACCCCGAAGGAAGACACGAAGGAAGCCGTGCTCGCCTCCTGCCAGGCCCTCGCGGAAACCCTCCGCCAGAAGCTGTTCCACGGCGATCCCCTCCGCGTCCATGTCGATACCCGCGACATCGGCGGCGGCGTGAAGAAGTGGGAGTGGATCAAGAAAGGCGTGCCCATCCGCATCGAGATCGGCCCGCGCGATGTGGAGACCCGCAAGGTCTGCGTCCAGCGCCGTGACCAGGCCTTCGGCGAAAAGCAGTTCGCTGAGAAAGACGAGTTCATCCAGTCCGTGACCGACCTGCTCGACCAGATCCACCTTTCCCTCCTCACGAAGGCCACCGCCTTCCGCGACGCGAACATTGTCCCCTGCGAGTCGCTGGAGGAGTTCGAGAAACACTGGTCCCAGGACAGCTCCGGCTGGCTCTACACCCCATGGGGCGGAACTTCGGAAGAAGAGGAGCAGATTTCGAAGAAACTCAAGATCAGCATCCGCTGCATCCCCGTGGCGGAGGCGAAGCTTCCGGAGGCCATCACCGGGAAATCCGGCGGCAAGTGCTTCCTCACCGGCCGCGATGCGCAGGTCTGGGCCATCTGGGGCCGCAGCTATTGATCCCAAAATACCGTGAAGAGGCTCCTCTCCATTGGATGCGTGCTGCCGCTGGTGGCCCTGCTGCAGATTTCCTGCACGCAGGTCGTCGGTGAGCGTGTCGGCCATGCCGCGGATTCCGACATGGGAGGGGCGATCAAGGACCTCCGCAGGGCCTCCCGCGGGGACTTCCGGGAGACGGCCTATCCGTCGAACTCCATCACCAGGGCGAAGGAGTTCGTCGCAGCGGCACAGAGCGGCGATGTGGAAAAGATGATGGGCATGACCAGCGCCATCACCCTGCGGAATGATGGTGCCGGAAAAACCAGGAACGAGATCTACCCCAGTATCGTGCGCGGTCTTTCCGGAGCCAAAGTCGTCTGGAAGGGAAAACCACAGCCGATGACCGATGAAACCGGAAACAAGGGGTTTATCATCGCCGGAGAAGCCGTGAAGCAGGGAGTGACGCCATTTTTCATCGTCGTGTTGAACGAGGGTGGGAGGCACGTGGTGGTGAGCATCCGGAAGGAAATCTGACTGCCGGTATCCGCGGGATCCTCACCCCTCTTGTGAATTTCATTTAGTGGTTGCGCAATCTGTTGCCGGCCAAAGGAAAGGAATTGTCCGCCCGCCCGGAATCTGGTGTGTCTGACCAGCCGGTCCCTTTCCCTCCTCATGAAATTTCCCCTCATCGCTGGTCTAGGCCTCCTTTTTTCCATCCTTTCCGCCAGCGCGGCTCCACGCGAGTGGACGGATCAGGCGACCGGCCGGAAAGTCACCGGAGAGTTCGTCTCACTCGACGGCGATCAGGTCACCCTTTTGATCGGAGGCAAGGAATACAAGATGCCGGTGGCGAAGCTGTCTCCGGATGACCAGGCGTATCTGAAAGTCGTGGGTGAAATGCCCGCTCCGGCTCCTGAAGCTGTTGCTCCGCAGCCTGCCCCGGCGGCGGTTGGAAAATCTCAGAAGGTGGACATCACCCAGAAAGCCTATGCCGATTGGACCGGCTACTACTCGGGACGCTTTGGAAAGAAGCTCAAAGCCTTCTATGACAAGTCAAAGGGCATTGTCGATGCTGCGGAGGTCGATACCGGCCTCACCACGGAGACGGCGGTGGCGTGGGAGAAGTCCGCCGCCAATGGTACCGGCACCATGATTCTTTACGTGCCGCCGAACTACGATGGCTCGGAGGCGTTCGGCGTTCTCGTTTATATTTCGCCGGGAGATGGAGCAGTGAGCCTCCTGCCGGGATGGGACAATGTTTTCCAGGAAAAGAAGCTCATCTATTGCTCGCCATATGGCGCCGGCAACAAGCAGGGGGATATGCGCCGGATTGCCCTGGCTCTGGACTCCGTGGCAACCGTCCGCGCAGGATACAAGATTGATCCAAACCGTCTGCTCGTCTCGGGAACCTCCGGAGGAGGTGCCGAGGCCACCACCATCGGCGTGAACTATGCCGAATTTCTCGCCATCGATTGCTCCCGCGGCACCTACCCGGATCATGAATTGTGCTTTCCCTATCTGGACTCGGGAGACATCCGCGAGGTGGCCCGGCAAAAAAAGCGCTTCGCATGGGTCAGCGGGCCGAAGGACCGGAACTACGCCTCGATCAAAGGCGGTGTTGCCGCCTGGGAGGCGGCCGGGGTGAAATCGAAACTTTTCGAGGATCCCAACCAAGGTCACGCTGCTGCCACGGAAGATCTTCTGCGCCAGGCCATTACCTGGATCGAGGAAAAACCCACGAAGTGATTTCTGCCCTGCGACTTCCCAATGAAAACTCCATTGCTTTCAGTGTTAGCCCTCCTTCTCACGTCTCTTTTGGGAGGCGCGGCCCCGCGCGAGTGGACGGACCAGGCGACCGGCAGGAAAGTCACCGGAGAGTTCGTCTCGCTCGACGGCGATCAGGTCATCCTTTCCATCAATGGCAAGGAATACAAGATGCCGGTGGCGAAGTTGTCTCCGGATGACCAGGCGTATCTGAAGGTGGTCGGTGAAATGCCCGCTCCCACGCCAACCGCCGCTCCGGAAGCAACGCCCGCTGCCCCGGCGAAATCCACCTCGAAGATCCAGGGGCCGGTTGAGGTGGATGGATCCAGCTATTTCTACTACATCCCCGCCTCCGCTCCGGAGGGGGTGAAGCTGCCGCTGCTGACCTATACCGGATCCCTGGGTGCGGACGCGAACACCGTGAAGTCCATGATCGAGGGGGCGGAGATCTGCGGCTGGATGGTCGCCTGCTGTGTCCAGAGCAGCAACCGTGTGGATCCGGAACTGAACCAGACCCACCTGGCCAAGGTGGTGAAACACATGGTGGCGAACCAGCCCGTGGACCCGAAGCGTCTTTACTTCTCCGGCCACTCGGGAGGGGCCCGTATGGCATTCCGTGGCTGCAAGCGTCTGGATGGTGCCGGGGTCATCGCCTACATCGCCGGGGCTCAGGATGATGAGATCTCCAGGACGGACCGCTATTTCATCATCAGCGGCGCCACCGACTACAACCGCTATGACACGGCCACCACCTATAAGGCCGCGCGCAAGGTTTCCGCCTACCGGCTGCACACGGAGGGCCATACCAACGGCCCCGGTTGGCTCATGACGGAAGGCATGATGTGGCTCCAGTCATTCTGGGATGTGGACACCCAGAGCACCGCCCCGTCCCGCGCCGCCTTTGAAGCCGCCTCCATCGCGTGGATCGAGAAAACCAAGGGATCCGCCCCCCACCGCGCCGCATGGTGGGCACGGTTCCTCAAGACGCAGGGAGTGAGCGCCCCGCACCAGCCGAAGATCGCCGCGCTGGACGCCGAGCTTTCCCAGACTCCGTCGAACGAGGCCTACATCAAGGGCATCGCGGACATCGAGGAATTCGCGGACGATGTCCTGGCAAAGATCAGCATCTACAGCGAGAAGGGCCACACCACCCCGGAGATCCAGAAAAAGTGCGACAAGATGATCGAGGCGCATGCGGAGACACCCTGGATCAAGGACGTCTTCACCGCACTCAAGAACAAGACCGGCAACTGATCCGCAGCGGCTCAGTCGCGGCCGACCCGCGTCACCGTGAAGCGGAAGGCCGCGCCGGACGGGGGGGCTTCCTCCACCCACAGCTTGTGCCCCATGCGCTCGGCGACCTGGGCGCAGAACGCCAGGCCGATGCCCGTGCCGGATGACTCCGGCGAATCCCCGCGGTTGAAATACTCGAAAATCCTCCGCCGTTGTTCTGCCGGGATGCCCCTCCCGTCATCGCGCACGTGGACCACCGTTCCTTCTTCCGTCTCGACAAAGCCGACGTCGATGGTCAGCGGTCGTCCACCGTTGCGGGCGTGGATCAGCGCGTTGCGGATCAGGTTGCTGACCAGATGCCTCACCTGGGTGCGTGGTGCCAGGATCTCAGGCAGTTCGGAGATCCGGATGACGGCTCCATCCGTCAGGCCGGAAAGCTTCAGCTCCTCCGCGATGTCGTGCGCCATCTCCCCCAGGTCGAACGCTTCATCCGGCGTGTTGGTCTCCGTTTTGGAGAACGCCAGCATGTCGTTGGTGAACTTGGAAAGTCCGTCCAGCCGCTCCCGTCCCAGCGTCGCCAGTTGCTGCACGGCGGGGTCCAGTTGGGCCAGCCGCTCCTCCAGCAGGGACAGGGCGAAGATCCCCGTCTGGAGATGGTTCTTCACTTCATGTGCGACCAGACCGGCGAACCTTCGCAGGTCCTGGTTCGAGCGTGAAAGGATGATGTTCCGCTTCCGCAGGATCTCGAGGATGCCGGTCCTCACCTCGGAGGTGAGTGCCACGGTTTCCTCCGGCCAGGGTTCGGACTCGCCGCGGACTTCCTCCAGCCACGCGGTGAAACTGCTGCGGGGGCGGAGCGGACCGTCTCCTGGGGCGGTTCCGGGTTTCCGTGGGTCGCCCGCCCATGTCACCTGCCTGGCCATTTCTCCGCGGAACAGCACCAGCCAGTCGGTGGCACCCAGGTGGATGGCCACGATGCCGGCGGCGGTTGCCCCCGCATTTTCCAGTGCCCGGAACTCCCGGCACGCCTTTGATGAGATGCGGACGCCATCACCGGAGCCGTCGCCCAGCTCGCGGTGGAAATCCGCCAGCACCTGTTCATCCGGCGTGCTTCCATAGCGGAAGGAATCCGTCCCGCTGATCATGGAGGCACCGCTTGCCGCGAAGAGTTCCATGAACCGTGGCAGCATGGAGGGAAGGCTTCCCATCGGCTCGGAGTAGTCGCGCAGACCCGTCAGGATGGAGAGCGCCATCCGCCGTGCGGAGGCGATGCGGTGGTTCTCCAGGTTCCGCTGCTTCACCTTCAACTGCGCGGACAGGACGATGGCATAGAGGCAGGACGTCGCGCGGATGGCGTAGGAAACGAACCGGGCCGTGCGGTGGTGGCAGGCGATGAGGCCCCACAGCTTGTCCTCCACCACCAGTGAGATGCTGAGGGACGCCCCCACCCCCATGTTTTTCAGATACTGCACGTGGATCGGTGCCATCGCGCGCAGCACGGAGCGGCTCATGTCCAGCGGTGCGCCGGTGGCGGGATGCAGTTCCGGGACCAGAGGGACCGCTGCGGCCTCCACATCCTGCAGCAGCCGGACATGGTTCTTCAGGTAAAGGGCGCGCGCCTGTTCCGGGATGTCGGATGCGGGATAGTGCAGGCCCAGGAACGGCTCCATGTCCTCCTCCACGGACTCCGCGATGACTTCCCCGTGGAAGTCCGGAGCGAAACGATACACCATCACCCGGTCAAAGCCCGTGAAGGCCTTGATCTCCCGCGCCATCACCTCCGCGATTTTCACCACATCGGTCACTCCGGCGATCATTTCCAGCGAACGCTGGACGATCTGCAGATAGTTGTCGATACCCTCGGTCGATGGCCTGGCACCCGCTTCCTCGGAGGGATCCATCTCCAGCTCGAGGATGGTCCCTGCTCCGCCGGACACATGGGCGATGCCGTCGAAAAAGCGGATGCCCCCCTTCACGGGGATGGTCACGCGGAAGGGGTTCACGTAGGTGAAGGCAGCCTCCCGGATCAGCCGCTCGAAGGAGCCGCGTGTTTCCGGAACCACCAGGTCCAGCACCGGCTTGCCCAGCAGGGAAGCTGGATCCCTTTCCAGCAACTGCGATGCATTCGCGCTGACCTGCAGGATGCACAGGTCGTCATCCAGCGTGAACAGCACTCCATGCGGCTGGACGGAACCAGGGATGTGGATCGGTTCGGCGGCGCATCGGTCGATGGCGGCCTGGAGAGGATCTTGGGTCGGGACGTCCATTAGTGCTGGCCGAATGAGTGGATGAAACAGGCGAAGGTCCGCATGGCCGCCTCACGGGCAGCCACGAGGAATTCCGGAGTGGTGTCGATGCGGCTGAGCCATCCGGTGAATGAAGACCACATCGGGCTGTTTTCATCTCCGAATCCTCTCAGGAACGAGAGGCTGTCATCCGGGAGATCGCCGCGCCCGGCCAATTTCGCAAGCAGGATCCCGCCACCATGGATGCTCCCTTCCAGCACATACAGACAGCCGGTGGCGGTGCCCGCACCTGCCGCCGTGTGGTCAGTGAGTTCCGCGTGCGGGATGCCCAGCCGGTCCAGATCCATACCCAGGGAATGGTACCGCTGCTTCCTCAGCGCGGCGTCGGGCAGGGCCAGTTGATTGAGCTTCTCCCAGTCCAGCATCGGCCAGGCTGCGGCGAGTCCGTCGTGGAAGCGGGAGAGGTATCCGCCGTAGGCGGCGGTGTCGGACGTCGGGTCGGGAACAAGTCCATCAAGCTCCCGATGGAGGGCGGAGGTTGCGCTGCGGAGTTCCGGAAGGAGGTTGTTCATCCAAAATGCTGTTAGGGAAACGCCATCCGCCGCCCTGTCATCAGTGTGCACCGGGCCGGGCACAATCGGCAACGAAAGGTTTCCGATGGAGGCGTTAGCTTTTACCTAACGGACTTGCGTCAACGGTGGGGGATGCGAGGTTTAAGGTTGCCGCCCCCTCGGGTGGCTATAGATCGGAAAACAGTTTTGAGGGCCATGAACTTCAATCATCTGCATTATTTCCACGTCATCGCGACAGAGGGAACCCTCTCCCGCGCGGCCAAGAAACTCGGCCTCAGCCAGCCCACCTTGAGCGCGCAGCTCAGGAGTCTGGAGGAGTATTTCGGGCGGAAGCTGTTCGACCGTTCCAGCGGTTCGCTGCGGCTGAACGCGAACGGCCGGAAGACGATGGAAGTCACCCATGAAATGTTCCGACTGGGGGAGCGTCTCGAAAACCTCTTCCCGGGTGAGCGCCGGAGTCCGGTCACCCGGCTTGAAATCGGCATCGCCACCTCCGTCGTCCGCTCGTTCACGGTAGAGCGCTTCATCGGACTGTTCCGGAACAAGGACGTGCTGACGCGGGTCCGCCAGGGCGACCATGAATACCTCCACCACGAACTCCTCACCTCCGGGCTGGATCTTTTCATCACGGATACCCCGCCGGACAAAAGGGTCACGCGCGGCACCATCCACCGCCGCCTCAGCTCTCCGGATTTCGTGATGATCGCCTCTGTCAGGGCCGCCAGGAAGCTGACCGCGGGTCTGCCGGAGTCCCTGCATGGCCAGCCGTTCATCCACTACAGCTCCCACAGTGCCGCCCGTTTCGAGATCGACCAATATTTCCGCAAGCACCGCGTCGAGCCGGATGTGGTCGCGGAGGCGGATGACGTCTATCTCATCCGCGACGCGGTTCTGGAGGGCATCGGCTTTGGCATCGTGCCGGCCAGCGTCGTGGCGGAAACGGCGGATCGCCACAAGATCACCGTCATGGGAAAGGTCGAGGGCGTCTTCGAGGTCCATGCGGTGTACAACCGGAAGGATCCGACCAAGGAGGTCCTGGCCGCGCTCGATTTGCTGGCCGACCCCCAATCCTGACGTCGCGTCCATTTCCCTCCGCCGGATGAAGAAGATGGTGCCCGCCGGGACATCTGCTAGAGTCCGGACCATGGAAGCCGAGAATCCCTATTCCACCCCTGCCGTCCCGCCCGCACTCCCGAAGGATGACATCTCAAGGCAACTCGGTGGCATCCAGTATCCGCTGACCCTTTCCTTCAAGATTCTGGCCCTGGCGAGCCAAGCCACCGTCACCGATGCCAACGGCCGGGTGGTGCTCTACACCAAGCAGAAGCTCTTCAAGTTCCGCGAGCACGTCCAGATCTTCACCGACAAGTCGCAGACCACGCTGCTTGCCGAGATCAAGGCGAACAAGGTCATCGACTGGTCCGCCCGCTATTTCTCGACCGCCGCGGACGGAAAGGAAATCGGCAGCGTCGGCCGCCGCGGCTGGCGCTCGATCTGGAAGGCCCACTACGAGGTCTTCAATCCCGGGGACAACAACGCCGACTTTTCCATTCATGAGGAGAACGCCTGGGCCAAGGTGATGGACTCCATCCTCGGTGACATCCCCGTCCTCGGCATGTTCACCGGCTATTTCTTCCATCCCCGCTATCTCGCCAGCCGCTCGGGCGGTCCTCCGGCGATGCGCCTGACAAAGCAGGCCGCTTTCTGGGAAGGACGCTTCCAGATCGACAAGCTCACCGACCTTTCGCCCCGCGAGGAACTCAACCTGTTCCTTTCCTTCCTGATGCTGGTCCTGCTGGAGCGCCGCCGGGGTTGACGCAGGACCACCTGTTTGGCGGTGCTCTGTTCTTCTGAGCGGGTGGCAGGGACCGCATTCCATGCGGTCCGGTTGGGTGGATGTCCGCGGCGGTGGGAATATCGCTGCCCTTGCATCCCGGGGCAGGCTCTGCTTAGGGTCCGCCCATCATGTCAGCAGAAACGGTCACGAAGTTTTTCCACATCGGCAGTTCCGATGAGCCTGTGAGGCTCCGGGACGGCGCGATGCTGGGGGAAGTGACCATCGCCTATGAGACCCACGGCGAGCTGAATGCGGATGGCTCCAACGCCATCCTCCTGTTCCACGCCTTGTCCGGCTCCCATCACGCGGCGGGCATCACGCCGCGGATCGACGGTCTGGACGGCCTGTGGCAGCCGGAACTCCATGACGGCTGGTGGGAAAACATGATCGGTGAGGGCAAAGCCATCGATACCTCCAAATATTTCATCATCTGTGCCAACTATCTGGGCGGCTGCTACGGCAGCACCGGCCCTGGCTCCACCGATCCGGAGACCGGCCTTCCCTACGGCTCGAAGTTCCCTTCCGTCTCCGCGGCGGACCAGGCGGAGATGGTCCATGCCCTCATCGACAGCCTCGGCGTCGGCACGTTGGTCGCGGTGATCGGGCCGTCCGTCGGCGGTCTGGTGGCCACCACCTTCGCCACCCGCTTCCCGGACCGGGTGCGCAACGTCATCGCCATCGCCTCCGGCTTCAAGACCACCGTCCTCAACAAGCTGATCCTGTTCGAGCAGATCCTCGCCATCGAGAACGACCCGCATTTCAACGCCGGTGACTACTACGATGACGAGCCACCGCTCTACGGCCTCGCGCTCGCCCGCATGATCTCGCACAAGACCTTCGTCCACCTCGACTCCATCGAGAAACGCGCGCGACAGGACGTGGTGCAGCCGGATGACATCCTTGCCTGGTACCGCGTGCGGGACCAGTTCCAGAGCTATATGCTGCACCAGGGGAAGAAGTTCGTGAAGCGCTTCGACGCCAACACCTACCTCCGCATCATCGACATGTGGTCCCGCTACGACGCCGCCCATGAGGGGGATGCGGAAACGCCCGCGGACCTCTTCGAACGCTCCCACCTGGCAGGCCAGCGCTGGCTCGTTTTCTCCATCGACTCCGACTTCTGCTTCTATCCGGAAGAACAGGCGGAGCTGGTGAAACACCTGGAAACGGCGAAGGTGGACGTCATGCACATCACCGTCCACTCGGAGAAAGGGCACGATTCCTTCCTCTTGGAGCCGGACCTCTACACCCCGCACATTTCCTGGGTGCTGGGCCGCTGACCGTATCCATAAGCCCCATCCCGACCACCCATGAAGCCGCGCCCGCAACACGGAAACTTCAACAAACAGGCCCGCGAGAACCGCCACGTGAAGCCGCAGGAGCCGGAACAGGCTGTTCCGTCACTGGATGAGGACGACCTCATGGCCATCGTCCGGGAGCAGGCCGTGCCCTTCGTCCTCATCCTCGACTGTGTGCAGGACCCCCACAACCTCGGGGCCATCCTCCGCACGGCGGACGGCGCGGGTGTCCATGCCGTCGTCGCGCCGAAGGACAAGGCCGTCGGCATCACGGAAACCGTGCGCCGCATTTCCGTGGGGGCCGCCGACCATGTTCCTTTCGCCCAGGTCACCAATCTTGCCCGCACCATGGAACGGCTGAAGGAAGCCGGACTCTGGTTCGTCGGCACTTCGGACCGGGCGACGAAGTCGATCTATGAACAGGATCTGAAAGGCCCGCTCGCCCTCGTGCTAGGCGCGGAGGAAAAAGGCATGCGCCGCCTCACGGAAGAGAACTGCGACTTCCTCGTTTCCATCCCCATGGCCGGAAAGGTCGAGTGCCTCAACGTCTCCGTGGCGACCGGGGTGTGTCTCTTCGAGGCGGTGCGGCAGCGCCGGGTCGTCCCGTGAAAGAGCCGGTGCGGATCCTTTCCGATCTGCATCTCGGGCACCGTGTTTCCCGGATCGCGCGGGTGGAGGCGCTCCGCCCGCTGCTCGCGGGGGCGGGGACCGTCGTTTTCAACGGCGACACCTGGCAGGAACTGGCCACCGAACTGAGGTCAGATGCCGCCGGCATGCTGGACGAACTGAGGGCGCTCTGCCGGGAGGAAGGCTGCGACCCCGTTTTCCTGCCCGGAAACCATGATCCCGGCTGGCCCGGCGATGGTTATCTGGAACTGGAGGGCGGAAAAGTCGTCGTCACCCATGGTGACACCCTGTTGCGGTCCGGTGCTCCGTGGAAGCGCGAGATCCTGCTCGATCCGGAGCGGGTGGAAAAGCTCTGGGCGGCGCGGCCTGCGGCGGCGCATGACGCGCGGGAACGCCACCAGCTCGCGCGTGAAATCTCCATCTCCTACCCCGTGGTGAAGCACCCTGATGGCCGCAACCTGCTCCAGCGGTTGCTCGACGCCATCCATCCTCCGCAGCGAGCCGTGGAAATGTTGAAGGCATGGCGGACCCAGCCGGACATGGGGGTGGAGTTCCGCGACCGCTATTTCCCGAAGGCGGAGTTCCTCATCATCGGCCACTTCCACTGGGCCGGGACATGGCAGAGGGGGAACCTGCGCGTGATCAACACCGGCTCCTTCCTCAATCCGGGGCGGGCCCACTGGGTCGAGATCGCGGACGGTTGGGTCAGTTATGGCCGGATCGAGGAAAATGGGGAAAGCTGCCGCATGGGCCACCAGCAGGGCAGATGGCGCGGCGGAATATCGGCTCCGGGGAATTTCTGATTGGTTGGCTGCCGCTCCTTTGAATAAGATTTCGGCGCTGCGCTCCGTAAAAGAGCGAGTCACCCGTTTCCAGATTCATGATCCGTTCCATCCTTCCCTGCTTATTCGCCTTCTCAGCATCCGCCCAAGCGGCGATCCTCATCCAGGACAACTTCAACGACGCGACGGCAGCCCATATCAACGGGCGGGCTCCCAGCACCAACCTCGTGAATTCCAGCAACTGGACCGCCACCGAAGCCGCGGATGCCATGAAATTGGACGGGTCCGGACAGTTGATCCTGGGAACCAACAACAACCGGACGGCCGGGATCTCGCTTGGGAGCAATTACTTCACCACGAATCCCGGGATTTACGAACTGTCCTACACAATCACCCATCCGTCGAATTACGGAAATTCCTGGGTGGGTTTCGGTTTCACCGTCGGCCTGACCACAGAGCAGAACCTCACCGATTCAGGAACTGCGGCCGGTCCTTGGTTGTTCTACCGGGCAAACGGAGATGTCAACGTGAGACCGGGCGGCGGCACCACCGGCAACGTGCTCCTTTCCACCACCTTCACGGCTGGAGCTCCCGTCACCTTCAGATTTGTCCTGAACACGATCGCGACCCAGTGGACCTACGATCTCTATGTGAATGGTGTCCCCCAGGACGTCAATGGAGGTTCGGCTGGAACCAGCTACACGTATGCCTCCGGCTCCAACCCGGCTCTCGGCTACGTCGCCATCGGGACCGGAGCGAGCGGAACCAGCGGTACCTCCACGGGTGACAACTTCACGTTCGCCTTGGTCCCGGAGCCTTCCCACGCCCTGATGCTGGTGGCCTCCGCGGGGATGTTCGCGCTGCGCCGCCGCAGGTGAGCGGGGGAGAGATGGTACACGAGGACGGGATCGAACCGCCGACCAACCCGGTGTAAGCGGGTTGCTCTACCGCTGAGCTACTCGTGCAACGACGCCGGAGTCTGTGCGGAATCCTTCCGGCGGATCAAGTGCTGAATTGATGAGGGCTTGCCGGAAGGGGCTTGGAGTGGTTTCTTCCCGCCCGGATGCATCTCAGGTTATCGGATCACGAACTCGCCACGCTGGTGGAAATGGTCAGCCTCGCCGCGAATGTCGCGTCGTGGAACCAGAAAGAGGGTGCCAACGACCAGGTCACCGCCTTTGAGACACTGGAAAGCAAGATCCTTGAGAAAGCGGGACACTCCGGGCTCGGCGACTGGATCGAGTTTGATGAGGAAACCCAGCGGTTCCGGGTGAAGCAGGAGCGGGAGGAAAAGCTTTTCTACCACGAATGCTACGAGGAATTCCGCAATGAAAGCTTCTGGGATGAACTGGCGGTTCGCCTGTCCGACCGGGATCTCGCCCGTGCCATCGGCTTCAAGAACTGGGAGGCCATGACGGAGGAGCAGCGCCGCGCCCGCACCGCGGACCAGGAAAAGCGTTATTGGGAGGAGTTCTCCAAAAGGGGGGTGGACCGCGTTTTCATGATCCATCCGCAGGTCGAGGGCTGAAGCCGGCGATTCCCGGGTAGCCCGAAAACCCGGTTGTCGGAGTGGCGGACCCTCGCTTATGCTGCGGGCTTCCGTCTCCGTGAAATCCGGACCTTCCATCGTCCCGCTCTCTTTGTCCGCCCTTTTCCTGGTCGCGGGATGGTGCCATGGACTGGAGATCCGGGCCTACAGCGCCACCCGGCACGACCGCTTCACAGGGGACGTTGCCACCGCGCCCGCCTTCAATGATTCCGCCTGGTACGGGAGCCGGAACTTCTCGGGCGTCGGTTGGATTCCCGGGGAGGCCAGCCGCCAATTCGCGCTCGTCTCGCCGAAGCACGTCGTGTTCGCCCGTCATTTTTACCCCGGAGAAGGCACCACCATCCGCTTCCTCAATGCGGACGGGGACATCGTGGACCGCACCGTCACCGGCACGGAGTTCATCCTGAATGATGCCTCCCTGCCCACGGACCTGTGCCTGATGGAGCTGTCCGCACCCATCACCGCTGCGGAGAAAGTGCCCCATTTCCCGTATCTCAACCTCGCTTCGGAAAGTGCCTACACCGGGACATCCCTGACCGTGTTCGGCTGGACCATGAAGGCTGGCCGCGGTTCCATCCAGGCGTTCCAGAACTCCACCTCCGGTGACATCAACACCACCCGGTTGATGGTGTTCCGCTACCGCAGGTCCTCCGGAAACCAGGATGATGCCTATGTCGTCGGCGGGGATTCCGGCAGTCCCACCTTTGCCTCCGCCGGGGGGAATCCGGCCATCGTCGGCATCCACTCGCTGGCCGGGGAGACCACCACCTATTATTACGGGTATGATTCGTTCATCCCGGCCTATGTGGAGAAGCTGGACGCCCTGCTGGCACCGGACGGCTACCGCATGACGCCCGCCTATCCTCCGTCCGTCACGCTTTCATCCTCTCTGGTGCAGCCTGCCACACTCAGGCAGGCCCACGCCGGAAGCTGCCATTTCGACCTTTCCAACACCGGCGCGAATGACGCCGGAAACGCGCGCTTCACCCTTCACTTCCCGGCGGGGCAGGGACCGGATGCCATCTCCGCACCGGACTGGATCGCGGAATCCGCCGGACCGGAGGACTGGGTTTTCCGCCGGGCGAACCTCGCCACCGCTGCCACGGCACGTTTCACCGCCACATGGTCTGCGGTGCCTTCCGTCGCATCGTTGCTGGTGGAGGTGACCCGGGTCGCGGACGGTGCACCCTCCGCGATGCAGACTTTCGACCTCGAACCCGTCCCTTCCTTCAGGTCGTGGTCCGCCGGACTGGCGGATGCCACGGAGGCGGGTGACCCGGACGGGGACGGCGTGCCGAACCTGCTGGAGTACGCCTTCGGCGGAAACGGTGGCGTGCCATCCCTGCGGTCGGAAAGCGGCGGACTCCTCCTGCCGGAGATCTCCATGAGCGGAGACGGCGCCACCGTCCGGTTCCCGGTCCGGGCGGATGCCGCCAGGCGGGGGTTGGTCTATGCCATCGAGTTTTCGGAGGACCTGGAGGCCACAGGCTGGCAACCTGCGACGGTGGTGCTGGAAGATGCCACCGCGCCTCTGGATCCCCCGGTCGATGGTTTCCTCCTCAGGACCGTTTCATGGGATCGCACCGGACCCAGACAGTTTGCCAGGGTGAAAGTGACTCTTTCCGAGTGAGAAGGGGCTTGAATTGCGCGTGATTGTGGCGTTCCTGTCACATCATGTTGCCGGAATTGAAGGATTTCGATGCTTTGCTGGAGAGTTCGAAAGTACTCATGAAGGACCGGCACGGTCTCAAGGTCATCGCCACTCCGGATGGCAGGATCATGAAGTTCTTCCGCCGCAAGCGCCTTCTTTCCTCCGCCCTGTGGAACCCCTACGCCAAGCGTTTCGCGAAAAATGCCGCGCGCCTGACGCAGATGGGCATCCCCACCGTGGAGGTCACCGGCGTCTGGCGCATTTCATCCCTCAAAAGGGACGTCGTCGCCTACAAGCGTCTGGAAGGGGAATCCTTGCGGGATCTTGAAAAAACTCCGGAGCTTTTCGGTAAATTGGCGGCGTTCATTTCGCACCTTCATGAAAAAGGTGTCTTTTTCCGTTCCGTCCATTTCGGCAATATTCTGGAACTGCCCGACGGCCGCCTCGCCCTCATCGATATGGCGGATCTCACCTTCAAAGGGCGGCCCCTCACGGCGAACGAGCGACTGAGAAACTTCGGCCACCTCATGAAATACAGGGAGGACCAGGAGCCTCTGGAAGCATTCGGCGTGAAGCGGTTCATCACGCTGTACCAACAGGCGGCGGGCCATTCCGGAGCGTGGTCGGAGGCGTTCGGGCGGGACTTCGAGAAGAAGCTCGCCCAGCCCGCCGGTTGACAGGGGCGCATCCAGCTAGTTTGCTTCGCGGCGATGTCTCCCGATTCGCAACAGGACTTCGCGCTCGCGTTTCTGAGCATCCTTTTTGAAGGCGCCCCGTTCATCCTGCTGGGGACGCTCATCAGCGGCTTCATCGACATCTATCTGCCCGCGGGCACGATGGATCGGTTCCTCCCGAAAAACAAGATCCTCGCCGTGCTGACCGCCGGCCTGCTGGGTGCGGTTTTCCCGGTCTGTGAATGCGCCGTGGTCCCCGTCATCCGCCGCTTGGTGAAAAAAGGCCTGCCGGTTTCCTGCGCGCTCACCTACATGCTCGCCGCGCCCATCGTGAACCCCATCACCGCCTTGAGCACCTGGAAGGCTTTCCAGGGCCAGGGTGCGGGCATGATGACCAGCGGCCGCCTCATCCTCGGGTTCCTGATCGCCGTCCTCGTCGGACTCATCGTTTCCCGCATGCGGCTCTCCTCCGTCCTGAAGCCGAAGCTGGTGGAAAGCCTCTCCGCCCCCGATCCGGCCCCTGCCAAGGAAACCGACTGCTGTGATCATGACCACGCCGGACATGACCATCACCACGACCACGATCATGCGGACGGTTGCTGCGGCCATGACCATGGCCACGAACACCACCACCACCCAGCGGGTGAGGACAACCGGATGGTCGCCGCGTTCCGTTCCGCGATGAAGGACTTCGTGGAGGTGGGGGTTTATTTCACCATCGGTGTCGCCATCACCGCGCTGTTCAACACGGGCATCGCCCCCGGTGCGGAGTGGCTGGACAGCGTCGCCGGGAATCCGGTGGGCGCCCCCGCCGCGCTCATGGTGCTGGCCTTCGTCCTCAGCCTCTGCAGCACCTCGGACGCGTTCATCGCCGCCACCCTCCACAAGTTCACCTGGGGCGCGAAACTTGCCTTCCTCACCTACGGTCCGATGATGGATGTGAAGCTGCTGTTCCTTTACCAGACGGTGCTGAACAAGCGGTTCATCGCCGCCCTCGCCGTCGGTCTCTTCGTCGCCATCGGCGCCGCCTCCATCTTCTGGCAGGAAATCGTCCTGAAAACCCCATGAGCCCACGCAACCGACGCATCCTGTTTTCGCTCGCGCTGCTGATCTGGAGCGGGGTGATCCTCTATTTCTACGCCTCCGGCCGGATCACGAAGTACCTCGCCCCGGACTTCCGCCTCATCTCGCTCGGTGGTGGTCTCGGTCTGGCGGTGCTGGGTCTGTTCAATCTCCTCACCGCGGGCCAGCACGCGGACTGCGGCCATGACCATGGTGACGGGGATGCCCACGACCATGAGTCCGGGGACATGCACCCCCTCACCGCCTTCGCGCTGATGGTGGTGCCGGTCCTGCTTTCCGTCGCCTGGACGAAGGACAGGTACTCCGAAGCCGCCATCTCCCGGAAGACCATGACCGTGGATGAGGTGAGATCCCCCTTCATGGCCTCCATGCTCGGACCCATCACCCGCGAGGATCTGGAGAAAAACCACCGCAAGACGGAGGACGGCTACTACGAGATGTCCCTGATGGAACTCTTCTTCTCCAGCGGGGATGCGGAGCTGCAGAAGGCGCTGGGAGGCATGAAGGTCCAGACGGAAGGCCGCTGGGCGGAGGAGAGGGCGGACAACGACGCGGGAACGCGCAAGCGGCTCTACCGCATGTTCATCACCTGCTGCGCGGCGGACAGCCGCGCCATCCCGATCATCCTGGAGTTCGGCAAGGAGCCGCCGGAGTTTCCCGATGGTGGCTGGGTCCGGGTTTCCGGCACCATCACCTTCCCGAAAGGCAAAGCGGGCGTCCAGCCGGTGCTGGAGGTCGAGCAGTCGCTCGCCGCCGAGGAGCCTTACGAAGAAAGTTTCATGCGGAACTGACCAAATGTGGCCGGGCCATTTTGGCCCAGGCTGTTGTCTGGACGTCCCGCCACGGTCTTCCGATGATGGCGACTCCCGCAGAAGCCACACGCCTGATGAAATGCAATTCAACCACGGTTGAACGCAGATGGGCGCAGAGTGGAGAATTCCGTCCCCATCCTCTTCTTATCTGCGTCCATCTGCGTTCATTTGGCTCCGCCTATGTCCGCTACGCTTCCATTGTGGTTGATTCCATTCTTCCGGAATCGGCTGCATGAACCGGGTTTCGGTCCAAATTCTTGGCGGAGGGCCTGCACCTGGCGGTCATTCCTGATCCATAAAGGCATCGGCCCTCACTCCGCTTTTTTCTTCAGCATCCCGGGCGAGTTCCATTTGAAAACATGGTAGGTGGCGGGTGTCTCACCGGCATTGCGGATCGTGTGGGTTTCGTTCGCCGCCTGGAAGATGACCGAACCCGGCCCCAGCTTCCGCCATTCTCCGGCCACCAGCGCTTCGACCGTTCCCTCCTTCACGATCAGGATCTCCTCATCCGGATGCTCGTGCGGGGGATGTGAGGTCACTCCGGGCTTGAGGGTCGTCACATGGCATTCCAGTTCGTCCAGCGTGGCGGTGGGCGCTTGGAACACCTTCCGCGTCTCGCCCTTCGCGCTGGCCTTCACCGGCAGGTCGTTCCACTCGAATGCGACCGACTTCATCACCGCCGGAGGCGGGTCGCCCTGTGTGGCGGCGAACAAGGCGGAGGCGGTGCCAAAGGCCGCCACGGAAACGAACACATCACGGGGTTTGACCATGGGGCCATTTACAGGATGCGTGGCCGCAGGTCAGCAACAAGAATCAGTGCCCGGGCATCCGGGGTCGATCCCGTTACCACGACCCAAGAGTTCCGGCCGGAATGTCGGCATCCCCGGCACCGGTGGCCACCACCATGGAGCCTGGTTTCCCGGCTGCCGTTTCTGTCGTGATGACGATGCGCTTCAGGCCGGGATTCGCCTGGTCGTAGTCATTCGCCGGTTTGGAAAGATCCTGCACCGCGACGGTGAACGGGCTTTCCGCAGTCACCTCCAGACGGAGCGACTTTCCGCCGGACTCCAGCAGTGCCCCCTTGCTGTCCGTCGTGACCTTCGCCTTCGTCAGCCACTGGAACGTCATGGACACGGGCTTTTCCCCCGCCTGCCATTCATCCCGGATGACCACGCGGCCGTCCGGCATCATCCGCACGCCCCTGTGTGATGACTTCACCATTCCGGCATAGAGCGGGGTCAGGTCCAGCACCATCAGACGCTTGTCCGTGTCGGTCTTCACCACCCCTGCCGTTCCTTCCACGATCTGGTCCGCGCCGTTGAAGCGCGGGATGTTGTGGGCTTCGGATCCAAGTCGGAACACCTTCCAGCGCGGGCTGTCCTGCTTCGAGTTCCACAGGTCGATTCCGCGGGACTCCAGCGTATTGTAGGACTGTAGCCCCAGATCCTCCGCCCAGCGGATGCCGTCCTTTTCAAAGACGAACGATCCCACATCCATGTGGCCGTGGGAAATGGCGGGCTTGCCTCCCTTGAACGCCACGAAGGCGGCGTTCCGGTCGCCCCAGCGCTCGCGGAAAACCGCCAGCGGCACCTTTCCGCCACCCGCCCAGGACGGGGGAGGGGATTCACCCGTCTCCGCCTTCTTTCCGTCCCACCAGACCAGCGCCAGCGGCATCAGCCGGTCCAGCTTCCGCGGCTTCCTCTTCAGATCCTCCACGATGGTCAGATCCGCTTCCAGCAGGCCGGGGCGCTTCAGTTCCCTGGCGAACCAGAACAACGGCGTCTCGAATCCCCGCGTCTGCGTGTTGTCGGAAAAATTGTAATACCTCCCGGAGGGGGAGCACATCTGGACCATGAAGTCCGCCGTCTTCAGGAACCCCGGGAACTTCTCCAGTCCGAAGGTATCCCCCAGCGAGGTCTTCAGCGCATCCACCAGTGCGACGTGGAATCCAGTACCATAGGCCCAGTAGCCGGGACCCTCCGGGTAGATCCCGTCCGGAGCATAGGCCTTGGCCGCGTACTGCAGGTTATTGATCGCGCGGTCCACTATCCTCGTTGCCAGTTCAGGGTCACGTTCCGCCACGGCCAGCGCGCCGATGGCCATGCCGGAGTGGCATACCTGGTTCCAGTTGTTCGTGCCGGACACCCAGAACGGATCTTTGCCGCTGCGTGAGATCAGCGACGTCTTCAGTCCCTTCCCGATGATCGCACCCGAGATCAGATCCCGGTCCGCGGAAGTCAGATCGTCGTAAAGCCAGTCATACCCAATCCCCATGGCGAACGTCGCCTCCGCCACATCCAGAAAATGCGGCTGGTTCCAGTCCGTGAAGCCCGCCAGCGCCCGCATCTCCGCGATCGCCCGTTCCTTGTAGGCCGCGTTGTCCTCCAGCTTCCCCACCATCGCTGAAACGGTGATGCACTCCAGTGCCTGGCGGGACACGGACAGCAGCCGCTTTCCCGTCATGATTCGCTCCACCGGCTCCTGCTTGAGCAGCGAATCCGCCCGCGCCTTCAGCACCAGAAAAAAGTCCCGTGCAGGTCCTTCGTCAGCCACCTGTTTCCTGATCTCGTCGAAGCGGGCCGCATTCGCGAACAGCCGCGGGTGCGCGGGCAGTTTGTCGGGCGAAACACCTCCCATCGCACATCCCGCGAAGAGGAAAAGCATCAGGAAAAGGCGGCGTATCATCCCTGATGACTACGCCCGCCGGGCGGCATGTCTTGCTCCAACCGGTAGCCGCTTCCACGCACTGTCCCAGATGCCCCCCGGAGTCGCCGGATCAGGGCGCGCACCCGGGAACGGTTCCCGGAGGCTGAAGGGCTTCACTTGATGGTCGGCTGCGTCGCACTCAGTCCGGAGTTCCCGGATGATGGGTCATGGTTCCATCATGAGATCGAAGCAAATCACGGTGTCGTTGCTTGGTTCAGGTGGATGCCGGCATCGGCCACCCCTGAACAAAAAAGCGGAGCCTTCGTCAGGCTCCGCTTTCTCAAATGGAATGCAGGATGGGATTCCGTTCCGTGGATCAGAACGGGATGTCGTCCTCGTCGCCGTATTCTTCAGGGGGAGCCGCGGAGGCTCCCTGCGGACGGCCGCCTTGTTGGGGCGGGCGGGAGCTTTGCTGGCCGCCACCCTGCGGGATCTGGCCGCCGGAGCCGCCTTTGCCGTCGGGAAGGAACTGGAGGCTTTCCGCGACCACCTTCAGCTTGCTGCGCTTCTGGCCGGTCTGCTTGTCGTCCCACGTGTCCATCTGGAGGCGGCCCTCGATGTAGGCGCCGCGTCCTTTGGTCAGGTATTGCTGGGCGAGTTCCGCCTGGCGGCCCCACAACGTGATGTCCACGAAGGTGGTTTCTTCCTGGCGCTGGTTCTGCTCGTTGTTCCAGACGCGGTTGATGGCCAGCGCGATGTCCGCGACAGCGGTTCCCTTCGGGGTATATCTCAGCTCCGGGTCACGGGTGAGATTCCCGATGAGCATGACTTTGTTCAGGTTGGCCATGGCGGTGGAGACTAGGGATGATCGGGTTCCTGCGCAAGGACTGTTCCGGAGAACAGTCCGGAAATCAGGCCAGACGCTGGTAGTGTTGGAGGTGCACGTTGCCGTTCAGCTTGAGGCGTGCCTCGATCTTCTTGATCGCTTCGGCAGGCGCGCTGAGCGTGTAGTCCACATAGTGGCCGGCATCAACGTGGCGGGAGGTGTAGGCGAACTGCTTGCGGCCGATCTGGTTCACTTTCTCGATCTTCGCGCCTTCGCCTTCGATCTCCTTGGCGACGGCTTTGATGGTGTCATCGATCGTTCCGTCGATGTTCTTGGGATTGAGGATGATCAGGCCTTGGTACTTGCGGCTCATCTGCAGGAGTTGGTTTGGTGAGGGTATGGAAACGGTTCGCCGCGGCGGCGAGACCTTGGGAACGCGCAAGCTGCACCGCTGCGAGGGCGGTGGCAAGCGTGTTTTCCAGCACCGGGCGCTCATCCGGGGCGAATTTTCCCAGCACATGGCCGACCATTTCCCCCGGCTGGCTGCCGCCGATCCCCACCTTCAGCCGGGGAAAGGCATCCGTGTGCAGATGCTGGAGGATGGATTTGATCCCGTTGTGCCCCCCCGCGGAACCTTTTTCCCGGAATCTCAGCGTGCCGAGCGGCAGCGAAACATCGTCATAGACCACCAGGATGTTTTCCGGAGTCCATTTGTGGAACGAAAGGATCTGCTGGAGCGCCCGGCCGCTCAGATTCATGAAAGTCTGCGGCTTCAGTAGCATCGTGCCGTCCCCGGGGATCTTCGCCAGGTGGCTCTGCCATTTCGGCACGGACTGGAAAGCCGCGCCCGTCTCAGCGGCCAGCCTGTCCAGCACCATGAATCCGACATTGTGGCGGGTGTCTTCATATTGGCGGCCGGGATTCCCGAGCCCCACGATCAACTGGAACATGACGCAGGATGGATGGCGGGTGGCGGCCCGTCCAACCCGAAGACAGGGAGGGGGCGGATTCGCCGGTTCCCCGCGTGCTTTCTCATCGGGGTTTCACCCTCTCGTCTTCCAGACGTCTCCGTCTCGCTTCCAGGATTTCCCGGCGGCTGATGATCCCGCAAAGCCTCGGGGGATTGGACCGGTCCACCACCGGCAGCCGCCCGATCTCATGCAGGATCATGCGGTCCGCCGCTTCCGCCAGCGATTCATCCGGATGGATGGTGATGGGGTGGGTGATGGCGACTTCGAGGGCCGGTGGATCGGGATTCTCCTGGACGGCGGCGAAAATGTCCGCCCGTGAAACGACCCCCAGCAGCTCACGGTCATCCCCGATGATGGGGAACAACCGCGCCCGGCTCCAGCGGCTGGAGCTGGTGGAGATCAGATCCCCCAGCCCGCCCACGGTCATGTCCCGTCCAACCACCAGCGGATCGCGGATCATGAGTTCCTCCACCGTCCCGCCGTGGAGGGGATCCGGCTCGTAGTCCTCCGGCACCCGCACGCCGCTGCGGGCGAGCTTTTCCGTCATGATGGATTCCTTCATCAGCCATTTGGAAACCAGGATGGCGAATGCACAACCCAGCAGCAGCGGCCCGAACGTGGCGGTCGAATGGGTCGCCTCGAACGCGAAGGCGACCGAGGTCAGGAAGGCTCGTGAGGCTCCCGCAAAGATGGCCGCCATGCCGATCAATGCGGCGATCCCGAAAGGAAAGCCATCGAACCCCGGCAGGCCGGCCAGGGCGTGGGCGGTGAGAGCGCCGACCGCCCCGCCGATGGTCATCACGGGGGCCAGCGTCCCCCCGGCGGTGCCACTGCCCAGGCAGATCGACCAGGAAAGGAATTTCAGGACCAGCAGGGCGGTGAGGGCGGGCAGCAACATCCCGCCATCCAGAAGGGTCCGCAGGTTTCCGTAGCCAGGACCCATCGTCCGGGGATCCACCCAGCCGATCAGCCCCACCACCAGACCGCCGATGGCGGGCCACCACATCCAGTGGAAGGGAAGTTTTTCAAAGGCATGCTCGATGGCATGCAGCGTGTGGGTGAGGATGACCGCCGCAAGTCCGCACACCGCCCCGATGACGACCGAGCCGACCGCGAGCATGGGGCCCGGTGCATCCGGTGCGGGCAGGGGCAGCATGGGGAAAGGTTCACCGACCACACCGCGGACCGCCATCGCCGCTCCCGCCGCCATTGCAACCGGCAGCAGGCTCCGGCTGCGGAATTCGAACAGCAGCAGCTCGATCGCCAGCAATACTCCCGCCAGGGGTGTTCCGAACACCGCCGTCATCCCCGCCGCCGCACCTGCGGACAACAGGATCTTCCGTTCCGCCGCGCTGTGGGGCAGCCACTGGCCCGCCAGCGAACCGATCGCGCCACCTGTGGCGATGATCGGGCCTTCCGCTCCGAATGGTCCGCCGGTCCCGATGGAGAGGGCGGTGGACAGCGGTTTCAGGATGGCGACTTTCAGTGGGATCCGGCTGCCCCCCGTCATCACCCCCTGCATCGCTTCCGGGATACCGTGGCCGCGGATCGCCGGGCTCCCGAAACGGGCGATCAACCCGATGGCCAGCCCACCCAGTGCGGGAACGAAAATGGCCGGCCACCCGAAGGTGGCGAAACCGGGATCGCTTTCATGGAAGGAAAACCGGCCGTGGAACGAAAGTTGGGTGATCAGGTGGATCAGCTTCAGCAGGCCGATCCCGGCGAAGGCCACCACCACTCCGAGCGGGATCGCGGTCAGGGCAAGCTTCAGGCCGCTCCTCTCTTTCATGCATCGAGGCTGTGGAGGAGCCGCAGGATCTCCGGACTGAGCTGCCCCAGTTCGCGGCGGTGGATGTGGGTCAGGATCTCCAGCTTCGAGGAGCCGAGATCCGTCAGGCTTAGCAGGACCGCCCGCTTGTCCTCCTCGCTCGACTGGCGGGACACCAGGCCCGCCGCTTCCAGGCGCTGGGCCAATTCCACCGCGGTGTTGTGTTTCACCCGCAACCGCTCCGCCAGCCTCCCCACATTCGCCACGGAGCCGGGAGTGCCGCGGATCACCAGCAGCGCTTGGTGCTGCTGGGGCGTCAATCCTTCGGCCGCCGCCGCGTTCTCACTGAACTCCAGGAAGCATCTCAAGGCGTGCCGGAAGTCCGCCAGCGCGGTGTAGTCCGCATCGGAAAGTCGTTTCATCCGCGCTTGATCTATATCGTATCACGATATAAAGCAACCGCCCTCGCTCATGATTCGCATGAATTCCGCTCATTCTGAAGAAAATCCCCTCCCATGAGAAAATGGAGTGATCTGCTGGGCGTCGAACTGAGTGCCGTCAGTTGGAAAGAGAAGGGGATTTCCCTGCTGGGAGGTGTCCTCTCCATTCTTTTCCTCATCTTTTTCACCGGCCGCTGCATGCACCTCCCCCATGCCACCGGCTTGGTCGCATCAATGGGCGCGAGCGCCGTGTTGTTGTTTGCGGTTCCCCACGGCCAGTTGTCCCAGCCGTGGCCGGTCCTTGCGGGTCACGGCTTCTCAGCCCTCATCGGCGTGGCTTGCGCGAGATGGATTCCGGATCAAACGATGGCCGCCGCGGTGGCCGTCGGCCTTTCCATCGGGGTGATGCACTTTTTCAAATGCATCCATCCTCCCGGAGGAGCCACCGCCCTGACGGCGGTTCTGGGCGGCCCCGCCGTTCACGCCCTGGGATTTCACTTCGTGCTTTGTCCGGTGCTGGTGAACGGCCTGGTGATGGTCACCATCGCGGTGCTTTTCAACGGCTTCTTCATCTGGCGGAGGTATCCGGCGGCGCTCGCCTGGAAGCCTGCGGAGCAGCCCGGTTCCCCCACCCACGAGCAGGTGATCGCCGCGCTGCGGGAGCTGGATTCGTTCGTGGACATCTCGGAAGACGATCTGATACGGCTCAGCCGCTCGCTCATGGAACTTCAGGCATCCCTCCGTATCCTGGCACAAAAAAAGGCCCGGCGTGATGCCGGGCCTTTTGGGAAGGTGCTGAAAGTTCCGTCGATCAGGCGGAGGCGGCAGCCTCGGAGATCGCGGCACCGGACTTGCCGATGTGGGCGATGACGACTTCACCCGCGTGGGTGGCACGGACACCGGCAGGGAGCTTCACATCGCTGATGTGAAGGGAGTCACCCTCCTGGAGGTGGGCAACGTCGAACTCGAGGGTGTCCGGAAGATCGTTCGGGAGGCAGGTGATTTCCAGCGCGTGGATGTACTGCTCCAGAATGCCGCCGGCCTTCACCCCGGCAGGCTCACCGTTGAGGTGGGTCGGGATGTGGGCGGTGATTTCGGTCTTCTCGTCGATGGCGAGGAAATCGGCGTGCAGCGCGGCACCGGTGAGCGGGTCGTGCTGGATGGACTGCAGGAATGCGAGGCGGGTGCCTTCGCCTTCCACGTCGAGGTTGATCAGGATGTTCTCGGAGCTGCTGTGTGCGAGCAGTTCGCTGAAGGTCTTCGCGTCAACCTTGAGGTTGTGGGCCTCGACGGTGCGACCGTAGATGACGGATGGCAGCCAGCCTTCGCGGCGCATTTGTTTGAGGCGTCCGGATCCGCTGCGGGCGCGCGGTGCTGCTTTGAGTGATGCTTTCGTGGCCATGACAGGAGGCGTTCGTGTTCTGGGAAATGCCCGGCGGCAGGCCGCGGGCGGGGCGAGGGATGTAGCGGGCGGGCGGCCCGTTGTCAAAAATTTGTTTTATAAAGGTGTGCTTGACCCGTTTGGGGATTGTGAATACCCGGTGCGGGTCCAGTAGAACTTCAGCATGGAGAAGCGCCTTCCACTAATTCATCGTGTCTATGGTGCCATTTTCAAGATCTGGAGGGTGAAACGTTTTCGGCTGTTTGTTTCAAAGATCCGCCCGAAGAAGACGGATCGGGTGCTGGATATCGGCGGCTATCCCAATACATGGATCGCGCAACCCCCGGTTGTCCACAGCATCGATTCACTCAACGTGCATCCGGTTGACTGGGATCCGTCCCAAGCGCCGGAGCACCGTATCAACATTGTAACCGGTGATGGATGCGCCCTTGAAATGGATGACAAGAGCTACGATATTGCTTTTTCGAACAGTGTGATCGAGCACGTTGGGGAGTGGGATAGGCAGGTGGCATTTGCCAAAGAGGTGCGCCGCGTCGGCAAGGCTTTGTGGATACAGACGCCGGCGAAGGAATGCCCCGTGGAACCCCACTACCTCGCACTTTTCGTGCACTGGCTCCCGAAATCCGTCCAACGGCGTGTGCTGCGTCACTTCACCCTCTGGGGATGGATTGCCCGGCCAAGCAGGACTCAGATCGATGAGATGGTTGATACCACCCGGCTGCTCAGCAAAAAGGAGATGAAAACCCTCTTTCCGGATTGTGAAATCCACACCGAGAGGCTCTTGGGAATTATTCCCAAGTCCTATGTTGCTTTCAGAATCTCCGGAGAGTGATCTCCTCTGATCTCACATGAACAGCGAAGTGATCGACTGACCTCCGTTGATGCGGCGGATGGCCTCGGCCATCAGTGGCGCGATGCTCACGATGCTGACCTTTTCCCCTGCGGCTTGCGGGACGGAGTCGGTGGTGATCATTTCCTCAATGGCGGAGTTTTTGAGACGTTCGTGTCCCATTTCTCCGAGAATGGCGTGGGAAACCCCGGCGAAAATGCGCTTCGCCCCGTGTTTCCGGAGAATCTCCGCGGCTGCGGTGAGGGTGCCCGCGGTTTCGGTCATGTCATCCACCAGCAGGACATCCCGTCCTTCAACCTCGCCGATCACATTCATCGCTTCCACCCGGGTGGCGCTCACGCGGTGTTTCGCAACGATGGCCAACTCGGCGCCGAGGGCGTCCGCGTAGGCGCGGGCCATTTTCACCCCGCCAACGTCAGGAGAAACCACGGTGAGGTTGGTCGTGTCCGGGTGGCGTTCCTGAAGGTAGCTGAAAAGTGCGGACTTCGCGTAGAGATGGTCCACGGGGATGTCGAAGAATCCCTGTATCTGCGGGGCGTGCAGGTCCATGGTGAGAACCCGGTTGACTCCCGCCGCCGTCAGCAGATTGGCGACGAGTTTCGCGGTGATCGGCACACGGGGCTGGTCCTTCCGGTCCTGCCGGGCGTAACCGAAGAAGGGCATCACCGCGGTGATCCGCTCCGCGCTGGCACGGCGGGCGGCGTCCACCATGATCAGCAACTCCATGATGTTGTGGTTCGTGGGCGGGCAGGACGGCTGGATGATGAAAACATCCGCACCGCGGATGTTCTCGTTGATCCTGACGAAGGTTTCACCGTCCGGAAAAGCGGTCACGTGGACATCCGCGAGCGGCTGGCCGAGGCTTTTGGCGATGTTTTCGGAAAGGGTGCGGTGGGCGGTTCCACTGATCAGTTTCATGGGTCGGACGGCGGGGCGGGGGGATTGTTGACAGCGGTTTGGCCGTGGGCAATACTTTGCGCGGATTTCTCGAATCAAACCCCGCTGTTCCTTGCCTGAATCCTCCCTCCAGTCGTCCCATCCTAGCTTTGATGCTTCTGGATCCTCCGGCAAAAAGAAGCCGGATGTGTTCATGTGGGTGGCGGTGACGCTCAGTGCCGCCGTGATTTTCTGGTTTTATGCGGTGGTGGCACGCTTCGGTCCGGCCCGCGACCAATCCACCTTCGGATGGCTGAAGAGCGCTTGGAATGGTGAGACCGACTATGAGCATGGCATCCTTTTCCCCATCGTCATTGCAGGGTTGATCATTTACAAGTGGCGTGACCTGAAGGCGGCGGCCCGGGAGGGAAGTCTCTGGGGCTTGGCCGCTGTATTCGTGGGAGTCGTGTTTTTCGCCGCCGGTTACCGGACGCTCCAGCCGCGGGTGACGGCGGGGGCCCTGCCGTTCCTTCTCTGGGGGGCCGCCCTCTATCTGTGGGGCTGGCGGGTGGGGAGGATCCTGCTCTTTCCGCTTTTCTTCTTCTGGCTGGCGGTTCCCCTGCCCAGCTTCCAACAGGCGACCACCCATCTGCAGCTCATCGCCACTAAAATGGCCCATCACGGTTCGGCACTGTTCGGTGTCGAAACCTCTGTGGATGGAACCAAGGTGCTGCCGGTCAAGGGTAACTGGGAACCTCTGGACATCGCAGCCGGATGCAGCGGCATCCGCTCCCTGATGGCCCTGCTGATGATCTCCGCCGCATGGGCTTACGTGGCGAACATCGCGATGTGGAAGAAGATCCTCCTCTTCGTATCCGCCTTTCCCCTGGCCATCCTGGGAAATGCCCTGCGGGTTGTTTCCATCTTTGTGATCGCGGAGTATGGGAACGCGGAGTGGGCCAGCGGAACCTGGCATGATTGGTCCGGGTTGCTGCTGTTTTATCCGATCTCCCTGGCGCTGCTTCTTGGAATCCACACCCTCCTCGAAGGCGGGCTTCCTTGGAAGAGGGAGAAAAAAGTCGCCGTCCGGCGGACCGTCGGTGCCACTGTGGAATCCAACCAAACCCTTCCCGAGCGATGAACTGCAAACTCTTCTCCCTGCCCGTTCTCCTGGCCTTCGGTCTGGGCGGCATCTACCTCCTGCCCAGCGCTGGCAAGGTTGCCAACAGCGCCATACGGATGGAGCTGCCACAGGAGGAAGGGGAATGGATGTTCCGCAAGAACCTTCCCAGCAAGGAAGAACTCGGAGCTTTGGCCAAGGATACCGAGTTCTCTAAAGCGACCTGTTTCCGGGCCCGTCCCGGGGAATTCACTGAGGATGGCTATCGGAATGCGGACATCATCGACCTTTCCATCGTCCTGTCCGGATATGACTTGAACAACTCCATCCACCGCCCGGAGCGGTGCATGCGGGCGCAGGGGCATTACAACCTCTCCGGCAGCGATGTCACCATCAAGCTTTCGGACGGTCGCGAACTCACCGTCCGCCGGTTGCGTTCCACTCGGCCGAATCCCGGTGCATCACAGGGCGGAGCACACGAGCTCAAGTGTGTGAACTACTACTTTTTTGTGGGCCACGACCGGTTGGCGCATGACCATTTCCAGAGGACTTTGGTCGACATGCAGGACCGTCTGGTGCGTGGCATGGACCAGCGCTGGGCCTATGCTTCCTTTTCCATGTGCTTCGGCAGGATGCCTTGGTATCCGGATGCGGAAATCACCGAGGAGGAAGTGGACCGCAAGCTGGTCGAGTTCGTCTCCACCTTCGCGGAGCAGCAGATCAACTGGGAACAGATTCATCCGCAGAGCTGATCACTTCCCTTCATCAGGCGTGATCCTTGCATCCAGTAGGTACTGGATCCTCGCGCTGACAAATGAAAGGTGCTCGTCGCGTATATTCTGCTGCGCGGTGGGGAGATTGGTCGCAGCTCCAAGCCGCTGGCTGGCCTTTTGGAAGAGGGTCAATGCCTTGGATGGCTGGCGTTCCTTCCAAGCGGTTTCCGCCATTTTGCCTAGAAGAAGACCTGCCCTGAAGTCTGCCATCGGAACCCTGAGTCCTCCCGCCAAGCCATCATACTGCGCCAAGGCGCCGCTAAAATCCCCGGCCGCTTCATAGGACATGCCTACCCCGGTCACCAAGGCACGTTTGAGATCCACGCCCACCTGTTGATAGGGCATCCATGGAGTCTTCTCTTCCACCTTTGCGAATTGCCGGAGAGCTTCATCAAAGGAGCGGGAAGCCGCATCGAGTTCATTCTTCTCCAGTTCGGCCATCCCCCGGTTCACCAGATAATGGCAGAACTTGAAATGGGCCTGGTAGGCTGCCTCCATTCCTCCCTCAAGAGCCGCACCCTGCCGGTATTGGTGTTCCGCTCCCATGTCATCTCCGGCGAGGTTGAGCAAGCCTGCGAGATTGGTCCGGAGGCCGGGATCATACGGATGCAGCCGGATCGCTTCATGATAGTCCGAGATCGCCTCCTTGGTGAAGGGATCAGACGGGAGTGAAATCCCGGATGCCTTTGACATGATCTGAAGGGTGAACGATCTGTCATCGTAGAGGGTGGCTTGGGGCCAGATTGCGATGGCGTCCGACAAAGCGGCGATCTTCATTTCCGGGGATGTCTCCTCCGGGGCGGCGAAGTAGTTTTTCCAAAGTGATGAGAGCACCCGGGTCCCACGGGCACCCATCCAAAAGGAGGACAGGCAGACGATGATGCCGCTCATTACAAGGATTCCTTTGGAGAGGGATGTCCGGAATTTCGTCCGATCATCTCCGCTCTCCTGGACCGCCATTCTCGCCAGACAGATCCCTAGGAGCAGAACTCCGGGGAACAGGTGGAAAACAAAGCTGAAATTCGACTGGATGAACATCCCCGCCAATCCCGCGATGCCCCCAATATGGAATGCATCCTCCGGAGCACTCCGGGGGACGTTCCAATTGGAACAGGAACGTAGCACAACCCCGAGGCTGGTCCAGGACAGCAGGACGGTCAGCAGGACGGCTCCGACGATGCCATAGTCGGTTGCGGATTGAAGGAGTTCGTTGTGGACGTATTCGGGTCTTGCCGCACCTGTCCCGTGATCGACGGCGTTCCAGAACCGGTTGCACTCCCAACTGTAACTCCGGCTTCCCCCTCCGCTCCATGGATGGAGGTTGATGCACGACAGCGCGATGTCGTACAAGTGGAACCGCATCGACGATTCGATGACAGAAGCGGCATCCGTGACCGCCGTGCCGTCTGTCTGGAACCGGACGGTCTGGGCATCTCCCCAGCCTTTATAGACCCATCCCACGGCGGCCATGAACAACAGTGGCAGGGCGATCACCGCGACGGCGAATCCCTTGGAATCCCTCCGCTTGCTGATCAGCAGGCTGAGTATGGCGAAAACCACGAGTCCGCCGCCCACTGCGAGTATCCCGCCCCGGGAGCGGGTGTAGTAGACCGCGACCAGTCCTGCGACGGCTGACAGCGCCCATACAATCTGGGTGATCCTGGAGTAGGAACCGAACAGTGCGGATGCCCCCAAAAGGAAACCGGTGCCAATGAGGAAATTGGCACACTCATTGTAGTGACCGAAGAAGCCCGATGGCAAAGTCACCGGCCTCGAGGCAAAGATCGGATGGAAGCCGGGATCCCCGATTTGGCGGACGATGATTGCCACACTGGCGGTCAAGAGCCCTGACAAGGTCCAGAGGAAGATCTTCTCGGCGATTTTGTTGCCGGTGATGGTTGTCATCACCACAAATGCTCCAACGGTTCCTCCCAGGAGAAGCAGATCCGCGTCCCTGAGTTCAAGCACCGGCGAGATGGTCGCCCTCCATGCGAACCACAGGGCGGTGGCCACGCCGAGCAACAGCAGGCCCATGCTGAGCTTCGGCTTCTTCCGCAACAAAATTGGAATGGCAAAAGAAAGCGAAAGTCCAAGGGAAATCAAGGAAGGCCCCCAGGTCCATGGGCGCGTTTGGGGACCGATGGTCACAGCGAGGATCAACGCGACGCTGAAAAAAAGTGAGGAGAGGATCGCCATGTGGTGGAGTTCCGTACTGGTGTTCCGCGGCGGGGCGGCCGTTTACTTGGCGCCCCGGCCGAAAATGACGGCCGGAATGGTCTTCAGGAGAATGCGCACATCAAGCCCCAGAGACCAGTTGTCGATGTAACGGAGGTCCATTTTGACCCATTCATCGAAACTGGTGATCTGGTTGCGTCCGCCGGCCTGCCACTCGCAGGTGATGCCGGGCTTCACGCTCAGCCTTCTCCGGTGGGAGAGTTTCCCGAAGGCCTCGACTTCGTAAAGCGGGAGAGGGCGCGGCCCTACCAGACTCATATCTCCAAGCAATACATTGAGAAGCTGGGGCAGTTCATCGATGCTGAATTTCCGGAGGAAAGCTCCGAACTTGAAAATCCTCGGATCACGGTCGAGCTTGAAAACGGGGCCATCCATGTTGTTGCCATGGTCGTCCTTGATTTTCTGCAGAAGCTCCTCGGCGTTGGGAACCATCGTGCGGAATTTCCACATTTTGAATGGCTTGCCATAGCGTCCGGCCCTCATCTGGGAAAAGAAAACCGGGGCTCCCGGGCTCGTCAGCTTGATGCCAATGGCGGCAAAAATCCAGAACGGAGAAGTCAGGAGGATTACGAGGGCTGAGCCAGTGGTATCCATGAAACCCTTGAACATCAGCCCCCATGAAAGGTCCGGGGTGGAGCGGAGAACCAGCATCGGCTTGGATCCAACCGCATCAAAGACAGGCCGGGCGATCTGGCTGCGGATGAAAGCTGCGGCGATCCACGCTTCCACTCCCTGCAACTCACACACCTCCACCGCCCGTGAGACTTTCTCGAATTCGGTGTTTTTGGTGGAGAACAGGACACGTCCGATGGACTCGGTTTTGAGAATCTGGTAAAGTTCTTCGACAGAGCGGGTTCCGAGATCGAATCGTTCCACCACATTCCATTCGGAGGTGATCTCCGGCCCCAGTTCCTCCAGCAGTGCCGCGATTTCCGCAGGTTGTCCGGCGACGATCACTTTCTCCCGCCCGCTGCTGTTCTTTGCACGTCTTCTGAACCATGCCCTGGTGGCACTGTCACGAAGAAGCAGGAGAATGAAGACGAAAATGAGCCCGAAACCCAGAATCAGCCGCCGTGCGTCCACGACCTTCGCGAAAACGGAGAACATGGCGATCATCATCCCGATCACCGCCAGCCCTTGCAGCAGTTGAATGTAGGATCTCTTTTTCTGGCCATGTCTGATCCGGTCATAAAAGCCGAAGCGCTCGAGCACGAGGGGAGTGAAGGGTACTGCAATATACAGCACCCATGTCATCGTGGAGATTTCGTTGTCGCCCGGCTGTTGGCCGTATTGCCAGAAAAGGAGAAACTGGCGGAATGTTCCGGCCATCCAGAAAGCAAAAAACACGAGGGCCGCGTCCAGCAACTGGAGAGCCTGGAGGGTGAACGAGTCTTTTCTGCTGATTGCCATGTAAAAGGGTTTGCGGTGGAGCGCGGGGCTTGATTCTTGCTTGGAACGCCCGATTGGGCAATCGATTAACCGGGCTTCCCGGCGATCGTGAATGGAGGTAGCTGGGCGGTAAGTCCGCCAACTCCCCGCAATCAACCTCCCGGTCGTTTTCCCAATCTTCCTGTGATGGCGTCACGCACCGCCTCGATGAAGATCGCCGATGTGGGCTGGAATGGTCGGAACCAGCGGGCCAATAACAGAAAGTAGCCCGACGCCAGAATGAATGCGGTCACCCAACCGGACTCCCGGCGCTTGATCCAGACCATGTTGCGGATCCGGTAGTAGAGCTTGTTCGTGCCGAGATTGCGCTCAAGACACAGTTTGTAGTCTCCAAAAGATAGGGTGACGAGGGGACCCGCTATGGGATGCCGCAGGATGGAGGCGGATGACATCCAGAACCTGTAGCCCGCCTGCTCCAGCCGCCTTGGATACTCCTCATCCTCACCACGGAGGAACAGTTCCGCATTGACCGGTCCCACCTTCAGGTAAGCTTCCCTGGGAATCAGCGATCCAAGCCACGAGCGACGGATCTCATGCCAGTCGGTTTGACCGCTGGGAACCGAGTTGACCATTTTCCATTCCCCTGGCGAACGGCGGATCTCACAGGGCCAACTGACTCTGTCCGAACCTGGCTCCAGGACCATAGAAGTGCGGATGCCCGTGGCGGGGCCGTCCGCAGCGAGAAGCGCTGACAGGGCGTCGCGTTCAGGCCAGGAGTCGTCATCCAGAATCCACACATGATCGAAGCCTTCCGCGAAGGCCAGATCCATGGCGAGCTGGATCCCGCCGGCATTTCCGAGATTCTCAGCGGAGCGCAGGACCGATACTTCCAGCGGGAGGGCAAGTAATTCATTCTCAAGTGCCTCTGCGGATCCATCGGAAGAGGCGTTGTCGGTGATGTAAATCTTCCCGAGAGGTATGCTCTGGGCGGCCAGCAGCCGCAAACATTCACACGCCACCTCGCTGCGGTTCATCGTCGCAAAAACCGCAGCGACATGGTGTCCTCCAGAGGATGCCATCAATACGGATCGATGCTCCATGGTCATGGCCGTGGGAATCCCGGAATCTCCCGGTCGATGGTTGTGATGAATTCCGCGGTGCGCATCCCCAGCAGTTTCACATCGTAGAGCGTGGCCAATTCTCTTGCGGCGAGACCCATGGCTTTGGCCTTCCCCGGATTATCCAGAAATTCGCTCATCCTCAGAGCAAGTTCCTCGACGCTGTTGGCATCAATGGCGTGGCCGGTGACCCCTTCTTCCACCAAGGTTTCCACGGCTCCGGCCATCCGCCCGACGATCAATGGAAGGCCGCTCGCGGCCGCTTCATGGACCGTGACGGCGTAGGTATCGCCGCTGGTGGGAAGGATGTAGGCATTCGCATTCCGATATTCTTTTCGCAATCTTTCGCCTTCGACGAAACCACCGATGCTGAGCCATGGTTCCTTAAGTTCGGAGAGCCACGTGGAAAAAGGTCCACTTCCCAATACCCTCAGTTCGAAATCCTTTCTATCCGTTGCTAGCCGCTTGCAAGCCTCGACCACGATTTTAATGCCTTTTCGATCATCGAGCGCACCGGTGAAGAGAAAGCGGAATCGTTCCGGAGTCCGGCGTTCGGAGGGAAAATATTCATCCGTATCGATCGCGTGGGGTGCGAAGATGATGGGTGCGCCAGTGGGCTCAGATCGGCGGGTGGCTTCCTTGGTTTGTGCAATCACTCCTTGATAAAGAAAACCCGCCATTCGATGGAATCGTAGCCCCAGAGAAGAGCAGGCGTAGGCTGGGGGATGATCGCCAAGCTCGGTGGACAGGATGGAAACGCGATCTCTCACAGCAGCCCAAACTGAAGCTGCCAGGCAAAAGAGTGAATGCTCATGGGTCCAAACAACCTCCGGGTTGATCCGGTTGAGTTCCTTAATCAGTCGGAGATTGGGGATCTCAATGTCATTGATCCCGATGAGATGGACCACCCTGTTGATGCTTTTCCGCAGGAAAGAATCCTCCGGGATCCCGAGACCCACGAGTTCTAGCTCGCGATTGCCGGTCCCGGGATTTGCCCAAGGATGGTCCTTCGCTCCGACCATTGCAACGATCAACGTGACCCTCCATCCCCTGGCCTTCAGTGTTTTGGCGATCTCCGCATAGAAGCGGACGCGGTAAGGAGCCAATGCTTTTGACACAATGACCAGTGATCTTTCTTTTGGCATACCTTGAAATATGGGAAACAAATCGAATCGCACTTGGAGCGGGGCGCTCAGGATTTTCCGATTCCTGCGAGAAAAGCGGCGACGCCCTCAGGACGGAGGGATTCCCTCCCCCATACGCCCATTCCTCGGGAAAGATCCTCGAACCACCCGCAGGTGGATTGGGGAGCAAGGAATATCATTTTGACCGAAAGCCCGGGCAGGTCGGAGACGGCGCGTCCGTCCAGCGAATAGCTATAACCAAACAGTCCCTTGGGACGGCGGGAGACGGCGAAAATGAGGTATCCTGAAACATCCAGGAATTCCTCCAGCCCTTTCCATGTATTCGGCCTACCTTCTTCCAAATTGTATTCGACGAGGAAGACGGGCTGATGAACACGCGCGGTGGAAAGCGCCCCCCACAAAGCCAGGATGTCGAAACCTTCGATGTCGATTTTGACGGCCGCAGGCCGGAGCGCTTCTTTGTCCACGAAATCATCGATCGTAATTGTCTCGACCACGGTGGCATTTCCGTCTCCGCTTTCCTCCGGGACAATCATGTGACTTACCGATGATTCATCGCTGTCGCTGAATCCGGTGCTCCCATTTTGGTTGCTGACAGCTTTGGCGACAATTTTGACGTTGGAGAGGTCCTTCGCGGTTTCCTTGAGGTAAGGATGATTCCTTGAGTCCGGCTCAAATGCGGTCACGCGGGAACAAAGAGGACTGAGGAGGGCGGAATAGTAACCTATATGGGCGCCCACATCCAGAAAGTCCCCTTTGGTGGGGAGACTTTTCAGATAGGAAGCCAAGATATACTCCGAATTCCAATCCACATTCGCTTCCGTGACGAAGACATCGGAGGCGAAGAATTTTTCCCGGGGCAGCGGGAATCTGCTTCCCGTCGGAAGAGTGATCGTCGAAGGGGCTTTCCCCATGCGCCATGCCATACGCCTGAGGATGTAGTTGAAGATGCCGACTTCCTTGGCGAAGTGTAGATTCATAGTTGGACGGATTCCTTGTTTTGGAAATATGCGTTCGTTCCGGAAAGTGTATCCGGAGTCTGTATCCGGGGTGGCGTTTCTATCCGTTCCCCGCTTTGTCCTCTCCCCACTTCCTTCGGATCGCGGCATCGTAGTTGGCGGCCATCGCCGCGGCGTACGCATCAGCATTAAGGGCCTCGCCGATTTCCCGATGTGGTATGCGAATGATGCCGGATCTGATTTCCTCTCCGAGGATTGCTGCCATCCCGGCGGGTTCCCATGGGAGCAGACGGCCGTTCGTGCCCTCCCGGAGGATCATTTCGTGTCCAGGATGGGCGGTGAGATAGAGTCTGAGGCCGAGTGCCGCGGCCTCGATCTCCGCAAGCGAAAACGCCTCAAAATGCGAGGGCATGAAAAAGGCGTCGGCGGCGGAAAGATGCTTTTCCATATCCGGAACCAACCCCGCGAAGTGTAGGCCACCGGCATCGATGCCCAACCGGCTGAGGGACGCCCGGAAGCTCCGGATGGTTCCCGGTTTCCCGCCCAGCACAAGGAGCCGGACGGGATGGCCGGAGGCCCGCAGGGAGGCCACCGCCTGCGCGGCCTGACGCAGTCCTTTCCGTTCAAAGTGGCCGAACGCGCTGAATGAAAAGACGATGTCATCGTCTTTGAAATGGTAATGGCTTCTCATTTCATGGCGTATGGATTCCCTGTGATTCTGGTTGAAGCGGGCGGAATTGTAGGCGTTGGGAAGGTAGCGGATGATCGGAGCTACTGTGGAATCCCGGATGATCGGGGCTGATATCCCCCGGCTGACGCACCACCATTCGCCTGTTCTTCCGGGAAGAAGGGAGAGGCGTTCTTCACGCCGCAACAAGGGGCCTACAATTCGATCTTTCAGGGGCAGGCGCAAGAAATCAGGGCGTTCCAAGGCTGCTTCGGCGTAGGCGGTGTTCCAGAACTGGATGTAGCGGACATCGGTTTTAGGAAGATGGGTGCCGGTGCATTGGATCAGGGTTTCGGAGCGGTAACGGTCAGAAGTGCGATTCATCATTTTCCTGACCTTCAGGTCGTAAAAAATGGATTGGATGGCCCAGCGCTTGGTCACTGGTGTGATTCGCCTCCATTTCACCCATGACTCGTTGAGTTCGCAGTGGAAGCCCCAAATTTCGACTTCGTCGAAGCGCTGGGGCAGTACTGCAGGGGCTGCGGCCAGCCAACTCCGCATGGTCGGGCTTCGGGCGGAGACGGAGGAATCGACGATGAGGAGCCTTCTCATGATTCTCCGCCGATGAGATGAGGGAATCCTGGAGCTTGGACTTTCCGGAACAGGCAGGTGATGACGAACGGTGTTTGCTCCTTCCGCTGTTCGTCGGTCAACTTGGTTTCACGGTCCGCCCATCCCACCGGCAAGAACCTGCCTTTGAATGGAAGGGTTTCGGCGAGCATCACCCGCCTGACGGTAGGCCTGGTGTAGGAATAGCTGGTGCTGAGCCGCTCGAACCAAGGAGAAGGAAATAATGCCTCCAGATCGGCCTCGGTGTAACCTTCCCTGACATGGCCCACATTGGGATAAGGTTCGGGAGGATGGGGGACACTGATGATTAGATGCCCGTTCCGCTTGACGATCCTGCCCATTTCGGAAGCCGCTTTCTCATGCTCCACGATGTGCTCCAAGACTTGGGTTGAAAGGACACAATCAAAAGATTCATCCTTATGCGGGATTTCGGTCAAGGAACCCTGTTCCGTGGTAAAGCCCGGAAGTGATGTGAAATTGGCAATCAGAAGTTTGTAGAGGTCCGGATCATATTCAAAGCCATGACCCGCCTTGCAGTATCCGTTTTCGTTGACGAGCCGTAGCATTTGCCCTGCGCCAGCCCCTCCATCGAAAACGGTGTCTTGGGGACCAATGAGTTTGAAAGCGTCGAGAATACGCGGGAACTCAACCCGATAGCGGATTGTGTTCGATGTCAGGAGATTCCGGCGAGCCCATCCACGCAGACGGGATTTGAGATAGTTGATCATCAGGTGGTTGTTTTTGGGAAAGTGATTTGTATTTGTCAAATGGCGGGTAAATCCGATCTATTGATGTGATTTCCGTTTTTGATGAACGTCCGGTAGACCCTTTCAGTCCAGACGGCTCCGATTGTCGTCGCGAGGATGTAGGTGATGGCCGCCCCGATCAGCCCCCAAGCTTGGAGCAAGATCGAAAGGCCGCCAATGGTTGCAATGCCCTGGACCACGGCCAAGGGGGCGAATGCTTCCACGCAGAATGCTCTCAGGTAGGATGCCCGCATGTGGGTCCAGATGTAGGCTCCGCCACCACAGATAAACAGGCTCATGGCACCGGCGGGGGCGATCCGGTCTGACATGCTAGGCAAAAAATAACGAATGCCGACGGATGCCGCCAAAGCTCCGGTTGCCAGAAAGATCCACAGGCAGGAGGTGATCTTCAATCCTCTCTGATGGAGGGCCATGAGTTCGTCGAGATCATTCGATCCCGCAAGATTGCCGAGGCGGGGAAGTCTGGAGTTGTACCATACCAAGGCCACAGCCCACACCATGTTCGAAAGCTGCATGCTCATCCCTACCACACCTGCGGAGGCCGGGCCGAGTATCTGCATCGCCAGCAGGTTGTAAGCGGAGAAACAGACGAAATTGAGTCCCCATACAATCATCGTCCTTGACTGGAGAGGGAGGATTGTTTTGCGGAAATCCACCGTTCGGGAATCCGCGGAGCATAGCTGCCGGAGGAATACGGATCCCATACCCCGTGTGATCGGATAGGCGATGCAGAGGCGAACGGCTGACATTGAGGCTATTGCCCAAAGTCCGCCGCCCGCCGCCAAGGTTCCCAAGAATCCCAGCAGTGCACCAAGCTCCGTCCAGAATCTCCACCGGTTCGTGAGTGCGAGCTGGTTCGCCCCTTCGGCGCTCGAAACGATTCCCCAAGTCGCGATGCCAAGGGAACTGGCGGTAACAGTGACCCACCATTGGGCCACCCATTCAACATGAGTATGTGAGCCGAGGTGACGATGAAGAAAAATGAAACCCAGAATACCGATCACCAGAAACGTACCTAGTCCGATGAAAAGATAAATTTTCAGCGTGAATTTTGCTAAATCGAGGAATCCATTCCTGACGGCGCTGTCACCCATCACGCCAGTCGACGGTTTCAGATCCAGATTCGCATAACGATTGGCCAGAAGCTGGAGGGAGGATTGTCCGAAACCCAGATCAATCAAGCCTCTGAGCTGGAGGAGGCTTCCAAATACGTAATAAACTCCCTGTTGTTCAGGATCCAGAAAGCCGCCGATGGCCAGGATCACGAGCGGACCTAGCGCGATCGTCGTGAACCGCGACAGGGCGTGGTAGAAAACCGCACGATCTTGATAACCGTGCCGGATCAATTTCCGGCATACGGAATCAAGTGATGGCATCATGGCCAGAATTCAGGATTAACATTGTAGATGTGGCTCTTCAGTTGGCCGCTGCCGCACGAAGCAGATCCCCCAAATATTTTCCTCTGGTATCAGGAACTGAAAACGATGGTTTTCCGGGAAATGAAATTGACAAGGGTTGAGAGGATGATCACAGTCATCTTCACTACAAGATCGGGGGTGGAACTGTAGGAGATAAGCAGGAAGGCTGCGGTCTGGGCGACGGCGAAACATAGGGCGGCGCTCACGGTGAACAACGTGAATTCGCGTGCCCTCGAATGGCGCCCGGCTTTGAACACCCATCGGCGGTTAGTCTCGTAAGTGAAGGCGTTGGCGGTCAGGAACCCCATGGTGATTTCGAGAAGAAGCCAAGCGGGTCTGTTTTGCGGGTAGGCTTGCGGATCAAGCCAGACGACGCTTGCCCGGAAAAGCCAGCAACCGGAGAGAAAGACCGGAACGGAGAGGACACCAATGGCAAGATATTTGGCAAACTGCCACACGGGGGCGGCCTCGGTGCTGGCAAGATGAAGGGCGGCGGCTTTCCAGCTCTGTTTGTGCCCCAAGCGGAGGATCGCTCGGATTTCTTTGTCCGGAGAGGCTTTCATGGTTCGTCGGATGGGAGCCTGTAATTTCCCCGGCATACTGAGATGAGCTGGCGGAAAACAGAAAACAGGGCTCCTAACCCCCTGATTTTGGTGGGGGTTTTGCCAGCGGCAGGATAGGAGCGTGAGACGGGTATCTCGGTGACTTGATAGCCGCCCGCCGCCGCTTCGATCGCCAGATGATAATGGAGCTGGTAGCGGTCGAAGACCGGCCGGAAGACCGAGATCCGGGGATCTTGCAAGAGGCGCCGGCTGTAGCCACGGAATCCATTGGTGGTATCGGTGTATCGGAACCCGGCGGCTATGGACACCAGGGGCGCGTGGAGGAGATTGACCGCGAGATAGCGGATGAGCGGGGTGTTTTCGTGATGTCCCCCCGGCATGAACCGGCTGCCTTGGATATGGTCAAAACCTGCTTCGAGGGAGGCGACCATGGTCGGGATGGCTTCGAGCCCATCCTTGCCGTTTCCGTCGATGACCAAGATTCCGGCGTACCCTTCGGCAAGGGAGTAGTCGAACGCCATGCGCATCTGCGAACTCAGTTTCCCATCTCCTGACTTCACAAGCAGCGCTTTGCATTCCGTTTCCTCCATCAGCCGGAGGGGGAGCGACCCATCGGTGCTTCCTCCATCCGCGACGATGACATCGATCAAGGATGCGAAATTTCTCATGGCGGTGAGCTGCCGCTGGATCTTCTCACCTTCGTTGATGACAAAAACGCAGATGGCATATTGGCATTTTCGGGGCCTTTCCCATGCAACTTTGTACAGGGGGACCGAATCGCCGTTTCCTCGGTGGAAGGTGGTCATGGTTCTGATGATCCGGATTCTTTGACGATGCTGGATGCGACGGTGTCTTCCAGCAGGACGGAACTTCCGGCATCTTCCGAGATGAAATAGAGCGGGCGGCTCCTTACCTCGCCCAGAATGGTGCCGACATATTCGCCAAGGACAGCCAGAATGAGGCATATGAACAAAAACATGCCGCTTTGCTGCAACGATAGGGTCGTCCAGCCTTCCATGACGTCTTGTTTCATGAAGAAGATTCCCAGGACGTAGATGGCGTAGGCGAGGTTCAGGAGCGCCCCGACCAGACCTGCCATTGTGACCACCCGGAGAGGGTGCCGGCTGTGGGAGGCGATGAGATCGATTGCCATGGATGCCTCCGTGGCGAGGGGTTTGGCACGCGGGGCTTTCGCGGTTGATCGCCTTTCATAGGCAAAATATGCATGATGGTAACCGAGAGTGAGTGTGAGGATCTTCAAATAGCGGTGTTGCTCCTTGATCTGCAGCAAGGAATTGACGGACTGCCGGCTCATGACCCGGAAATCGTCCGCTCCGCGTCTGAGCGACAGGCCGAGCTGGCGACCGCAATAATTTCTGAAGATCCCACCGGCGAATTCCCGGATTCTTCCCCGGCTCATCGGGTTGGTTGCGACACCTTGGAGGATTCCCCCGGATTTGCGGCATGCTTCGATCATCGGAAGCACGGCGGAAGGAGGATCTGACGCTGGATCAAGGGTAACAACATAATCGCCGATCGTGGACTCCAGCCCGGCTGCGAGGAGAACGTCGCGGTCGAATGGCCGGGACATCCGCAGATAGCGGAGCCGCGGGATTTCCGAGAGAAGCTCGCGGGCCACCCGCGGCGTCTCGTCCGGGGAAGCGTTGTCGACGAGAATGATCTCGAAAAACTGGTAGCCGCGGAGCATCGCTCCGTCCAGCTCCTTGAGGAAGCTCGCGAGAATCGTCCCGTCGTTGTCGAGGGGAACTACTACGCTGATGACCGTTTGGGTGTCCATGAGTATAGGCTTCAGTTCATTCCGAGAATCCGGTCGAGCTCATCCTCAACGTCGAAGATGTTGTCGATTTTTCCCCCCATCACGTGGATGATGCGTGGCAATGATGGATCGCGCCGGAAGAGGATCGGCCGGCTGTCGTCGATCTCGGTTTGCGGAAGCAACGTTTTGACTTCCCATATGGAATCGACGTAAGTTGCGTTCTTGAGTGCTGGAATATAGCGGGTCGCATCGGCAATCATATAAGGATAGTGGGAGGATTTTCTGGTTTGGGAAAACCTCAGGTAAGGGTCGGTGACGGAGAAATCCCTTTCATGCCATGCTCCGTGAGGGGTGAAGCGTACGTGGCTGATGCTCGACAGATTTCTTGAAGGGTAGGGCATGAAAGAGAAGAAAGGGCCACACATGAAAGTGACGCCGATGTCCTCCAGTGCGGGTGGAAGCTGAATGAGCGCCATTTCGGCGAGTTCATGCTTCAGGGGAATGGGATTTAGGGAGCTGGATCGGCCAAGGAGGTTGAGCCCGCTGTAAGTGGCGTTCACCACCAGGGATGCGGCCTGTCTTCTCCCATCGCTCAACATCACCTCGACACCACCCGGAACCTGGGTGACGGAAGCCACCCGGATGCCGAGAAGGACCGGGATCCCCGCGTCTTCCAGACGCGATATGCAGATATCCCTCAGAATGGAGCAATCGAAAGCACATTCTTCCGCGAGCCATACTCGCTCGGTGAGATCCGGGTTGAAGAAGGCTGTGATTCTCTCCGGCGCGGGCCTCAGGGGAGCGCCTATTCGTTTCATGAACAGCTCGAATTGTGCGGCGTTGACTTTGGAATGGCGCCGGGCGATCGCGTAGACTTTCTCGAAGTCATCAACTATCGCTTCGCGGAACACTTCGCGGAAGCGGTTGTAGTTGTGCCGGGATCGATAGGCTGTAACAAGACTCCGGGGATAGTGATAGCCGCCATGAACCCGGGCTTGGTTCACGCGGGATGCCCTTTCGAGGAGCCTGCCTTCAGCTTCCACCACCAACGGGTGGTGGCCTTTTTCCCGGAGCATGAGGGCGATCATGCATCCGAAAAATCCTCCGCCAGCGACGATGACGTCAGGATTCATTCCGTTCATGGGGGGCTCTGATAGATATTCCGGAGTGAGCCGAGGGCGGTTCGGAGTGCTCCGAATTCATCCTCCTGTTTCTTCATTTCGAGGGCGATCCCACCGCTATACCCGATCGATCGGAGGGCGGAGGCGACCTGCCGATGGATGGGATCAGGCTCCTTCCAGTCCGAAAGGTCGGGCTGGCTGGCATGAACGTGGTGAACGAGATCCGCGGCTCGCTCCAATATCCCGGCAAACGATTCTCCGGAGATGGCAAGCCCCCCGGCGTCAAGGTGCAAACCGAAGCCAGGGCTGTCGACGGCCCGGACTAGCGTGATGGATTCTTCCAAGGAGATACAGAAATCAGCCCCGTATTGCTCCGGGTTCGGTTCAATGAGAAGGCGTGTATCGTTGGCCGAACAAAAGTCGCCCAGTTCCCTGAAAAACGGAATGGCGATTTCCAGGGCAACACACGGCTCAAGGTCGCCGCGGAGGCGGTTTCTCGGAGAACCAAAAACTAAGGATTTGGCGCCGCACCATCCGGCGACCTGTGCGGCCCTCATCAACCACCGCTTCAGGTTAGTGCGGGAACCCTGGTCAGCGAAAAGGAGCAGGCCGGACGTCCCAAAAAGCAGTGCCTGGAATGAAGAGATGTTGAATCCCTGACGGGCGTACCACCCCGCTTTGGCCCGGACGTCTGCTTCGTTCGCTTCAAGGAGATTGCCGAATGCCCGGACGGGGGCGAGTTCGACAGACTTGATGTCAAACTCTGAGAGCAACCGTAAGGCTGCTTCTTCGTTCGGTTCCGACCAAGCGATATGGGAGACGGACAACATGGGTCAAGAGGAGATGTCACGCAGAAAGCCTTCCAAGTCGCGGAGAACGGTTTCCTTGGAGTAGAGGTATCCGCCGCTCCCGTTCCACGCCGCATCATATCGGGAGCGCATGTCATAGGCTGGTGGAGGGGGGGGCTCTCCACCCAGGGCTTTGCCGGGGAAATAGAGGTCGCGGATTTCACCGGTGGCAACCGGTTCCGAGGAAACATTGAGCACGGGGATATCTCTTTCCCAGGCCCGGTTGATATCTCCCGCGAGTCTGCGGGTGTCATAGTATTGGAAAGATCCTTCGGGGTGGACTTTATCAAGCTGATTGTCCGACATCAGATCAAATATGACGTTCTTTTTCAGTCCGGGGCCGAAGAGACCCGGAAGGCGGAGGATGGTGACATTGGAGAACAAGGCTTGGATCGTCTCTTCCACTTCGAGGCGGTGGAGACCGTAGGGGTGATGCCCATCCAGCCCGATGGGAGTGTCCTCGTCCACCTCGCGGGGCGAGGGATATACATCGATGGTGGATATCAGCGTGAACATTCCCGCCTTGGCGTCCCGAAGGGCATCCAGCAAGGAATGGATTCTCGCCCGATCTTCATCTGGGTGGAGATTGGCCCACCATTTTACCGCCTGGACGCCCGCACAAATGATGTGTCCGAAATTCTGTCCGCGGATGTCATTTATATTGTTGGAGCGGAATCGTGCATCGGGGTTGAGGGTCCGGTCGAGGGTGCTGCCGACAAATCCACTATAGCCGATCAGGGCGGTTTTCATGAAATGGTTGGGGTTGAGATCATGTTCCGGCTTTCAATATACAAAAAATCACATCCTGATGCTTGGAAACGGGTTGGGCCTGAAGACCCGCCTTGGAGAGAATCGCGGTGATTTCGGCAGGCATCTCCTTATGGATGGCGAGCGTGATCCTGTTTTGGCCGGCCAGAGGCTTGAGCCGTGTGAGATAAGCTTCCAATTCCACCAAAGTGTTCGCAAAGACGAGGGGTCTTCCGCACTCATAGGTTTCCATCGCGAGATCAGCGGAACATCCGATCAGCAAGCCGTCAGGTGGGCAACTGGCGCGGATGGCGGGTCCTGCGCCCCGGAACCAATCTCTTTGCCGGGCTGAAATATTCTGTCCCGGTTTGAGTTGACGGACAGGAGTCAGCGTCCACTGACGCAAAGCGGTTCTCAGGACGCTGGGGAGATCGTAAGTTTCAGCGCCCAAGGCAAAAGGGAAATCGCTTCCAGGATTGATGTAGCCGGCCGGCAGGTGAGCTTGGCGTGGTGTGGCCGAAAGGACCCGTGGAAGAAGCATATGTCCGAAGAGGGAAAAGCAAGAGGTGCCGAGGCACAAAATGGCTGCGATGCTTCGGCGTTGGACTGAGCGGCCGACGGAAAAAATGTTGAATGCATATGCAGCGGGAGCAAGAAACAGAATGACGTAGAATCGATGGGCCGCCATGGCCATCTCGCCGCTGAGCACAAAAATGAACAGTAAGAAGGCGAGAATGAGCACCGCGAGAACTTGATGGCGAGGGGAGACAGCGGCGGGACGCCCGGGTAGCTTGAATTTCCAGGAAATCACCAGCGGCAACAGTGGGATCAGCGCCCATGATGAGCGGAGAGTCGCGAAAAACAGCGTGCCAGCTACGTCCCTTACAGAGGGGATCATCCTGGCCAGAATCCGTGATGAAGTTCCTGACAGCGGTGCGGCCAATGCGCCGCTGTCGTGAACTGCCGCTGAGTGGAGCAATTTGAACAGAACAAAAGCGGCGATGGTTCCAGAGCCGAACGCAAAGCACCATTTGATATCCCGGAAAAAGGAGGATCTGTCCCTTGTGACGGGTTGCAAAGCAAGCGCAACGAGCGCCACGGCCGGTACGATGAAGAAACAGCTCCAGTTCGTGGTGCCGACGAGGACGCCTGCGGAAAATGAACGCATCATCCAAAGATACCGCGCGCAGCGTCCGGCATCCAGCGCCGCGTTTCTCCAAAGAACCCAACTGAGCGCCCCGGCCAGCATCCCGAAAGGAATGAGCCGGTGGGAGAAAGCGGTGTTTGCCGAAGACCAGTAAGCGCCTGCCAAGCATATTGACAGAACGACGAAGGTGGCTGTGCAGGTTACGGCGGTGGCTTTGAGCAGACGGTAAAGAACTCCTGCCGAGCAAAGACCGATAAATATGTTCGTGATCATGACTCCCGCTTCGTAGGGGATGCCAGCCTTTGATGGAGCCGCCAACAGGTAACCATAAAGGACGGGCCATCCGGAGTAGGGCTTGCTCACGTCGGGAAGACTTACCGAATCCATGCTTGCAAGGCATAGCCATCCTCCTTGGGCGGCTTCTTGATAGGCGGGGTAATATTGGAGATCGATCCCCTCCCGATAGCCGAGTTTCCAAGACACCAGATGGAATGTGACGAACAGCAGAAGTAGACTCAGGACGAAAATCGGTCTGCAGGGTGATCCGGTTCCCCGGGAAATCGACGATAAATCGTTCATATTTGTTTTGTGTCTCCTTACAGTGGAGGGTTGCCGAAGGGATTCCGCTGGCCGGAAATTATGCGGATTTCAAGGCAGGCATCGGATTCAATTTCTTCGAGCCGTGTTCATCCGTTTCCATTTTTACGGAGAATCTGGACAGTCGGTTTGCCATCCCGCTTCGCTTCCCTTGAGGGATGGTTCCCCCCTTTCCATAAGGCTTGAGATTGTGAGAAGTGGGGTTGAAGAAGCTACCGAAAGGGACATTTCCGTGAAGAATGGCTGTCAGCGGCCCGCGAGGGCGGGAGTCCGTGGCTCCGGCAAGGGAGAGGAGGGGGCGGCCGGAACCCGGTTGGAGGAGCGGTGCCCGTTGGAAAGTTTCTTCAGGATGAAGACTCCGGATAGGACAGTCCACATCTGGAGATTCACAGGTGTCGCGGAAAAATTGCCGCCGGCGATGAACGCAAGGAGAACACCGGGAACGATGCAGCCGATGATGAACGCCCCATCCCTTTTTGTTTGGGTTCCGGAGGATTTATACACCACGCGGTGCAAGGAAAAGAGAATGCCTCCTCCCACCAAGAGGGTGACGAGCAAACCGACCGCTCCGAAGTTGATCACAATCCGGTTGATGATGTCATGGCTGTAATCGCTGGCAGTGTAGTCCGGTGCATTTGACATGAAGTCACTGCGGAGTACCCTCCCTGTGCCGAAGAGCGACCAGGAATCGGCGCGTCCCAAGCGTTCCCATCCCCGCAGACGGTCGGAGAAGGTGCTGACCATCAGCACGTTTTCCGCCCATTTGCCATCACCCCTGATGAGGTCGTTGATCTGGTAGATTCCTTTGTCCAGAAGATAGGCGGAGTTCAATACTCCGATGACGAAAAGCGATGCCGCGGAACCATAGAGCAGCAGAGTACCCCAGAAACTCCGGAAGGCGATGGCGAACAAAAAAACGATGGCTGGGTAGACGAGGGTCGTGCGCTGGTGGGAAAGAATGGCGGTTGTCAGGTAAAGCAATCCGAGCAGCAGGAACAATAACCTGCGTTTCGGGATCCGGACCGCCCTCCAGAGGCAGAAACAAGAGTAAATGCCGACGCAACTCAATGCGCTGGCGGAGCCGAAAAGTCCGAATATACGGGGATCCTTCATCATCATCTGCTCCGTGTGGACCATCGATAGGCCGGACAGAGCGTAACTCCACTCGATATTGTTGAAGCCGTTGAAATACTGCCAGATTCCCCAAGCGGCGGCTGGGGCCGCCACGGTGGCCTGCCAAGAGATGCAATCAACCCAGTCCTGGAATGTCTTGAATATCCCGTAGCAGATGGGGATCAAGGTGAGGTAGAGCGTGGTGGTGCCGGCCGTATAGACATTCTGGAGCATTCCGGCATCCCGTCCTTTGACGAGCATGATGATCGCCACGGTGGGAATGATCATGTAGAGAAGAAACCCGATCCCGCCGAAAGTGTACTGACGGCGGATCACGCCGTAGAAGTAGGAGATGTTGATGGCACAGATTGTCAGAAGAGGACCGATCAGGATTTCACTGACGGTTTGTGTGGACTGGACGCCGTAGAATACCCCGATCCTCTTGATTTCATCCGAGTACACCGCCTGCACGACAAGGAAATAGAGGGCGGCTTTGGGGTTCACCAGACCGAGAACAATCCCAAGGATGGTGATGAGTTTGCTGAGTCCTGAAATCCCCCCGGTGGGGTTGAGGAGGATGGAGATCGACGCCCATACGGCAACGACGATGGCGATCGCGATGGCGATGATCTGTCCAGGATTCTTGGAATTCATAGGGTTCCGGATGATGGGCCGGCAGAGATGCGCTCAACTTGGCTGCATACACCGCCTGATGCAACTGCCAAGAGTCTCCCGGAAATCCGTGGGCGTCGGAGCATTCATGGGATTTGGCAAGCTTCCAAGAGGATCTCACGCATGGAGTTCACGTGACATTCCGAGGTAAGTGATGCTTCGTATTTCCGCCTGCCCGCTTCTCCCATGGACTTGGAGAGTTCAGGATGGGCGGCTACCTTGGCCAAAGCATTGGCCAAGGCATCCACGTCTCGAATGGGAATGTGCAATCCGGTTTTTCCGCTCTCAACCAATGACCTGATCCCCCGCCAGTCGGTTGCCACCACGGGGAGCGATGCGGCCATCGCTTCGATCACCACCAGCGGGAGGTTTTCGGAACTGTAGTAGCTGGGGAATGCGAAAACGTCGTGGTTCGCCAACAGTTGCCATTTTTCCTGCCCATAGGCGGGGTGGGGCGCCGGGCAGTGCACATTGGGCGGGAGAGCGGCGATTTTGCTCTCAATCTCCTGTTTGCCGTCATCATTCGGCCAGTTGCCGATCAAGGACAAGCGGATCTTGGAGGGATAGGTGAGGGCCATCTTGCCCACGGCATCGATCAGGTCCAGCACTCCCTTTTCCTTGAAGAGGTTTCCGAGGAACAGAATCCGGAATTCTTCCGAAGGACTCCTTGAAGCCATCGCCGGAGGTGCATCCAAGCCGTTGGGGAGATCAAAGACGCGGTTTTCGGGATAGCTGGGGGCGGGACAACCGGGACCGAGCCGCAATGTCCAGGCTCCTCTCCCATAAGCAAGGCGACCAAGGAGTGAGCGGAGTTTGGATCCCTCAACGAATTCCTGGAGGTTGCCGGAATGATAATGGATCAGGGTCCGCTTGAAGAGCGGCCGGCAGAGGGAAAGAAAAGCCACGTCTCTGGTGAAGGGGATCCAGGCTCCGCTCCCCGCCGTATAATAAAGGACCGATGGTTGGTGGCGCAGCCATGCAGCCCAGGTTCTGAAGATCAGCAGGATCAGGCCGGATGCTTTGGAAATGGAAAATTTCCCTACCGATTTGAGCGTTTTGCTGGATCGGATCGGGATGAGGATCTTTTTGACAGGGGAAAGGTCCGCATCGAACAGCGCTTGGGTGGCGATTGATTGCCCATGGATGGGAGGGGGGACCACCCCTACCATGATCACGCTTACATCATGGGTGGCAGGGAGCATCGGAGGGAATCGGCACGCTGCCGCCCATGGTTGTTTCCTGGAACTGAGTCCGGGAAAACCTGCGGCAAGGTGTGGGAGAAATGATCGTTCTCCATGTGGAGAACGGTCGTGAACCTAGCCGGAGGGACTGTTTGTTCAAGAAAAAATGAACAAACTGGGAGCGCCGGATGATCCCGATTCCCTGATCAAACAATCATTCCCGCGGCGACGGTTTCATTGGTGCCGGGGTCGATCAGGATGAAAGAGCCGGTCGAGCGGTTGCGGCGGTAGCTGTCGTGGATGAGGGGAACGGCGGTGCGCAGGGTGATGCGGCCGATGTCATTCATGCTGAAAGAGTCCAATCCTTCGATCTTGTGCAGGGTATCAACATTCACGTGGTATTTCACGCTCTGGATGATGGCCTTGGTTTCCTGGGTGGTGTGGCGGATGACCAGCTTGGCGCGGGGCGGCATCGGCTTTGAGGAGAACCAGCAGATCATCGCCTCGATGTCCTGGGAGACAAGGGGGGGATTGTTGGCTTTGACCAAGGTGTCACCGCGGGAAATGTCGATCTCATCCGTGAGGGTGAGGCAGACGGATTGGGGGGCGAATGCTTCCTCGCGCTCGCCCTCGGGGCTGTGGATGGCTTTGATACGGCTGGTGAAACCGGAGGGCAGCACCGTGACTTCGTCGCCCGGTTTGAAGACGCCACCGGCAACGCGGCCCGCGAAGCCGCGGAAGTCGTGCCAGTCGTTGGACATCGGGCGGATGACCCACTGGACGGGAAAACGGGCATCGACGTGGTTTTCCTCACCGCCGACATAGACATGTTCCAGATGGTAAAGGAGGGAGGGACCTTGGTACCAAGGCATGTTCGTGGATTTGTCCACGACGTTGTCTCCGTTGAGGGCGGAGATGGGGATGGTGGTGATCTCAACGATGTTATCGAGGCGCGAGGCGAACTCGTGATAGTCCTTGATGATCTGGTTGTAGGTCTCTTCGGAGTAGTCCACGAGGTCCATCTTGTTCACCGCCACGACGAGGTGCTGGATGCGCAGCAGGTTGGCGATGAAAGAGTGGCGCTTCGTCTGTTCGATCACGCCTTTGCGGGCGTCGATGAGGATGATGGCGAGGTTCGCGGTGGATGCTCCGGTCACCATGTTGCGGGTGTACTGGATGTGGCCGGGCGTGTCGGCGATGATGAATTTCCGCTTGGGTGTGGCGAAGTAGCGGTAGGCGACGTCGATGGTGATGCCCTGTTCGCGCTCGGCTTTCAGACCATCGGTCAGCAGCGCGAGGTTGACGTGCTCATCCCCGCGGCGGCGGGAGGATTCCTCAACGGCTTCGAGTTGGTCTTCGAAGATGGATTTGGAATCGTAAAGGAGGCGGCCGATCAGGGTAGATTTGCCGTCATCGACGGAACCGGCGGTGGTGAAGCGGAGAAGGTCCATGGAAAGTGTGGGAAATTGGAAATTGGGAAATTGGAAATTTTCGGGGGATACCTGATCAGAAGTATCCTTCTTTTTTCCTGTCTTCCATGGCGGTTTCGGAACGTTTGTCGTCGGCACGGGTGCCGCGTTCGGTCTGGCGGGCGGCGGCGACTTCGGCGATGACTTCGTCAAGGTCGGCGGCCGGGGATTCCACGGCACCGGTGCAGGTGGCGTCACCGATGGTGCGGAACCGCACGGTGCGGATTTCGATCTTTTCGTGCTCCTGGGGTTTCAGGAAATCGGTGACGGCGAGAAGCTGGCCGTTACGCTCGAACACCTCACGCTGATGGGTGAAGTAGATGTTCGGAAGCGGGATTTTCTCGCGCTTGATGTACATCCAGATGTCCATCTCGGTGAAGTTCGACAGAGGGAAGACCCGGAAGTGTTCGCCGGGGTTCTTGCGGCCGTTGAAGAGGTTCCAGAGTTCCGGGCGCTGGTTCTTGGGATCCCACTGGCCGAAGTCATCCCGGTGGGAGAAGAAGCGTTCCTTCGCCCGGGCCTTTTCCTCGTCACGGCGTCCACCACCGAGGGCGGCGTCGTAGTCGTATTTCTCGATGGTATCGAGCAGGGTGACGGTCTGGAGCTTGTTGCGGGAGGCGTTCGGTCCCTTCTCCTCCACCACGCGGCCGGTGTCGATGGACTCCTGGACGGAGCCGACGATGAGGTTCGCGCGGATCAATTCCACGAACTCGTCGCGGTAGGTCATCGTTTCCGGGAAATTGTGCCCCGTGTCGATGTGGACGAGCGGGAAAGGCATGCGGGCCGGCCAGAATGCCTTGCGTGCGAGCCAAGCCATCACGATCGAATCCTTTCCTCCGGAGAAAAGAAGGGCGGGATTTTGGAACTGGGCAGCCGTTTCGCGGAGGATGAAAATAGCCTCCGCTTCGAGCTGATCGAGATGGCTCAGTTGATAATTAGGCATTTGGAGAGAAAGATCGCACGCCGGGGATCGGTGGTGCGCGCGAGTGGGTAGGCCTCTCCCTAGAAAAGGTCAAGGAATATAATTACCAACCTGAGTTGTTTGGTAATATTTAAGCGAGGGCGATGCGCTCGCGGATCGCCTCCAGAAGCTCGAAGGCAGAGTCCTCCACGGTGGAGGCTTCCGTATCGAGGATCAGGTCCGCATTCGCCGGAGGCTCGAAGGAGCCGTCCTTGCCGGTGAAGTGCTGGATTTCGCCGCGTGCTGCCTTGGCATAGAGGCCCTTCACATCGCGCTTCTCGCAGGCTTCGTAGCTTGCCTTGATGTAGACTTCGAAGAGATCGTCGCCGATCAGCCCGCGGGCCAGGTCCCGGAGTTCTCCGCGCGGAGTGATGGCGGAGACGAAGACGATGATTCCTTGGGACACGAGGATCTTCGCCACCTCGGCGATCCGCCGGATGTTCTCCAGCCGGTCCGTGTCGCTGAAGCCCAGATTCGCGTTGAGACCGGTGCGGAGATTGTCACCGTCCAGGATGACAGTGAAGCGGCCCTGTTGGTGGAGCACGCGTTCGGCTGCATTGGCGATGGTGGATTTTCCGGATCCGGAGAGGCCGCACATCCAGATGACCAGCCCTTGCTGCTTGAGCAGGCTCTGTTTGTCGCTGCGCTGGAGGAAACGGTGGAACTCTGGGTGGATGTTGGACATGGCGATTTGGTGACAGCGTAAGCCCTGACGGGGCAAAGAGAAGGGAAAATCGCCCGATGTTTTGACATCCTTTTGACACGGCGGTGCCGGCAGCCGTGCATGATGGAGGCCATGAAGATGAAACCACTCCTATTGATCATGCTTTCCGTGGGTCAGGTTCTCGCCCAGGTGGATCCTTTCAAAGGCGAGCCGGATCCCTCCCCGCCTCCTCCGAATCTCTTGATCCGCTACGAGGCGTTCTCGATGGATCTGAAGCAGGCTGCGGATCTGCAACGGCGAGATCCCACGGATGCCGCGCTGTATGAACAGGTGGTGGCTGCGGTTGCCGGAGGACACGCTACGCAGGAGTCTTTGATAGTACTGAGATCCAGATCGGGGCTGAAAGCCGTCGCGGACTCCAGCCGGGAGATCATCTATCCGACGGAATACATGCCCGTGTTCAGGAAGGACTTCACCGCCGGAAAGCCGCCCGTATCCACCGTGACATCGCTCCTGGGTACGGCCTTTGAAACCCGTGGCGCGGGAGATCGCCTGGAGATCGAGGTCATCCTCGGAGATGCTGGCAGGATTCACCTGAAGACCTTGGTTTCACACGTGAAGTTCCTCGGTACATCGAAATACGGACAGGGAGCCTCCGAAGCGGAAGTCCCGCTGTTTTCGGTCCAGAGCATCAACACGGCCGCGATGATCAAGGCGGGTGTCCCGTTCCTGCTCGGAAAGACCAACTCCAGCGAAGCCGCCGGGGAAGTGACCAAGCCGGACGGAAGGGTCTGGTTCTCATTCGCCACGGTGGACATCGCCCAACCCTAAGCCCAGAAAACCATGAAAATCCCACTGCTCATTCTCCTCCTGACCGCACCGCTTTGCCCGGCTCAAGATCCATTTGCCAGAGACCCCAATGAGCCTCCTCCTGATCCGGTGGCTCCCGGAGCCCCCAAGGTCATTTCAATGAACTATGAGGTCTATTCCCTGCCGATGGCGGATGCGGCGGCGCTGCTCCGGACGGCAGGTGGGGACGGTGCATTGTACAAGGAACTGGTGGCCCGCACGGCGACGGGCGGGGGGATCCTGGAGGGCGTGGCGGCGGTCCGCTGCATGTCCGGCCAGAGGGCGAGGACCACAGGTGGCCCGGAACAAATCTATCCCACCGAGTATCTGGGCAAGGTTTCGAAGAAACCCGCGGAGCGCGAAAAAGGCTCCGAGATCGATCCCACGACCTCCCATTCCGATGTGGTGCCCGCCCTGCCGGCTGCCTTTGAAACCCGCGAATGCGGAATGATCCTGGAGGTGGAGCCCCTCTGCGGTGAGACGGGTTCGTTCATCGAGTTGCGCATCGTCGCTTCGCACATCGCGATGACGGAGCGGCTGAAGTGGGGGCAGGGACTGTCGCAGGTGGATATGCCGGTTTTCGAATCGCAGCGGATCGATGCGGGCGGATGGGCCTTCGCCGGGCAGCCGTGCTTCCTGGGCACCATCAGTCGGCCTCCGGGCACGAAGGTGATTGAGTCATCGCCAAAGCGCGTCTGGTTTGCTTTCGTGACAGCTGACTTCGTGAAGAATTGATGCGGGGAATCTGGTTCACGCTCGGCCCGATGATCGTCGCCGCCCTTCTGGTGCTATGGGGTGGCGAGCGGTTGTCGCGGCGTGCCGTGGAGGAACGGGTTCCGGCGGACCGGGAAAGGTTGCTGGATTTTTCGGAAGCATTGCGGGGCAAGCTCTCGGAACTGGATGCGCTGTTCGCGGAGCATGTCACGCGGTTGGCGGGGCTGGCGGATTCCGATGACGAGGAAATGCTCCGGCAGGCATGCCAGCGGTTGGTGGGGATACGCACGTGCCATGTGTTCAGGGCGAATGGGCGGAAATGGGAGGTTTCCGGAAAGCCCGTGGAGCCGGATGGGGAACGGCCTCCGGACGTCAGGATCGAGGGGGAAGGTGCGGGGCTTGATCCTGGTCGGACGGTGCTGTTGCCAAAGGCGGGCAGAGCGGCGGAGCGGAATGCGGGGTGGCTGGGATCACCGGTGCCGGGGTACCGCGTGTTCTGGAGAACGACGCCTGCGGGTCACCGGATCGCTGTCACGGTGGACGAGGTGGAGCTGCAGGCGAAGCTAAGGGAGGATCTTGTGAAATGGGCCGGGGACTACTCGGCGCCGCTCCGCAACGGTGGGACCCTGTTCTCCCTGAGCGGACCTTCCGGAAGGACTTATCCTGTGGCGGCCACCGATGCCGGAGAGAGTCCTGCGGCGGTGGTCATCCCCCACCGTTCGGCATTGGGGGAATGGCAGGTCTCGGCGTGGGACCGGAGCCGGTTCCGGCAGGAGAGGGATGCCGCGACCATGGGGCTGGCGGTATTTTTTTCAGCGGTGCTTCTCTCTCTGGGGGCCTTCCTGTTTTTCGAAAGGAGGAGGAGCGTGAGGCTGGCGGAAGCGCGGGTTTCCTTCGTGAACCGTGTCTCGCACGAACTTGGAACCCCGCTGACGAACATCCTGCTGAATCTGGATCTCGTTTCGCGCTCGATGGAGCGGAATCCGGAGGAAGCACGGCGGAGATTGGGGATGGTGGCGGAAGAGGCCAGGAGGTTGGCGCGGTTGGTGGCGAATGTGCTGACGTTTTCGCGCGGTGGGCGGGATGACCGGAGAGGGCGGGTGGTATCCTGTGTCCCGGATGAGGTGATCGCCGCGGTGCTGGAGCAGTTCCAGCCTTCACTGGGCCGGCGGGGCATGCGGATCGAGTGGCAGGCCGATGCGGGAGGACGGGTGCTCGCGGATCCGGATGCGCTGTCACAGATCGTGTCGAATCTGATTTCGAACGTGGAGAAATACGCCGCTGGCGGCGGGTGGCTGGGGATGACGAGCACGCTCGCGGGAGGAAGGCTGCACGTGCGCGTGGCGGACCGAGGGCCGGGCATCCCGTCACGGCATGGTGAGCGGATTTTCGGGGCGTTCGAGAGGATCGAAACCGCCGTGAACGAAGGTGCGAGCGGGACCGGCCTGGGGCTTTCCATCGCACGTGATCTCGCGCGTCGGGGGGATGGTGAACTCAGCTTGGTGCCCGCTGCGATGGGAGCCGTGTTCGAACTCGATCTGCCCGCGTTTCCCTCTCCCGTGTAAATCTATGACCATCCTCATTGCCGAAGACGATCCCCTGACACTGGATGCGCTCGCCGCGTGCCTGGAGGAGGAGGGCTTTGCGACGTTGCGGGCACTTGATGGCCGGGAGGCGTTGCACCATTGGAAGGAAGGGAAAGCACAACTGTTGTGCCTGGATATCATGATGCCGGGGATCGATGGTTTCGAGGTCTGCCGTCAGGTGCGGAGAACGGATCGCCGGGTGCCCATCCTTTTCCTGTCCGCGAAGCGGGAGGAAGCGGACGTGGTGGCAGGCCTGGGAATCGGGGCGGATGATTTCATCCGCAAGCCATTCACCCGCGGCGAAGTTGTCGCGCGGGTACATGCGGCGCTGCGGAGATCCGGAGCGCAGGGAAATGGCGGAGATTCCTTCCCGATGGGGGACCTGCGGGTGTGGCCGGACCGCCTGGAGGCGGAGCGGGCGGGGAAAAAGATCGAACTCACCCAGCGGGAGGTCCGGATGCTGGCCCTTCTCCACCGGCAGGCGGGGAAGCCGGTCAGCAGGGATACTTTCCTCGATGAGTGCTGGGGTCTGGATTACTTCCCGGACTCCCGGACGCTCGACCAGCACGTGTTCACGCTGAGGAAGAAGATCGAAGCCGATCCGGCGCATCCATCCATCGTCGGGACGGTGCGCGGGATCGGTTACCGGTTCGGCGGTTAGATGCCTTTGCCGATGATGAACGCATCCAGGCCATGCTCCCTCAGCGCGGTACTGGAAAACACGGCCCGTCCGTCGAAAATGAAGGCGGGTTTCAGCATCAGATCGTGGAGCTTGTCCAGATCCAGGGTCTTGAACTCATCCCACTCGGTCAGCGTGGCGAGCGCGTGGGCACCGTTGGCCGCCTCGTACGGATCGGAGCAGATTTCCACGTTGGAAAGGACGAGGGACGGATCGATGCCCACCTCCACGAGGTCCCGGTGGATCGCGGCGGCATCCACCTGCGGATCATAGATCGCCAGTTGGGCACGCTCGTGGAGGAGGTCCCGGCAGACGTGGATGGCGGCGGACTCGCGGGTGTCGTTGGTGTCCTTCTTGAACGCGAAGCCAAGGATGGCGATGCGCTTTCCTGAGACCGTGTTGAAAAGCGTGCGGACGATTTTTTCGACGAAGCGGCTCTTCTGCCAATCGTTGATCTGGATCACCTGGTTCCAGTAGGCTGCAACTTCGGGCAGGCCGAAGGATTCGCAGAGATAGACCAGGTTGAGGATGTCCTTCTGGAAGCAGGAGCCGCCGAAGCCGACGGAGGCCTTGAGGAACTTCGGGCCGATGCGGGAGTCCATCCCGATGGCCTTGGCAACTTCGTCCACATCCGCGCCGGTGGCTTCGCAGAGGGCGGAGATTGAGTTGATGGAGGAAATCCGCTGGGCGAGGAAGGCGTTTGCCACCAACTTGGAAAGCTCCGATGACCAAAGATTGGTGGTGATGATGCGCTCCCGCGGCACCCAGTTCGCATAGACGGAAACCAAAGCCTCCACCGCGGCATAGCCTTCCGGGGTGGTTTCTCCGCCGATGAGGATGCGGTCCGGGTTGTTCAGGTCGCTGATGGCGGTCCCCTCGGCAAGGAACTCGGGATTGGAAAGAACTTGGAACTTCGCTCCATTGGGGGAGTTCGCGGCCAGGATGGTCTTGATCGCGCTGGCGGTTTTCACCGGGATGGTGGACTTCTCGACGATGATCTTGTCCCGGTCGGAAACTTCCGCGATCAGGCGTGCGGCGGACTCGATGTAGCGGAGATCCGCTGCCCGTCCGGCGCCGATTCCGTAGGACTTCGTCGGGGTGCCGACGGATACGAAGATGAGATCGGCTGCCGCGATGGCGGCCCGGATGTCCGTGGTGAAGTGAAGGTTCCTGCCTCTGGCAGAGAGCACCACCTCATCAAGTCCCGGCTCATACACCGGGAGCTCATCGGAGTTCCAGGCATCGATGCGCTTCTCGTTGAAGTCGGCCACGGTTACCTGGATGTCCGGGCATTTGGCGGCGATCATCGCCATGGTGGGGCCACCGACGTAGCCGGCTCCGAGACAGCAGATATTTTGGACTTTCATAAAAAACGGGGATTGGGGCATCCGGGCGGATGCATGGGGTGTGTTCAGAATTTTTTCAACTCCGTCATCTGCAGGAAGATCTGCCAGATGAAGCGGGGGTTATTGTAGAGATAGCGCCTCCATAGGCGCTTCGGTTCCATCAGCAGGCGGAAAAACCATTCCAGGCCGCGCTTCTGGAGCCAGGATGGAGCTTGCTTCACCAGTCCGGCATGGAAATCAAAGGCCGCGCCGACACCCAGCATGACCAGTCCGTGGTCCCAGCCGGCTGTCAGGTCGGGGAATTTTTCCAGGAAGGAATGCATGAACCTTTCCTGTTTTGGAGTACTGAGGCCGACCCAGAAAAAATGGGGCCTTGTTTCGCGGATGGTGGCGGCCAGTTGTTGCTCTTCTTCCGGAGTCAGGGGGCGGAACGGAGGGGTCACCTGGGCGACGACCCGGCTGCCGGGGAAACGTTCCTGGAGTTTCTCCGCGAGCTTGGTGGTGACTCCATCTCCGCCGCCGAAGTAGAAGTGACCCCGCTCCGGGCCGCAGGTGCCGGTGATCCCGAGCATCAGGTCCGGGCCATACACCCGGCCCATGTCCTCGAAGCCGTTCCATTTCCCCACCCAGACCATCGGCATGCCGTCAGGGACGGAAAGGAAGGAGCGGTTGTGGATCTCCTTCAACGCGGCGTCACGCTGGCTTTCCATGACTCCGTGGACCCCGGTCACGGTGACGTAACCGGAGAATCCCGGCCGCGAGGATGCGGCAAGGATGGTCTCCACGGCGCTGGGAAGGTCCAGGGGACTGATCCCCACGCCCAGCACGTTGCTGCGTGTCTCCATGGCGGATGACAAGGGTGGCCGATGTTATTGGATCACGTGCTCGCCGCGCTTCCTGCGGTCGAACTCCTGCTTGATCCAGTGGTAGGTTTTCTCCATCCCCGTGCGGAGGTCGATCGATGGTTCCCAGCCGAGGACTTCCTTGATCAGCGTGTTGTCGCTGTTGCGGCCGCGGACGCCTTGCGGGGCGTTGAGGTTGTAGCTGCGGTTCAGCTTCACGCCGGCGATGTCCTCGACGATGCCAAGCAACTGGTTGATGGTGACCAGTTCGGAACGGCCCAGGTTGAGCGGGTCGGTGTAGTCGGAGGCCATGAGCTTGTCGATGCCGGTGATGCAGTCATCGATATACATGAAGGAACGTGTCTGTTCCCCGTCACCCCAGATCTCGATGTTGAGGTCGTTCTTGTCGATGCACTCGATCACCTTGCGGCACATCGCGGCAGGAGCCTTCTCGCGTCCGCCGTCCCAGGTGCCGAAGGTGCCGTACACGTTGTGGAAACGATATACCTTCGAGACGAAGCCGAAGTCTTCCTCGAAGTTCTTGCACAGACGCTCGGAAAAGAGCTTCTCCCAGCCGTAGCCGTTCTCAGGCATCGCGGGGTAGGCGTCGCTTTCCTTGAGGGCGGTGACGTTCGAGTCCTTCTGGCGGTAGTCCGGGTAGACGCAGGCGCTGGAGGAGTAGAAATATTTCTTCACGCCGAAATGCTTCGCCGCTTCAAGCATGTGCGTGTTGATGAGCACGGAGAGCATGCACAGGCTCCGGTTGTTCTCGATGAATCCCATGCCGCCCATGTTGCAGGCCAGGCAGTAGACCTCGTCACAGCCTTCGGTCAGTTCGAAGGCTTTGTCGCGCAGCCCCATGTCGGCGACATGGTTTTCGGCGCCCTCGTGGTTCTGATACCATTGTGAGATGGGCTTGATATCCGCCACGACGACCTCATGGCCGCGTTCGAGGAGGACTCCGGCGAGATGGCCGCCGATGAAGCCGCCGCCGCCGGCGACGAGGATGCGTTTTTTGGTAGTGCTCATATTAGGGGAGGTCGTTGGAGAGTTTTTTTGGGGGGATTATTCCTGGGGAACGGCGATGTGGTGGCCGTGGTTTTCGAGAAGTGCGTGGCGCCGTGCCTTTTCCAGGTCGGAGGCCACCATTTCGGCGCACATTTCCTCGACCGAGATCCGGGGGGTCCAGCCCAGCTTCTCTTTCGCTTTCGTCGGATCGCCGAGCAGGGTTTCAACCTCCGCCGGCCGGAAATACCGTGGATCGACCCGGATGATCAGATCCCCGGGCTTAACCGCCGGAGCTTTCTCCGGATCGATGATCCTGGAAACCGTGGCGATCTCATCCACTCCTTCACCTGCGAAGGCGAGTTCGATGCCCGCTTCCAAGGCGGAGAGGCGGACGAACTCACGGACGGATATCTGTTTTCCGGTGGCGATGACAAAATCCTCCGGCGTGTCCTGCTGGAGCATCATCCACTGCATGCGGACGTAGTCCTTGGCATGGCCCCAGTCGCGCAGCGCGCCGAGATTGCCGAGATAAAGGCATTTTTCCAATCCCTGCGCGATGTTCGAGATGCCCCGCGTGATCTTCCGGGTCACGAAGGTCTCGCCGCGGCGTGGTGACTCGTGGTTGAACAGGATCCCGTTGCAGGCATAGATGCCATAGGCCTCGCGGTAATTCACCGTGATCCAGTAGGCATAAAGCTTCGCGACACCATAGGGCGAGCGGGGGTGGAAAGGGGTGGTCTCCTTCTGGGGGATTTCCTGCACCAGGCCATAGAGCTCGGAAGTCGAGGCCTGGTAGAAGCGGGTCTTCTTCTCCAGCCCGAGGAAACGGATGGCCTCCAGTAGCCTCAGCGTGCCGATGGCATCCACGTCGGCGGTGTATTCCGGAGCCTCGAAGGAAACAGCCACGTGCGACTGGGCTCCCAGATTGTAGATCTCATCGGGTTGGATCTGTGCGATCAGCCGGTTCAGGTTCGAGGTATCCGTGAGGTCGCCGTAGTGGAGGCGGAAGCGGGAATTCTCCACATGCGGGTCCTCGTAGATATGATCCACCCGCTCCGTGTTGAACAGTGAGGCGCGCCTTTTGATTCCGTGGACCTCGTAACCTTTCTCCAGCAGGAACTCCGCCAGATAGGATCCATCCTGCCCGGTGATGCCGGTGATGAGGGCACGTTTCATTTGAAGACAGGGAGGTTTATTGGGTGCGGGCGGTTCCCGAGGCGGTCGAGGAGAGGAAATCAGCGTATGCGGCGGAGAGTCCATCCCGGAATTCAATGGAGGGCGTCCAGCCGGTGGAGCGGATCAGCGAGGTATCCAGCAGTTTGCGCGGGGTGCCGTCGGGCTTGGCGGGGTCCGTCAGAATCGCCCCTTCGAAGCCCACGGTCCGGGCGATGAGCTTCGCCAGATCGAGGATGCTGATGTCCTCGCCGACGCCGACATTCACCCAGTCCGGCGGGTCATCGAGCCGCAGCAGGTGGAAACAGGCGTCCGCCAGATCGTCCACATGCAGGAATTCGCGCAGCGGGGTGCCCGTCCCCCAGATGGTGACGGATGGTGCGCCGGCGGCCTGCGCTTCGTGGAAGCGGCGGATCAGTGCCGGGATCACGTGGGAATTCTCCGGATGATAGTTGTCTCCCGGACCATAGAGATTGGTCGGCATCGCGCTGTGATAGAGCAGGCCATGCTGGGCGCGGTAATGCTGGCAGAGTTTCAATCCCGCGATTTTCGCCACCGCGTAGGCCTCGTTGGTCGTCTCCAGCGGGCTGGTGAGCAGGCAGCTTTCCGGCATCGGCTGGGGAGCATGCTTCGGATAGATGCAGGAGGAACCCAGGAACAAGACCCGCTCCACGCCCGCCCGCCTGCTGCCTTCCACCAGATTTGCCGCGATGGCGATGTTCTCGTAGATGAAATCCGCCGGATAGGTGGAGTTCGCATGGATGCCCCCGACCTTCGCCGCGGCGATGATCACCGTGTCCGGCTTTTCCCTGCCTAGGAATGCGAAGACCTCCGCCTGGTTGGTGAGATCCACCACATCCCTGCCGGCGGTGATGGTTTCATGGATGCCAAGCTGTCCGGCCTTGCGGACAAGCGCGGAGCCCACCATGCCGCGATGACCCGTGATGAAGAGCTTTTTCATATCAGGGACACGGTCTGCCGTAGCGGTTCAACAACCGGTCCGCCTCGGCCAGGGCCATTCCTGTCACTTGATCCATGTTGTAGTATCGGTAGGTGGCAAGGCGGCCGATGAAGCTCGTGTTTTCCTCCGTAGAGGTAAGCTGGGCATACCGGAGGTAGGCGGCGCGGCTGTCGGGTGCGGGGACGGGATAATACGGATCCCCTCCCGGAGTCCAGTCTTTCGGAAACTCCCGCATGATGCTGCTGGCCGCGATCTGCTGGCCGGTGGCGTGCTTGATTTCGACGATCCTTGTGAAGGGCACGCCCATTTCAGGGTAGTTGACCTGCATCGACGGTTGCCAGAACCCCCGCTTCCCGGCGATCGGTTCCCGCTCCCGGAGCTGCTCGGCGGAAAACGCCTCATGCTCGAACCGCAGCGAACGGTAGGGCAACGGCCCGAACCGATAGCCGAAATATTCGTCGATCGCCCCGGTGTAGATCAGGTGGCGGTGTTTCCACCGGCGGCGGGCCTCCTCTGAATCAATGCCCAGTTGCACCTCGATTCCCGGAGAAGCTGCCAGCAGGTTGTCGAAAAGGGCGGTGTAGCCTTTGTCCGGCAGGGCCTGGAACTCCTCCGTCAGATACCGGTTGTCCCGGTTCGTCCGGATCGGGATCCGGCCGCAGACGGATGGGTCCAGCTCGCGGGGATGGCGTTTCCACTGCTTCTGGGTGTAGCCCTCGAAGAACAGTTCGTAAAATTCCCGGCCAGCCTGGGAGAGGATCACTTCCTCGGAATCCTTCGGTTGGTTGACCGGCAGCCGGTTGGCCTCCAGCCATGCCGTGAATTCCTCCGGGGTTGAGGAACGTCCCATCAGTTCCTCGAAGGTGTTGAGGTTGATCGGGAAACTCCAGTAGCGTCCGCGTGCGAAGCTCTTGATGGTGTAGGCCACCTCGTGCCACGCGGTGAAGCGCGAGAGGTAATCGAGGATCCGCCGGGAATTGGTGCGGAAATAATGGGGGCCGTAGCGATGGGTGAGGACTCCCACTCCGTCCGTGCTGTCGAAGGCGTTGCCGGCGAGATGGGGCCGTCGGTCCACCACCACGCATCTCCACCCCGCCGCGGAAAGACGCTCCGCGGCGACCAGCCCGGAGAAGCCCGCGCCAATGATGAGGAAATCGGTGGAGAAGTCGGTTTGCAAGATCCTTCAGGTTCAGGGGAGTGGGCGTCGGGGCAGCACGATGGAGAAAAAATCCAGATCCACGGCATGTTCCTGTCCCAGAAATTCCAGCAGGATCTTCACCCGTTCCGTGGCGGAGAGAACCTCCACCACCGGACCGCGCATCCCTTGGAAGGGGCCGGAAGCGATTTCGACTTCGTCGCCGATTTCCAGAACGGGGGAGACGTTGAAAATTTCGGCGGCGCTCCCCCCATCCTGCGAACGCAGTTTCACCTCCTCCTTCAGGGATTCCACCAGGTTGTCCGGGACAGGGGGCACATCGCGGCCGAATTTCACCAACCCCCGGATGCCTTGGCTGAAGGTCACCGCGCGCTCCATCCGGGAAAGGCGGAAGCGGACGAGCAGGTAGCCGGGAAACAGCGGTTCCACCCACCAGATCTTGCCCCGGCTGGTCGCCTTCCTGTAGCGGATCCTGGGGCAGAAAACCTCAACTTCCTCCAAGCCGCGCAAGTACTCCGCCGCGATGTGTTCCCGCTTCGTCTGGGTACGGGCGCAATACCACGCCGGCTGGTCGGGATCGTGGATCATTGTCCGAGAATTTTCTGGAGCAGGGGCAGGACCTGGCGGCTGCGCCTCATCCACTGGTCCAAGCGCTCCACCCTTTCTTTCACGAACTCCTGCTTGTCCTGGCCGACGGACGGTATCGCTTCCTCAAGGCGCTTGATCTTCGATCTGCCGCTTTCGATATGGGGGCGGACTTGCTCCCGGATGAATCCCCCGACCAGTCTTTTCAACTCCACGGCCGGTTCGAAGTGGGTGCGGCGGTCGGTGATCCCCTCCGCTTCCCGGATGGCACCGAGGCTTTTCAACATCCGCAGCCCTTGGCTGGCGGAGCCTTTGCTGATCCCCAGCTTCACCACCAGGTCGTCAAGGGACAGCGGGGAGGGCGTGATGAACAAAAGTCCGTAGATTTCCCCGATGGACCGGGGGAGGCCAAGCACCCGCACGCCATCGACAAAAATGTCCACCACCTGCCGTTCGATCGGGTCGAGCAGGCTGTCTGCGGAGGAGTTGTTGTCCTGACTACCTAGGCCAGCCATGGGGGGATCTTGCCGGAAAGGGCGGTTTGTTCAAACTTTTTTGAACAAACCGGGGTTACTGGCTTGTCACCGCAGCCTTTTCCCGCTGGTTTTCCGTCCATGCGGATACTCATTACCGGTGGAGCGGGTTTTCTCGGGTCGCACCTCTGCGCGCGCCTTCTCAACGAGGGTAATGAGGTGATCTGCCTCGATAACTTCTTCACCGGCCGGAAGCGGAATGTCGCCCACCTGCTGAAGAATCCGGATTTTGAGCTGGTCCGCCATGACGTGACCAATCCGTTCCACTTCGAGGTGGACCAGATCTACAATCTGGCCTGCCCGGCCTCCCCGCCGCACTACCAGCACAACCCCATCAAGACGACGAAGACCTCGTTCCTCGGGGCCATGCATTCGCTGGGACTGGCGAAGAGGGTGGGGGCGCGTGTTTTCCAGGCTTCGACCTCGGAAGTTTATGGCGATCCGGAAGTGCATCCGCAGCCGGAGACCTACAAAGGTTGCGTGAACCCCATCGGCATCCGTTCCTGCTATGATGAAGGGAAGCGGGTGGCTGAGACCTTGTTCTTCGACTACCATCGCCAGCACGGAACTGAGATCCGTGTGGTGCGGATCTTCAACACCTACGGCCCGAACATGCTGCCGGATGACGGGCGTGTGGTTTCGAATTTCATCGTTCAGGCGCTGGCCGGGAAGGATCTCACGATCTACGGGGACGGCACCCAGACCCGTTCGTTCTGTTACGTTGACGATCTCCTCGAAGGCTTCGTCCGCCTGATGAACCATCCCACGTTGCAAGGCCCGGTGAACATCGGCAATCCGGGTGAGTTCACCATGTTGCAACTGGCGGAGATGGTTCTGAAAAAGGTCGGCGGCCCATCGAAGATCACCTTCCATCCCTTGCCGGGCGATGACCCGAAGCAGCGCCGCCCGGACATCACGCTGGCGAGCAATGAACTCGGCTGGCAGCCACAGGTTTCGCTGGACCAAGGTCTCGATCCGACGATCGAGTATTTCCGGAAACTGGTGAAGGGCTGAGAGCCGTTGCTCAATACTCCCGCTCCAGCAGGCTGGCCGCGATCTCCCGCAGGCGGGCGGCTTTTTTGCCCAGGGGTTCGAGTGCGGCAAGCGCCTGTCTGGTGAGCTTGGCGGCTTCCTTCCGGGAATCTTCCAGCCCAAGGACGGAGGGGTAGGTGGACTTTTCCACCGCAGCGTCCTTGCCGGCGGTCTTGCCCAGCACTTCCGTGCTCTGGGTGACGTCGAGGATGTCGTCGATCACCTGGAAGGCGAGGCCGAGGGCGTAGCCGAAATCAGTCAGCGCCTGGAGTTTTTCCGGTTTCGCGTTGGCTGTCATGCCCCCGAGCCGCAGCGAGGTGGTGAGAAGCGCGGCGGTCTTCGCCTCATGGATGCGGATCAGATCCTCCTTCCCGAGTTTTTTTCCTTCGCCTTCGAGGTCCAGCACCTGTCCGCCGATCAGCTTCAGGCTGCCGCCGGTGGTGGCTAGCTCGGCCACATATTCGCGGGCTCCGTAACGCTTCGTGGCCTTGGCCTGGGAAATGACGATGAAAGCCTCCGTGAGCAGCGCGTCGCCGCAGAGGACGGCCATGCCCTCGCCATACACCTTGTGGCACGTCGGGCGGCCACGGCGCAGGTCGTCGTCGTCCATGGCGGGAAGGTCGTCGTGGACAAGGGAGTAGGTATGCATCAGCTCCACCGCACAGGCAGGCGGGAGCGCGTCTTCCGCGGCACCGCCACAAGCTTCGGCGGCGGCGAGGCAGAGGATGGGACGGAGACGTTTCCCCCCGGCGAAGACGCTGTAGCGCATCGCGGAATGGATCGTGGAAGGAGACTGTTCTTCCTTGGGAAGAAAACGGTCGAGGGCCGCATCCGTTTCCGCGGCCATGGCTTTGAGATAGGTCTTCAGGTCCATAAGTCAGGTCCAAGGCTTTTCCGGTTTGTTTCAGGATCACGGTGGCAATCCAAGACCCGATGCATCAAGGTCACCGATGCTTCGTCAATCCGGTAGTAGATCGCGTAGGGAAAGCGCTTTGAAAGCAGGCGGTGGTAGCCGTGCACCTTCCGGTGGATGCCTGCATGGAGAATCAGTGATTCGATTTCGGAGAACAGGCAGTCCTGGAAATAGTCGCCCACGCCGGGTTCCTGGAGGTCATAGAACTCCCGTGCCGCTTCCAGATCCGCGACCGCTGTGGCAAGAATCCGGATTCTCATCGTCCCCCGGCCAAACGCCTCTTCGCCTCGGTCCAATCCAGAATCTCCTCGGTTCCTGCGGCGAGCCGCGCTTCGGTTTCCCGGAGCGCGGCCTGGTGCCAGGATGGAGATTCCATGGATTCAGGCTGGGATACCAGATCCGACCAAAGTGCTTCCATGAGCCGGAGCTTTTCAAGCCGCGGTAGAGCGAGTGCGATTTCCTCCAGGCTCATGATTTGATTCCTGTCAGATACCACGTGCCCCGACCGTCCTCAAGGTCCGATTTCGTGGATCAGAGGATCTCCGCGATCTGCACCGCATTGAGGGCAGCGCCCTTGCGTACCTGGTCGCCGACGACCCAGAGGTCGAGCGCGTTGTCCAGGACGAGGTTCTTCCGGATGCGGCCGACCAGGCAGTCGTCCTTGCCGGTCGTGTCGAGCGGCACGGGGAACAGCTTTTCGGCGGGATTGTCCACGACCTGGACGCCCGGCTTGCCCGCGTAGGCGGCGCGGGCGGATTCCGGATCGACCGGCTGCCTGAACTTCGCGGTGATGGAAACGGAGTGCGAGCGGTAGACCGGCACGCGGACGCAAGTGCAGGAAACCTTCAGCTCTGGGAAGCCGAGGATCTTGCGGCCCTCGTTCTGCATCTTCATCTCCTCCTTCGTGTAGCCGTTGTCCGTGAAGACATCGACCTGTGGGATGACGTTGAAGGCGATCTGGCGCGGGTAGACCTTGGTGGTGACCTCCAGGCCGTTGGCAATGGCCTTCACCTGCTCCTCAAGCTCGATGATGCCCTGCGCTCCCGAACCGGAAACCGCCTGGTAGCTGGAGGCGATGATCGACTCCAGGCCGAACTTTTCGTGCAGCGGTGCCAGCGCCATCAGCGAGATGATGGTGGTGCAGTTCGGGTTGGCGATGATGCCCTTCGGCGGATTCTTCGCGGCCGCCGGGTTGATCTCGGGCACGACGAGAGGGACGTCCGGATCCATGCGGAAGGCGGACGAGTTGTCGATGACGATGGCCCCGGCCTTGGCGGCGGAAGGGCCGTATTCCAGCGAAATGCCGCCTCCGGCACTGAAAAGCGCGATGTCGATGCCCGCGAAGGAGTCATGGGTGAGTTCCTTCACCTCGATTTCCTCGCCTTTGAAAACGAGCCGTTTGCCCGCCGAGCGGGCGGAAGCGAGCAGCGTGAGCTTCCCGACCGGGAAATTCCGCTGTTCGAGACAAAGAAGCATTTCAATGCCGACGGCACCCGTGGCACCAACGATCGCTACATGTGGCAGGCTCATTTTCAGTGACCGGCAGACTCAGGCCGGGGCGGGACAGTAGCGTTTCCCCTGCATCTGGCAACCCCATCGTTTCGGGAGGGGGAATCCCATATTCGGCTGGAGAAGCGGGACCGGAAAGGAAGGGGAATGCGTTTTGCGGGCGGTTCCGGACGATATCTGGTTCTCAGGTGAGTGCCGACTCGGTGATATCAGCCTGCTCGGCGCGGGCCGACATGGTTGGGTCCCGTCTGTTTCTTGATCTTTCACAACCCACCTGTTAGAAACATCCGGGTTGGTTGTGCCAGTTGCTATAAATCGGTCGGCTCTTTTCCCTAAGTCCATTGCTTCCCCCTCCCCATGAAACCCAGGATCTTCACTCCGATCATCGCCTGTCTGGTGACTTTTTCCGCTGAGGCGGCACCGCAAGGCCTTATCCTGTATGCGGATAATCCGGAGGTTCCATTGGAGAAAGTCGAATGCCTTGAGTTTGAAAGGATCGAGAAGTTGAGTGATGGATACAGGGTATTCATTCATACAGGATACATCCCTTCGAGAAGACTCCCCATCCATATCAGCAGTTACCGTCTTCGGGGCCTGATGCATTACAAACATCAGGTGGTGCAGCCGGGTGATGAGGAGTTCCAGAAAATCCTGGAGCTGTACGAGGAAACCGCGGCTGCCTCGCCGGCTGCAGGGGAATTTCTCTACCCCAAGACCATACGCATGAGACGCCACTTGCTGGCATATCAAGATCTACAAGCGCGGCCACCGAAAATGGAGAAACCGCCACAGGAGCCATCTCCCAACGGGGTCGATTTGACGTTTCCAGACGGCTTGACTCTCAGGAATTGCCGCGTTTCCAAAACAGAAGGGGACTCCGTCCACATCATCCATTCGGACGGTATCAAAAGATACGAGATTGCCACCCTGGATGAAAACACGGTCAACCTGCTGAAGCTGAAGCCGGTATCGCCCGCCCCGGCGGCGGTTGCCCGTGAAGGCGTGGACTATTTCCAATGGAGATCCTGGACGGTTGCGGGCAAGCCGGTGACAGCCCAGTTGGAAAGCTGGGTGAACGACCGCATGCACGTCACGCTCCGGGCGGCGGGGGGCAAGCGCATCGAAATGATCGTCGATGAGATGGGCGCGGCGGACAGGACCTTTGTCAGGGCGGCGATGGGGGCGGCGGATGAGGATGCGCTGAAGAGGGAGCCGTTGCTGGAAACCGCGCCGATCTTCAAGCCGGCCGGCTTCCCGGACCGCATGAAGATTCCTTCGATCGACCATCGGGAATACGGACAGAAGGGGGCGGACGCCTTTCCTGCCAGCTTCACCAACTTCGTCCTGTGGTGGGACCAGGAAGGTGCCCTGCCCATCAAGCTGGAGGGGCGGTTCGAGAGGAAAGCGGAGTGGGTTCAGACCTGGCTCGGCCGTTATTGCGGCACCCGGAACACGGTAGGCACCCGGATGGATGATGCCATCCAGGGATTCGGGAAATACTTCGATGAGAATCTCGCCGAACGGGCGGCCTTCAACCGCCATGTCACCTACGATATCAGCCCGGAGAGCCTCTCCAGGTATCCCATCGGCTGGAACGCGACCCTTCTCACCCTGGGCTTCAGGGTCAACCGGGACACCTACAGCCAGACCGTGTCCCTGATTTCCGCCTCTCCTGACGGTGCCATCGTTTTCGCCTTCAACGGAATCATCGCCCAGGGGCGGATCGTCATGTTGGAGAAAAAGGACAACTCCATCACCCGCCGTTTCGGAATCCATGGCGCCACCCAGGAGATCAACGCGACCACCTACGAGATCAAGCCTGATTCCGAGCTCAAGCTGCCGAATTACCTGAAGGGTTCCACGATCGTTCTGGATCCCGCCTTCAGGCACAAGCTGGTCGTTCTCAAGCCCTACATCTTCGCCGAGGAGGGGAAAAAATGCAGGGCTCCGGACGATCCGCTTTTCCCGCTGGCCAAATGAACCCGCCGACCATGGAAGGAATCACATTCATGATGGAGGGCAGGAAGGTGGAATCCCACGGCAAGCGGAAGGGCACCGGCCGGAAGGCGCTGGCTGCTTTTCTTGCAGCCGGGGCGATGGCGTTCATGACACCTGTCCTCTCCGCACAAGAGGCTCCCGGAGATCAGGTGGATGCCATGGATCCCGCGGAGATCTATTTCCGCAGTTATGTCGTGGCGGGGGAGTCGGAGAAGGCGGAGAAAGAAGGGGACTTCAACAGGGCGGCGGAAAGGATCGCGGAGGCGGTCATGCTGGTCGAACGCATCCGCCGGGACCACCCGGAATGGAAACCGGAAATGGTGGCGAGGCGCACGGAAGCCAACGCCGCCACGGTGGAGCGCATCCGCTCGAAGGCGGAATCCATCCTTGCGGGGGTCAACCAACCTGTTGAGCCGCTGCCGGAGGAGGAAGAGGAGATCATCCCTCAGGCCTCGCAGAAGAAGGCCGCCGTCCGGCCCCCACTGCGGAAACAGATGCCCGATAACTGGGAGAGCCCGCGGATCACCAACGAGTATTTCGACAAACGCAGCTTGTTCGACTCGCTGCTGAAAATGAAGACCCGGCCGGACCAGGTGCAGCTTCTTTGTTCCCAGTTCGGCCGTGCCCTGGAGCGGATGGAGCAGGCCTGCGGGGAGACGTCGCCGCAGTTGAGGAAATCCATCGCCCATGAAAAGGAACGCCTGCCGCAGGTCAGCAGCGGGTATCTTTCCTCTCCCATCCGGTTCGCCAGGGTAAGGCTGTCCAGGGACTGGATGGATGCGTCCTCGCATGACAAGGCGGTCCAGGACTTCCGCCGCCTCTTCGGCCAGCATCTGCCGGAGATTGCCGGTGACCGGCCGGATTTCCTCCCGGCATTCGGTGAGGGCACCGCGCTTTTGCAGAAGCCTTACCTCTGCCAGCTCGGTGAGTTCATCAGGCCCTTCCGGACCCTCAAGGGCTTCCGTTCGAAAACCAGCCGCATCTCCATCGGCGTGCCGGGCTTTCCCAAGGGGAGTTTCTATTACCATGGGTTCGACGGCGATTTCAACGCGTGGGGCGGAGGGGGAGGGGATTTCAACCGGATGGTGGTGGTGACGGATTCCTGGGACCAGGTCGTTGCGGTCCAGTTCACCAGTGAGTCCCCGAAGACATTCATCGATGGGGTGGATGTCGGGATGGGTATGTACAATTACGTCCAGTTCCGGAGAAAGGGCACGCCTTCCTACAAGGTCATCCACCAGACCGAAGCGGGGGCGGACGGGACGTTCAGGATCACCACGATGCTCCGCAGCCCTGACAAGCCAAAGGAAATCAATGTGCTCTACCTGCCGAAGCCCACGGTGATGCTGCTCCAATATTGCCTGGCGCCGAAGATGGGCCACTGAATCGGGAGGAGGCCGCGGTGAAGGGATCCCCGTGACCGGGAACGGAGGAGTTTTCCGATTGTCCGGGAAAAGCGGAAGGGTAGCTTTGGGCATCGGGATGGAAGACTTCGTGGAAGAGAAAGATGCGCGCGCGATGGTGCGGCTGGTGGCGGAGGTGGCGGCGCTGCGGGGCGACCATACCACTTCCAAACGCTATCTCATGAATGGCCTCAGGGAGCTGGCCGCTGCTGACAGTTGGGTTTGGGCCCTGGGCTATCTGGATCCTTCCCGTCCTCCGGTCTATGCCGCCTATCTTCATGAAGGTTTTGATGATGAAAGGTTCGCGCGTTATCTTCAGGCCATCGAGCATCCGGGAATGAAAGTCCTGACGGGGCCTTTCACCAGGGAGCTGATGGAGCGGGGGATCCAGCACACACGGACCAGGGAGCAGATCGACCACACGCGGAGGAGCCAGCAGGCGGACCTCCCGGAAGAGGCGGAGGCGGTCGCTGCCGCGAATGAACTTCTGTTGGCTGCGGATGTCTCATCCCTCATTGTATCCGCGCGTCCTGTGAATGAGGAATGCGTCAGCATCATCGGTGTGTATCGTCGGCCTGACCAACCCGCCTTCAGCGAACGTGACCGGATGGTGGCGCACATCCTTCTCACGGAGGCCTTCTGGCTGCATGCGGAGGGCTGGCCGGAAGATTTCGGGGCAAAGACCCCCGAACTGTCCCGGCCGCGGCGGCTGGTCCTCAACCTCCTGCTGGAGGGACACAGCCGGAAGATGATCGCCGATAAGCTGGGCCTTTCGATCCATACCGTGTCCGGCTACGTGAAGGACATCTACCGCAACTTCAACGTGCAGTCCCACGCGGAGCTGATGCGGCGTTTCACCCGGGGGACGGGAGCCGCTTAGGGAAGGTGACTGTCCGGGCAGGCCCTTTCCGGTTGTCCGCTCCTGCTTCCGGAGGTAGGGTGGGGATGGAGAGCGAAATGGAAGACTCTGTGGGAGAAAAGGATGCGCGTGCGATGGTGCGGCTGGTGGCGGAGGTGGCGGCGCTGAGAGGCGATCACACCACCTCCAAGCGCTATCTCATGGATGGATTGCTGGGGCTGGTCGGAGCGGACAGTTGGGTGTGGGCGTTGGGTTATCTGGATCCCTCGCGGCCACCGGTCTATGCATCTTATCTCCACGAAGGTTTCGATGAAGAACGGTTCGCGCGTTATCTCCAGGCGGTGGAACATCCGGGCATGAAGGTGCTGATGGGGCCATTCACCGAGGAACTCATGGAGCGGAAATCCCACATCACACGGACGCGGCAGCAGATCGACCGTCCGGGCGATTCCGCTTCCGCCGCCGTGGCCAACGATTTCTGGCTGGCGGCGGACATCGCCCCCATCATCCTTTCCGCGCGCCCGCTGAATGAGGAGTGCGTGAGCATCATCGCCCTTTACCGCAGGGCCGACCAACCCATGTTCAGCGAGCGGGAACGGAAGATCGCGCACATTCTCCTGACGGAGGCCTTTTGGCTGCACGCGGAGGGTTGGCCGGAGGATTTCGGGGCAAAGACCCCGGAGTTGTCCAGGCCGCGGCGGCTGGTCCTCAACCTCCTGCTGGAGGGACACAGCCGCAAGATGATCGCCGACCGGCTGAATCTCTCGATCCACACCGTGTCCGGCTACGTGAAGGACATCTACGCCAACTTCAACGTGCAGTCCCACGCGGAACTGATGCGGCGCTTCACCCGGGGGGCTGGGGGAGGAACCGACTGACATCCTGTTGGGCGGGCGTCTGGCATGCCCGCTGCATTGGGATAAATAATTGGTCGAAATCCGGGGGAACTCCGGTTAAATCTTCCGCCTGTTCATGCTTCCTTTCTACGTCATCGGCCACCGCAATCCGGATACGGACGCGATCTGTTCAGCCATCGGCCACGCCGCCCTGCTGCGGGCCTCCGGTGAAGTCCCGAATGCCATCGCCGCCCGTTGCGGGGATCTCCCTCAGAGGACCCGGTGGGTGCTGGACAAGGCGGACATCGAGCCGCCCGTGCTGTTGAACGATGTGAGGGTCTCCGCGGGCATGCTTTGCCGGCGGGACATCGTCCAGGTGGCGGAGAGCGATACCTTCCTGACCGCCTACCGCCGCTTGCTGTCCTTCGGGGTGCGCAGCGCCCCGGTCGTGGATGCGGCGGGCGGGCTGCGTGGGATGCTGCGCTATCTGGATCTGCTGGGCCTGCTGCTGCCCCCGGAGACGGATGGGATGAAGGTGCGGACCGTCCATGTTTCATTCTCAAAGGTGGTGGACACCCTCCAGGCCACCAGCGTGGGGGCAAACCTCCCGCCCGCGGAGTCCGAGGAGGAACTCATCCTGCTGGTGGGGGCGTCCTCGCAGAACACGGTGGACAAGCGCCTGAAGACGGCGAAGCAGGAAGGGCTTGTGGATCGCTTTCTCGTGATCTGCGGCGACCGCCCGATCGTCCAGCGTTACGCCATCGACCACGGCGCGCGCGGGTTGCTCGTCACCGGCGGAAATACCGTCACCCAGGACATCGCCGAGTACGCGAAGAAAAAGGGCGTGGTCGTGCTGCTCTGCCACCAGGACACCGCCAGTGCCTCCACCCTCCTGCGTTGCTCCCGCACGGTGAAGCACGTCATGACGTCCAACATCGTCACCATCGGTTCCAATGAGCCGGTTTCCCGCCTCCGCAAGCGTCTCACCGCGCTCGACCAGGATCTCTTTCCGGTGATGGAGCAGGGCAGCGGGAAAATGATCGGCGTTCTTTCCAAGTCGGACCTGGTGGACCCGCCGCGCATCCGGCTCGCGCTGGTGGACCACAACGAATACGCCCAGGCCGTGGCCGGGGTCGAGGAGGCGGAGATCACCGAAGTCATCGACCACCACCGGCTGGCGGGGAATCTCGTTTCACGGGAGCCCATCCGCTACCTCAACGAGCCGGTGGGCTCCACCTCCACCCTGGTGGCGCGGAAGTTCATGCACCGTGACCTCACCCCGGATGCGGGCGTGGCCATGTGCCTCTGCGCGGGCATCGTCTCGGACACGCTGTGCCTCACCTCTCCGACGACCACCCTGCTGGACAGGGAGATGCTCAACTGGCTCTGCAAGATCGCGGACATCGACGCGGAGGAATTCACCGAGGAATTCTTTGCCGTAGGTTCCCTGCTGGCCACGGGAACTCCGGAGGAGATCCTCAACGCCGACCGCAAGGAATTCACGGAGGACGGCATGACCGTCAGCATCTCCCAGGTGGAGGAAAGGGATCTGCATGGCTTCGGCCCGCGGCGGGAGGAACTGGAGTGCGTTCTGAAGGAGCTGGTCCGCTCGAAGGGCTACGCCTTCGGCGTTCTGGCCATCACCGATGTGGCCCGCCACCACAGCGTCATCCTCGCCGTGGGCGAGGAGCCGATCCTCAACCAGTTCCCCTTCAAGCGGACGGACACCCACTTGTTCGACGCTCCGGGCGTCGTCAGCCGGAAAAAGCAGATCTTCCCCGCGGTCAGCGAGGCGATCCAGAATTCGAGGTGAACGGAGCGTCGGGGCGGGATTTCCGCTGCTGGAGGTATCCGATCGCGGTGAGATGGAAATTGTGTATCTCAAACTCGCTTCCCCGGCGAACCCGGCATTTCAGTCTGCGATGGAGGAAGCGGAGTGTGATGATGCCCACCAGCAGCACGCCCATTAGAACCGCGGCCGAGGTCAGCACGGTGGAGGACATGGAGCCGAACGTGAGCTTGATGACGGAAACGATGAATACGAACTGGAAGGCCGTGACCAGGATACCGGAGGCAACGATCTTCCGGTTGGACGACGGGCTGGTGAAAACCCTGATGCGGACGGACGTCAGGAAGAAGCCGGAAACAAGGCAGACCAGCAGCCCCACGACGCCTGCTCCCGCGATCAAGCCACCGGCGGAATCCGCGGCGAATCCTCCACCCACAAGAGCCACCGCACTGGCCGGCATCAGCACGCTGCGCCACAGCGGGCAATGGCGGATGGAGATGGACCGCAGGGTCATTGTTCCGAATGAGGTGCCGTCGAACGGGTCGATCATCGGCAACTGGGCCTCCTGCCTCACCAGGAGCGTCCTCCCGTCCACACGCCAGCCGGAAGGTAACGGGGCGTCCGGCAGGTCGTCCGGAGAGTGATTGGAAACGGGAGGCGCGTAGGGATTTTCGCTCATCGCTGCTTCATCGGGGCCTCGATGATGCCTTCCTGCGTCTCCTGTTTCAGCCGGAGCTGGCCGCAGGCGGCGTCGATGTCGTGACCTTTCTCCAGCCGGAGCGTGGCGGAGACGCCGGCGTTCTTCAGGACATCCTGGAAGGCGCGGCAGTGGCTCACGGCGGGGCGTTTCCAGTCCAGCCCCTCGACGGTGTTGTAGGGGATGAGGTTCACCTTCGCGTGCAGCTTGCGGGCGTGGCGGGCGAGGATCGCCGCCTGCTCGAGCGAATCGTTCACCCCCTGGATGAGGATGTATTCCAGCGTGAGCTTCTGGTTTTTGCGGGAGTTCCAGTAGTCGAGCGCGTCGAACAGCTCCGCCACCGGCCACTTCTTGTTCACCGGCATGATCTGGTTCCGCACGTCGTCGGTCGCACCGTGGAGGGAGATGGCCAGGCGGATCTGCTGCGGATGCTCCGCCAGTTGGCGGATCTTCGGCACCAAGCCGGAGGTGGAGATGGTGAGATGGCGTGCGCCCAGGTGGAGCGACTTTTCGCCGGTGATCAGACCGATGGCGGCCAGCAGGTTGTCGAGGTTGGCCAGCGGCTCGCCCATGCCCATGAAGACCAGGTTGTCCACCCGCTCCCCGGAAAGCTGTTCCGCCGCCAGCACCTGCCCGGCGATTTCCGATGGATCGAGATTCCGTGTGAATCCCGCGAGGCCGGAGGCGCAGAACTTGCAGCCGTAGGCACACCCCACCTGGGATGAAACGCAGAGCGTCCGGCGGTCCGATTTTTCGCCGTAAAGCGCGGGGTTCGCCGGGATCAGCACGCTTTCCACGTAGCGGTGGTCATGCAGGCGGAAGAGGAATTTGCGCGTGGTGTCCTTCGATCCCTGGGTGTGGGTGTGTTCCAACGCTCCCAGGCGGAAATGCTGCGTGAGCTTCTCCCGCAAGGCCGCGGGCAGGTTGGTCATCGCGTCGATGGACGTGACCTTTTTCTTCCAGATCCATTCCATGATCTGCCCGGCCCGGAACGCGGGCTCACCGGCCTCCTTCAGAAAGGAAGAGATCTGGTCGATCGACTGGCCGGTCAGAGCGGGATGCATGGCTGGAGGGATATTAACCCAAAGCGGAGCGCAAGTCACTCGCCGCGCTGCGGGCACTGGCCGGGGCATCCGGCACGAAGGTGAAATCCTCGTCATTCGGGTCCAGTTCCGCGGCATCAGGAACGGTGATCGGCTCGGCGGCCTGATGGCTGGCGGCGATGTCGCGGGCCTTTGCCAGGGCTGCCAGCGCGTTCGCCGGGATCTGAGGGCGGACGGGCGGGGTGGGGGCTGGAGACGTTTCTTCCGGGGCAGCGAGGCGCGGGGTCTTGTCGATGGGTTCCAGGTTCTGGATCGAAGCGGAGTCCGGTGCGGCCTTCAGTTCCTCGAACTTGCGGGCGGCGGGCAGCACCCGCGTTTCCAGGGATCCGACGGCGCTGTTGTAGCTATCGACCGCATTGCCGAGCGAGCGGCCGACCTTGGCGAAATGCTCCGCCAGTTTGCCCAGGCGCTCGTGCAGGGTCTTGCCGAGCTGCGAAATCTCGCGGGCATTTTCCGCGATGGACTCCTGCCGCCAGCCGTAGGCCACCGCGCGGAGCAGGGCGATGAGCGTGGTGGGCGTAGCCAGGATCACGCCTTCCTTCACGCCTCGCTCGATCAGGGTGGCGTCGTGCTGGAGGGCGGCGGAGAAGAAGGACTCGCTGGGCAGGAACAGCACGGTGAACTCCGGAGCTTCCGCGAACTGCGCGCTGTAGTTCTTCGACGCGAGCTGCTGGATGTGCGTGCGCACCTGCTGGGCGTGGCGCTGGAGTGCCAGGTCCCGCTGGGCCTCGTCGTTGGCTTCCAGCGCGTCGAGGTAGGCATCCATCGGCGTCTTGGAATCGACCACGATGGTCTTGCCCGCGGGCAGCCGAACGATCAGGTCCGGGCGGAGGCGCCTGCCCTCGTCATTCGCGGTCTGGTGCTGGGTTTCGAAATCGCAATGTTCCTGCATCCCGGCCAGCTCGACCACCCGGCGGAGCTGGAGTTCCCCCCACTGGCCGCGGCCGGTGGGCTGGCGCAGCGCCTTCACCAGGGAAGCGGTCTCCCGCTGGAGGCCGAGCTGGCCTTCGCCCAGCGCACGGACCTGTTCCTTCAGCTCCGCATACGCGCCCTCGCGGGCTTTCTCGATCTCGCCGATGCGCAGCTCGAATTTCCCCAGCGACTCCGCCACCGGCCGGATGAGCGTCTCGATGGCGGTCTTGCGCTTCTCGATCTCGCCCTTCGCTTCCTCGGTCTGGGTGGAGAGGGACGACTTCGCGAGCTGCAGGAACTGTTCCGTGGAGGAGCGGAGGGCGTCCGCGGAGAGGGCCTTGAAGGTATCGGACAACTTGACCTCCGCCCGCTCGATGAGCGCCTGCTTCTCGGCGGCGGCCTTCATTTCCGCCTCATGGCGGGAGCGCGCCTCCGCCAGTTGGGTGCGGAAATTCTGCGCTTCGTTCTCATTCCGCTGGGCTTCCTCCGTGGTGCGGGCGAGCCGCGCCTCGATCTCCGCGGACCGCCTTTCCTCCGCCTTCACCCGTTCCTGGGCGGCGGAGACCTTCGCCTTGCCGATCAGGGAAGTGATGATCCATGCGATCAGAAATCCCACGGCGGCGGCGATGATCTGGGGAAGGTGCGGCTGGATTTCGGGAGGCATGGATTTGTCCTTGCGGGAAAGTGAATGCTGGCTTTCGTAATGGGTGTCGCGTTGCTTGTCCGTCCATTCGGCCGGAAGCACAAGACCCAATCCTACCTCTCACTATTATGGCCAGAACTCTCCCGGAACTCGGATACGCCTACGACGCGCTCGAACCCCACATCGACGCGAAGACGATGGAAATCCACCATTCGAAGCACCATCAGGCATACATCACGAACCTGAACAACGCCACCGCCGGCAAGGGCGACCTCGACGAGAAAAGCTCCGAGGAACTGGTGAAGGATCTCGGCTCCGTCCCGGAAGACATCCGGACCGCCGTCCGCAACAATGCCGGTGGTGATGTGAACCACGCGTTTTTCTGGAAAGTCATCGCTCCAGGTGGTGCCAAGGCCCCTTCCGGTGAACTCGCCGCCGCCATCGACGCCGCCTTCGGCTCCTTCGACGCGTTCAAGGAAGCATTTGCGAAAGCCGGTGCCACCCGCTTCGGCTCCGGCTGGGCGTGGCTCGTCAAAGGTGCGGACGGGAAGCTTTCCGTCGGCTCCACCGCCAACCAGGACAGCCCGATCATGGGCAAAGCCGTCGCAGGTATCGAAGGCACCCCGGTCATCGGCCTGGATGTCTGGGAGCACGCCTACTACCTCAACTACCAGAACAAGCGCCCGGACTACATCGCCGCATTCTGGAATGTCGTGAACTGGGACGTCGCCGCCAAAAACTTCGGCGCGTAATTTCCAAACCGGAATCCTTCATGCGAGCGGACGCGGCCTTTGTCGGCCGCGTCCGTTTGTTTTTCCCCCGACAGGACTCCGGTGCGGGCCAAAGCCGAAAATTCAGACGAAACGGGACGGTCACGCCGCTTTCAGGGCATGCCGCTGATGTTTGTTTTCGCGATATCGGCAAGGTATGTGTCGAAACGCCGGTCCGTACCCGCCCGTTGTTCTGGAAGCCCGGATTCACCGTGATTCCGGGAGAGCATCGTGGACGTGAAGGGAAGAAACCCATCAATTGCGGGATGGAGCTTTTGAAGGAAAAGGGGTTACAAGGCGTCCCATCATCATGTTAGATCCTGTCATGAAACCAAAGGCTCCCCAGAACCCCCAGCCCCCGGCCGTCAGCGAGGAAGAGATCCGCCAGCAGGAAGTCTTCGAGCTGGAGTCGCCTGACCGCACCTGGCTTTCCGGGCCGCGCTCACGCTGGCGTGATGCGATGACACTTTTCCACGTTTGCAGGGATTTCATCCGCGCGTTCCGCACGCTCCATTTCGCGGGGCCGTGTGTCACCATCTTCGGCTCCGCGAGGACGCCGGTCGGTTCTGACTTTTATAACATGGCGGTGGAAATGGGGGCGGCCTGTGCCCGTCTCGGCTTCACCACCATGACCGGCGGCGGCCCCGGTATCATGGAAGCGGGGAACAAGGGCGCCTATGAGGCGGGCGGTTGTTCCATCGGTGTGAACATCGAACTTCCCTTCGAGCAGCACCTGAATCCCTACGTCCACCGTTCGGTCACGATGCGCTATTTCTTCACCCGGAAGACCATCCTGGTGAAGTACTCCTACGCCTTCATCGTGCTGCCGGGTGGTTTCGGCTCTCTGGATGAGATGTTCGAGACCCTCACGCTGATCCAGACGGGCAAGCTGAGGAACTTCCCGCTCATCCTGATGGGCAAGGACTACTGGAAGCCGCTGATGGAACTGGTCTATCACATGGCGGAGGAAGGCACCATCAGCCCCGGGGATCCGGATCTGATCTTCGTCACCGACGACGTCGAAGATGCCGCCGCCCACCTCCAGCGCCATGCCGTCCGCCAGTTCGGCCTGCGCCGGAAAGCGGTCCCGAGAGCCATCAAGATCCTCGGCGAGAAGCCGGTGGAGAGTTGACTTTGTGTGATGTGGACATAATATGTCCACATGAAGACGGCCACCGTCCGTGAGTTGAGGAACGAGTTCGCCAAACTCGAAGCTTGGCTCGGTGAAGGCGAGGAAATCCGGATCGAGAAACGCGGTGAAGTCATCGCGGTTCTCAAGCCTGTCGGGCCGGATTCCCCGACGCCGTTCCGGATGCCGGACTTCGGGGCGAGGCAGAAGGCGATCTGGGGGGATCGTGTTTTCACCCGTCAGGAGATCGATGACATGCGCGCGGATGAGTTGGAGGGCGAGGAAGGATGAGAGTCTTTCCAGATACCTCCCTGCTTTGCGCCCTCTACCGCAGGCAGGTGAACAGTCCTGAAGCCATCGCATTCATGGAACGGCATGCCGCCGCGCTTCCGGTTTCAGGGTTGCTGCTGCTGGAGTTCCGGCAGTCCGTCCGGTTGCAGACCAGGTTGTTTTCCTTGGACCGCCGGAAAGGGTTCCCGGAGAGCGAAGGGGCGCGGATGTTGCGGGACCTCCAGTCCGACCTGACGGACGGCATTCTGAAAATCGAGGGGGTGGACTGGGCGGTGGTGTACCGGATTGCCGAGACCCTCAGCAGTGCCCATACCCGCGGGAGCGGGAACCGGCTTGTGGATATCCTCCATGTGGCGACGGCCCTGCACCTCGGCGCGGAGGAGTTCCTGACCTTTGATGCCAACCAGAAGGCGCTCGCCGAGTCTGAGGGGATGAGTGTCCCGTTTCAGGCTTTCGGCAGGAAATAACCCCGCTGCTTTTCCGAGATGGGCAGGCCCATTTTTTCCATCACCGCCAGCATGTCCTCCCACAGCAGGCGCTTCGCGTTGCCGGTGGCTCCGCTCTGGAGCAGGTAGCTGGGATGGTAGGTGACGCGGGCGGGGATGCCGCCCAGGTCGTGCCATTTTCCGCGCATGCCGGTGACGGCCCCTTGGAGGCCCAGCAGGCCTTCCGCCGCGGTGCCGCCGAGGGCGATGATGCATTCCGGCTTGATGATGTCGATTTCCGCGCGGACGAAAGGCATGCAGGAAGCCATTTCCTCCGGAGTCGGTTTCCGGTTGTTGGTCGTCTGCTTCGGCAGCGCCGGGCGGAATTTGACGATGTTCGAGATATAGACCTCCTCACGCCGGAGGCCCATGGCCTTGAGGATGTCATTCAGCTTCTGTCCGGCGGGTCCGACGAAGGGTTCGCGCTCCTTTTCCTCCTGATAGCCAGGGGCCTCACCCACCAGCATCAGCCGCGCGGCGGGATTTCCCACGGCGAACACCATGGTGTCCCTCAGCGTGCCCAGCGAACGCGCCGCCGGCCAGGACTCCGCCTGGCTGCGCAGGGACGCGAGCCGTTCCTCGCGGGAAATGCCTTCGGCCACCAGAACCCCGGGAACCGGAGAGGCACGCAGGGCCGGGGCTTCCGGCTCCAGATTGAAATGTTCCATCACGGCAGGGGCGGTGACAGAGGCCGCTGGGGCAGCCGCCTTTTTTCCCGCGCGTGCCCGCTCGAAAAGCTCCCGCAGGCCATCGCGAGCCTCGTCGTCCAGATGGATGTGGGACACGCCCCGTTCCTGTTCGGAACGGAGGAACTCGATGAGAAGATCGACGGGGCGCGACACGTCCAGAGGCATAGCGGGATGCCCGGAAAGGTGCAACCGCAGCTTGCCTTGAAATCCGCGGCGGAAAATTTTTGGAGGAAATTCCTTAAAATGAGCGTATCATCCGCCCGGCCGGATGGCCCGGAGATTATGAAGCGTGTATTGACTTTCCTGGCCATGGCCGGTGCCTGCATGGCCACCGCGTCCGCGGAAGTGCGGATTGATGAGAAGACTTTCGGCGAAAAACTCGGCGGCTGGACGAAGCGTTCCAACCAGGCCGCGGAGTACCCCCTGTCTGGCTCCAACTACCGCACCTACAAGCCGGAAGTTTCCCCGACACCGGATGGCGGCGTCTTCGTCTCCGTCCGCATCGACCACATCCGTGGCATGCTGGCGTCCGATGACCACGCCATCCTGGAGATCACCATCAACGACAAGGGGACCATCGTTTCCGCCCAGTCGAACATTGCGATCCAGGGCCGGGCGATCACCAGTGACGTGATCAAGGGCGGCACGGACACCGCAAGAGCCGCCGGAGCGGACCGTGCAGTGCAGATCGGCACGGATCTCGTGGCCGACCTTTCCGCGAAGCTGCTCCGCGAGAAGATTGTGGAGGCCGGGCGCGTTTCCTTTCCCTCCGTCCTGCGCCACAACTACAACCTGCTGTTCCAGTCCATCCGGACGGAGGAAATCGCGGCGGTGGCGGTTGAGGAAGCCCCCCCATCCGCGGAGCCGAAGCCAACTGGCCCGAAGCTGGAGGTGAAGCCCTACGGGGATTCCCCGAAGCCCCCTGAGATTCCGGTGAAACCCTGAACGATCCCCTCACCCGCGCGGGTGGAATTTCCGGTGGACTGCCTTCAGCCGCGCCCCATCCACATGGGTGTAGATCTGCGTCGTTGAAATGTCGGCATGGCCCAGCAGTTCCTGGATCACCCGCAGGTCCGCACCGCCCTCCAGCAGGTGGGTGGCGAAGGAATGCCGCAGCAGGTGGGGATAGACGTTCTGTTCGATCCCGGCGGCGGCGCACCGCTCTTTCACGATCTGGCGGACCCGGTCCGGTGACAGCGGCCCGCCGCGCACGCTCAGGAACACATGGGAGGAAGTGCGTTTCCCCACCAATGAAGTGCGCTCGTTCCGGAGATAATCCTGGAGGGCGGCGAGAGCCTTCCGCCCCGTTCTCACGATCCGCGTCTTGTTCCCCTTGCCGGTGATGCGGATGAAGCCCTCGTCGAAATCGATCAGCTCCAGCCGCAGCTTGCAGAGTTCGGAAAGCCGGAGGCCGGAGGAGTAGAAAAGTTCCAGCATCGCCTTGTCCCGGCGGGCCAGCGGCTGGTCCGGCGGGATGGAGTCGAGCAGTTGCCTGATGTGGTCCGCATGCAGGGTCTCCGGCAGATGGCTCTCCCCCCGTGGGGCGATCAGGGGCTCCGCGGGATCCATCGGCAGATGGTTTCGCCCGGCCAGCCAGCGGAAGAAAATTTTAAGGTGGACCGTGTGGATGCGCAGGGAGGATGCGGTGAGCCCGTCGCTTTTCCGCCGCACCAGAAAGGCGGCCAGCTCATCCGTGCCGATCTCCGCCAGCGGCTTGCCGTTCCGTTTCATCCACTCCTTCAGCGCATCCAGCGTCTGGCGGACGGAGAGTTGGTAGGCTTCCGAAAGGCCGCGCTCGATCGCCAGGAAGCGGATGAAGGATTCGGCCTCGGATTCCATCGGTTGCCCAGGGAGCGTGCCACCTGACGGGAGGCGGGGCAAACGCATTCCGGAGGCGGCTTGACTCCTTACCGGCGTCCAGCATTGTGCTGCCATGAAACGCATCCTCCTTTTCGCCACCCTCGTGGGAGGCGCGGCCGTGCTCGCATCCTGCAGCATGGCGGAAGGCCTGGCGAAGACGGTCAGCCGCACGGGGAACACCCTTACCCGCAGCGTCAGTAACGCCGGTGGGGCTCTCAGCCGTTGAGCGGGGACACCGTCCTGCCGCCGTCGGCATCGACGGAAAACGCCAGCCAGACCGCGTCCGGCGGGATCAGTTCCGGAAACTTGTCCGCCCACTCCGCCACCACCACGCCGCCTGCCTCGAGGTATTCGTCCCAGCCAAGGCTGATGAGTTCATCCGCAGAGTCCAGACGGTAGAAGTCGAAGTGGAAGATGGGCAGCCGTGCCGGATATTCGTGAACCAGCGAAAAGGTGGGGCTGGTCACATCCCCGCCTGCTCCCAGCGCGGCGGCGAAGCCTTTCGTCCAGTGGGTCTTCCCGGCTCCCAGCCCGCCCGTCAGGGCAAAGACCATCCCGGCGCTGGCACCCGCAGCGGCTTCCCGCCCGAGCTGCTCCATCCCGGCAGGGGAATCCGCCTTTCCGAACATGAAACGGGGGGGATCAGTTGTCCTTGCCGTCCTCCACCTTCGGGACTTCGTGCAGGCCCCTGGTCGCGTAAGCGAGTGGTGTCATCGTCTCGACATGGCCGTCCAGGAAAAGTACGGGGAGAGTGCCGCCCGCGAGGAACGGCAGGAGCTTCTTGTCCGAGCCTTCCGCCTTGTTGCCGGTGTAGGCCCAGGTCCAGTGCGGGCGGATGATCGGTGTTCTTTCCGGGTTGCGGACGGTGAGGAGGTTGACCGGGGTGCTCAACGCCACGTCAGGTTCGAGCTTCTCATCGCGGGTGAGGGCGATGTTCGTGGCAAGCTGGCCGTTCATTGCATAGCCCACGGAATCATGCTTCAGATCCTTCTTCGGGATCGTCGGGTTCACGAAGTCGCTGCTTTTCGTCTGCTTCCAGTATCCGTCCTTCAGCAGGTCATCGAGGCTCTTGCCGGAGGTCTGCTCCTCAAGCCAGGTGAACCAGTAGATGTCATCCTTCTCCTCGTTTTCGGAGGCGGGGGTCATCGGCGGCGGGATGCGGTTCGCGTGGTCGTTCGCGTAGAGGGTCAGGGAAGACGCCATCCGCTGCATGGACTGGACGGTCTTCGTCTGGGCGCTTTTTTTCAGGATTTTCGGAGCCATCACCGCCGCCAGCGTGGACAATATGGCGACGATGGAAATGACCACGAGGAGTTCGATGAGCGTGAAGCCGCGACGATGGGTTTTGATCATAAAAGTCGTCCGGAACCTAGGGGTGCGTTGAATTCAGGGCAAACAAAAAGTTGCCGGTGCCGGGCGGCGTTGATCCCGGGCGGGTGGGATCGCCCGGGGTGAACCGCTGCGGACTCCCAATGAAATTACCCGCCGGAAGGGTCGCCAATGTGGGGAAAATCCTTGCGCCCCGGCCCCGCTCATGCCAGCCATAACGTGTCCGGTTTTCCGGGGCATTAGCTCAGTTGGTAGAGCGCTTCGTTCGCAATGAAGAGGTCAGGAGTTCGAATCTCCTATGCTCCACCATCCTCAAGGGATGGTTGTTCAGGGGGGGATTGCGCCGGAGAATGGCGATGATGCCGGCATTCACGTTTTTCCGGTGAAATCGCTTTTCCTCTTCGCTCCGCGTTCCTTTCCGGGCTTGATGGCCCGGCGGTTCCGCTGCCTTCAATGGGGGATGTTTTCTTCCTGTTGGATGTGGGATAAACTGCCTGCCTGCGACCGGTCCGCCCGTAAGTCCGCAACCAACCCATCCGAATCATGAGACTATTGAAGTTCATCGCCCCGGTCTTTCTCGCAGCGCAGATGCTCTGCGCCGCGGAAAAGCCGAACATCCTGTTCATATTCACCGATGACCTCGGTGCCGCCGATCTGGCGTGCACGGGGTCCGATCTCTACCGGACACCAAACCTCGACAAGCTCGCGGCGCAGGGTGTGACCTTCACCCGTGGCTACTCCTCCGCACACGTCTGCTCCCCCACGAGGGCAGCCCTGCAGAGCGGAAAGACGCCCGCTCGCCTGCACATGACCGACTTCCTCCGTGGTCACCAGAAGCCGTATGCGAAGCTGTTGGTGCCGGACTGGACCATGGGTCTGCCCACCACGGAGAACAGCTTCGCCAAGGTGGTGAGGCCCCAGGGCTATGTGTCCGCCTGGTTCGGGAAATGGCATGCCGGTGAGGGAGCGCAGCAGCATGGCTATGACGCGGGCAACCAGAGCTGGAAGGAGAACACGAAGGACGAGCCGACAGATCCCAAGGGTGTCTTCACTCTCAACAAGGAAGCGATGGACTTCATCGAGAAAAACCCGGGCAAGCCGTTCTTCATCGGCATGTCGCACTACTCGCCGCACGGCCCGGTGCGTTTCGACCCGGCGGTGCGTGACGAATACCAGAAGATCGTTGATGCGAAGCCGGACCTCAAACAGAAGAACGCGGGCTACGCGGCGATGATCGAGGCGCTGGACGCCAGCATCGGCCAGATGCTCGACTTCCTCGACGAGAAGGACTTGGCGAAGAACACCATCGTCATCTTCACCTCGGACAACGGCGGTGAGCTGAACTTCACGAACAACGCTCCGCTCCGCATGGGCAAGGGCAGCCTCTATGAAGGTGGCGTCCGCGTTCCGGTCATCGCCCGCTGGCCCGGGCACCTGAAGCCGGGAACGACCAATGAAACCCGGGTGAGCAGCATCGACTTCCTGCCGACCATCGCGGCCCTCGTGGGTGCGCCGGTGCCATCGGGATTGGATGGAAAGGATCTTTCCGCCGCTTTTTCGAATGGCGAAACCCTCGACCGGGGCAACCTGTATTGGCACTACCCGCACTACCATGCGACCCGGCCATCCGGCTCGATCCTGAGCGGCGACTGGAAGCTCATCGAGTGGTTCGAGACGGGCAAGACGGAGCTTTACAACATCGCGGCCGACCCAAGGGAGGAAAAGGATCTCGCGGTGGAAAACCCGGAGAAGGCCGCGGCGTTGCTGGCGGACCTGAAGAAGTGGCGCGAAGAGGTGGGCGCGCAGATGATGAAGGAGAACCCGCAGTATGATCCGGCCCGCGAAACCGAAGGCCCGCCGAAAAAGGTGAACAAGAAGAAGGAGGAGGCGAAGGCCGAGAAGAAGAAGCCCGGCAACCCCGACAACCAGAAAAAGGAGAAGAAGCCGAAGGCGGAGAAAGCTCCGAAATAAGCCGGTGTGCGGAAGTTCCTCTGCGCGATGTTGCTCGTCCCCGCCGTGACGGTGCTGTGGGCTTACGAGCGGCCCGGAAGAACGCGGAACTGTCGGCGGAGGTGCGCGAAAGGAAAGCCATCACCGCGGAGCGCGTCCGCCTCGTAGGTGATCTACATCACACGCTGGAGCAGATCCTGACAGCCATCCACCTGCAGCTCCCCCAGCATCCGCGCCTCCGGCAATCCGGAAGCGGCGGGGCGGGATCCCTCGATCAGGTGATGAAAGTGGAATCAAGGTTCCGGCTCGCGCTGCGTCCGGCGCTTCGGCCTTTCCTTGCCGGACTCATCCGGATCCGCGGTGGATGGGATCTTGTAGCCGGTATCGAGCTTCTGCTTTTCCAGCCCGGCCTCCAGTTCCTTGCGGAGGCCGGCTTTGGCGGGATTGTTGTAGTGGTTGGTGGTCTCGTAGGGATCTTCCCCCAGGTCGAAGAGTTCGTTCCACTGCGGGTTTTCCGGGTAGGTGATGATTTTTCCCTTGGTGGAGCGCAGGCCCAGGATGGTGGGATTGCGGAAGTTCCGTTCGTAGAAGTATTCGTAGAGGAAGGATTCACGCCAATCTGCCGGTGGGCTTTCCTCCAGCAATGGACGGAGGCTGCGGCCCTGGAAGGACTCGGGCAATTTGATGCCGGCGAGGTCCACGATGGTGGGCGCGAGGTCGATGTTGAGGACATCGGGCGTGATCTCCTTGCCCGTGATCTTGTGGAACGGGGAGCGGATCAGCAGCGGTACGCGCAGGGATTCCTCATAGGCGGAGCGTTTGTCACCCAGCCCGTGTTCGCCGAGGTAGTAGCCGTTGTCACTGGTGAAGATGACGATGGTGTTCTTGTCGAGACCGAGCGCGTCCAGCTCATCCAGGATGCGGCCAAAGCTGCGGTCCGCGCTGGTGAGGGTGCGGAAGTAGTCCAGCATCTTCGGATTCCCGGGTGCGGTGTTGCGCGGCTCGTTGACACCCTCCGGGCGGAAAGGCGCGGGTGACTTCAGATTGGGGACAGGGTTCGCTTTCTCCCCGTCGTATTCCTCCTTGAAGTCCGCATGGGGTTCACGCGGGCCGTGCACGGACTTGAAGCCCACGGTCAGCAGGAACGGGCGGTTCTTGTTCTCCCGGAGGAAACCGATGGCGTGGTCCGCGGAAGCGTCATCGATCCATTTCGGCTCGATCACCTTCTTCACCTCACCGTCCTTGCGGATGGTCACGGGGCAATCGAAGAATTTCCCCTGGCCCTGGAAGCTGGCGGAGAAGTCGAAGCCGGGCCGCTCCGGTTGCGTTCCCATGTGCCACTTGCCGATGTAGCCGGTGTGGTAGCCGTTCGCCTTCAGGACGGAGGCATAGGTGATGCTGTCGGCGGGGAGCGGCGTGTGGTTGTTGGAGACGCCGTGGGTGTGGGCATACTGTCCCGTCAGCAGACTGGCCCTGCCGGGGGAGCAGAGAGACGTGGTGACGAAGGAGTTCCGGAAGATGGCTCCCTGTGACTTCAGGCGGTCGAGCACCGGTGTCTTCAGCCACGGGAAGCGGGCCTTGTCGCCCTGTTCCTTCTGCACGGCGGAGATGGCATCCCACCGCTGGTCATCCGTGAGGACGAACAGGAAGTTCGGCTTCACGGTTTCCGCGAACGCGGACAGCGAGGAGGCGATGAGGAGAAAAAGAGGGAATTTCATCGGAAGTGCTATTGCTTGCCGAGGTTGAGACGCACTCCGCCGATGCTGCCCTTGAATGGAGTGACGGTTTCGTAAGGGCCGACGAGGGCTCCGCTGTCGGTCCCCACGCTCAGGCCATCCCGCGGGTTGCTGCGGATCAGTCCGCTGAACTCCGCCGTCGCTTCCTTGCCCCCTGCGGAAAGGGTGACCTTGCCATCGGCGGCGAGCGTCGCTTTTGCCTCGACCCCTTTGCCGAACGGACCGGGGATCTGCGCGGTGGCGGTTTGGCCCGCGCTGCGGATGAAGAACACCAGCTTCCCTCCTTGGAGGGAAAGCGAGATGCCGTGGAGCGTTCCTCCTTGGGCAAAGATGATGCCCTCTTGTCCGTCCTCCGCATCAAAGGTGGCGGTCAGGGTGATCGCGCGTTGGGCCAGGTCCGGAGCCTCGTTGCCCTCCAGTTGGTCCCCCGCCTTCAGGTCGAAGTTCCGCTTGTTGCTTCCCTTCCGGCCTTGGCTGGCCGGACCGCGCCAGGCACCCAGCGGCAGGACGTTCGCCCGTGCCGCCCAGACATCCCATTTTGCGGACAGATCTTTCACCACCTCCGGTTTCGATGAAGCGAGGTCGTTCTGCTCGCTGCGGTCCTCGGCGAGGTCATAGAGCCGCCATGGCTGATTCTCCAGCGCGACGAGCTTCAGGTCCCCTTCGCGGATGGCGCGGTTCCCTTCGTGTTCCCAGAAGAGCGGCTGAGTGCGGGCCAGCTTTTCACCCTTGAAAGCGGGGAGCAGGCTCACGCCTTCCTTCGGGGTGATCCTGTTGCCCTTGAACTCCGCCGGATACTCCGCTCCGCCGATGTCGATGGCGGTGGCCAGGATGTCGATGAGGTGGCCGGGCTGGCTTTCCAGCGCGCCTTTCCGTTGGTCCTTGATGACGGCGGGCCAGTGGGCGATGAGCGGGGTCGAGATGCCGCCCTCATCCGTGTAGTGTTTGTACCGGACGAACGGGGTGTTGTTCAGCGTGGCCCATGTCTGGCCGATGAAAACGTCCGATTCCGCATCGCCGAGGTTCTTGCCATTGGCGCGTCCACGGAGGCCCGCCTCCGCGTTTCCGCCGTTGTCACTGAGGAAGAGGATCAGCGTGTTGTCGAGCTGGCCGCGCTCGCGCAGGCCGTCCACCAGGATACCCACTCCCTTGTCCATGCGTTCCAGCACGGCGGCATAGATGGCCATCAGGTGGTCGTAGTGATCCTTGTCCGCGGCGGAGAGGCTGTCCCAGGCGGGCACTTCCTCCGGGCGGGGAGAGAGAGGCCATTTCGGATCGATGAGGCCTTCGGAAATCTGCCGCTTGTAGCGTTCCTCGCGGAGCTTGTCCCAGCCCACCTTGAACTTGCCGCGCCAGCGGGCGATGTCCTCCGCAGGAGCCTGCAACGGGAAGTGCGGCGCGTTGAAGGCATTGTAGAGGAAGAACGGTTTCTTCTCCGCGAGCGCTTCGTCGATGAACTTCAGGCCGAAGGTCGGCCACAGGTCGCTGGCGTACCAGTCCTTTGGCAACGGGTCACCGTCGCGGCCCACATCCTTGCCGTTGTAGAAGATTTTCGTGTTCCTGGAATCGGGGAAAAAGAAGCCACCCGCAGCGGCGGAGAGCGTGCGGTGGAATCCGCGCTCCTCCGGCTTCACGCCGTGGTTCTGGCCCACGTGCCATTTTCCCGTCATGGCGGTGAAGTAGCCTGCCTGGCCCAGCACCTCCGGGATGGTGACGCAGGTGTTGTTCAGCCGGCCGGAGTAGCCGGGACGGACGTTGCCATTCTCATCCCGCCGTTCATCCGTCATGTGGCCGACCCCCGCCTGGTGGGCATAGAGGCCGGTCAGCAGGGAGGCGCGCGTCGGGCAGCAGCGGGCACCGTTGTAGAACTGGGTGAAGCGCAGGCCGTTCTTTGCGAGCGCGTCCAGGTTCGGAGTCTTCAGCTCGCTGCCGTAGGAACCGAGGTCCGACCAGCCCATGTCATCCACCAGGAAGACGACGATATTGGGCTTCGGTGGTTCCGCCGCATGGAGCGGCAGGGCGAGCGCGGAAAGGAGCAGGAAAAGGCGTGTGGGTCTCATCTGGGGAAAGGGGAAATCATTCATCATCCGCCGCGGCCTTCTTTTTCTTTTTGCCCTTCTTACCGGCTTTCGCGGGTTCGGACGGATCGTTCTTGGTGGGGAACTTCGCACCGACGTCCTTCCGCCAGCCGTTGAGCTTGGCCAGCAGGGAGGCTGCCTTCTCCGGTTGCGCGGAGGCGAGGTTGTTCTTCTCACTGAGATCGGCGGAGAGATCGTAAAGCTCCAGCGACCGGTCCTCCAGATTCTCGACGAGCTTCAGACTTCCCTCCCGGATGACGCTCACCGGCTTCGTCCGCCAGGTGTCGTTGCCGGAACCGAGGTAGCCGGGGAAGTGCCAGAAAAGGGCGTCACGCTTCAGCGCGGAGGATGGGTCTTTCAGCGCTGGCACATAGCTCACCCCGTCGAGCGGCTGGTTTTCCGGGGCCGGGGCACCGGAGAGTTCGAGCAGCGACGGATGGAGATCGACCGAGATGATGGGCGTCTCCGAAACGGAACCCGCGGGGATGACGCCCTTCCAGCGGAAGACGTAGGGAACGCGGATGCCCCCTTCATGGAGGGTGCCTTTCCCGCCGCGCAGCGGGGCGTTGTCCGTGGTGTCCTTTGCCTGGATGCCTTCGCGCTGGTAGCCGCCCACACCGCCGTTGTCGCTGGTGAAGACGATGAGCGTGTTTTCCGACAGACCCAGCTCGTCCAGCTTCGCCGTCACCCGGCCCACGCTTTCATCCACGCTGGCGATCATCGCCGCATAGACGGGATCCTTGTGCCCGCCGCTCGCATCCTTGTCCTTGAACTTGGCCACCAGCTCCGGCTTCGCCTGGAGAGGACTATGGACACCGTAGTGCGGCAGGTAGAGGAAGAACGGCCCGTCCTTGTGCCGCTCGATGAAATCCACTGCCTTGTCCGTCAGGAAATCCGCGAGGTAGGTGCCCTCCGGGTATTCCGTCGCGGGCGAGGTCTTGAAGTCATAGTGCCGCCCGGAGGAGACGATCGCCTCGTCAAAGCCCCGTTTCGATGGATGGCCGTCGCCGGAATCGCCGAGGTGCCATTTGCCGAACAAAGCCGTCGCATAGCCCGCTTTCTTCAGCGACTGAGCGATGGTGGTTTTCTCCGGCGGCAGGGCAGCGACGTTGTCCACCGGCCGCAGCGGACGGCTCTGCCAGTTGAAGCGGTCGATGTTGCCCACGGTGTAGACACCGGTGCGCGGGCCATATTGTCCGGAAAGGAGAGCCGCGCGGGTGGGCTGGCAGTTCGGCCCGGCGGTGTAGCCGCTGGTGAACCTCACCCCTTCCTTCGCCAGCCGGTCGATGTTCGGGGTTTCATAGTACTTGCTGCCGTAGGCGGAGACATCCGTGTAGCCGAGGTCATCGGCGAGGATGAACACGATGTTGGGCTTCTTCGCTTCGGCGAAAGCGCCGTTGCCCAGCAGGGCGAGAAGCGCGGGCACGAGGGAAACACGGCGGATCAAGGAGTTTGTCATCGGTAGCGGTCGGGAAATCGTGGACAATGGAACCTCGCCGGACGGCGGAAGTTTCGTGACATCTGCCGTCACTGGTGCGGATTGGGGAATCAGGGATGAATTCATGGAGAATCGGTCGGGTGCCGGTTCATCCAGAAGTCTGGTCTTCCACCGAGTGTCGCATGGCGGGGAAAAGGTTCCCGCCGGTAATGGGGTCCGGAGTGTTCCGTTGACCGGGGCGCACACGACCATCGCGGTCTTGCGCCCTCCGCGGGGCAGTTTGGAGGCCAGAACCGCAGGGGTCAAATCAAATCATACTAAATTAAGCATATTAGTATGATTAAGTCTCCGGCGCTCAGCTTTCCGGTCTGGCCGGAAGGGGCGGCGTGCTTTCGTAGATCGTCGGATCAGGGATTTCCGCCAGCAGGAACGCTTCACGGCGTTCCACGCAGGTCCCGCATACACCGCAGTGGATCTCCCGCCCCTTGTAGCACGACCACGTTTCCGCGAAGTCGATCCCCATATCCCGCCCGATCCGTGCGATGCCTGTTTTGTCCGTATCGATGAACGGCCGCAGGAGTTCCGTCCGGGCATACGTGCCTTCCTGGATGGCGGTGGCCATCCCTTGCATGAAACTTTCCCGGCAGTCCGGGTAGATGGCGTGGTCCCCGGAATGCGCCGCGATGACCAGCCCGTCCGCCCCGACGCTTTCCGCATACCCCGCCGCGATGGCCAGCATGATCCCGTTGCGGAACGGGACCACGGTCTTCTTCATGTTCTCCTCCGCGTAGTGTCCCTCCGGGATCTCGCCTCCGGACTGCAGCAGGTCGGACGTGAACAACTCGTCCATGAAACCCAGCGGCACCACATGGTGGGGCACGCCGCTCCGGTCAGCATGGAGTTTCGCGAAGGGGATCTCCCGGTGGTTGTGCTTCGAGCCGTAGTCGAACGAAAGGCAGCCGATCACCTCATGGTGGGCCAGCGCGTGGTGGAACGCCGTCACCGAGTCCATCCCCCCGCTCAACAGCACGCACACTTTCATCGTTCCGCCGTGTCAGGGTAGGTGGCTTCCGCCGTGAGCTGGATGCCGCCGCGCGGCGCGAATTCGCCGCGGACGATCAGTTGCGCGGGGTTCATCACCTTCACCAGGTCATCGAGAATCCGGTTCACGATCTCCTCGTTGAAGGAGGGCTGGTTGCGGAAGGAGGCCAGGTAGAACTTCAGGCTCTTCGTCTCCACGCAGGTCTGGGCCGGCACGTAGCGGATCAGGATCTTCGCGCTGTCCGGCTGCCCGGTCACAGGGCAGAGGGAGGAGAACTCCGGGCAGTTCAGCGTGATCCAGTAGTTCCGCCCCGGACGATGGTTCGGGAATACCTCCAGCACCGCCTCATCGGGGGACTGGGGTAGCCTCACGGATTTTCCCAACAGGGAAAGGTCATCGAGATCCTTGCGTTCTGCCATGCCCGGATTTTGTGGGATCAGGATACCCGGGTCCACCGAATAATGGCCCCGGATGGAAGAGAGCGCGGGACGGGTTTCCGGGCCGGTGCTTGACAGGGCCGCGGACGATGGGGCCTTGTTGGCCCAACGAACTACAGACTCATGTCCGAAGCGATTCTTGTAACAGGTGGGGCGGGATACATTGGTTCCCATACGGTGAGGCAACTCGCAGGGCTGGGCCGCAAGGTCGTGGTGCTGGACAGCTTGGTCTATGGCCACCGGGAGGCGATCATCGATCCTTCCGTGGAATTCGTCGAAGGGGAGGTGGGTGACCGCGCCCTCCTGCAGTCCCTTTTCGAAAAGCACCGTTTCGGTGCGGTCATCCATTTCGCTGCCTTCGCCTATGTCGGGGAGTCGGTGACCGACCCGCTGAAATACTACCGCAACAACACCGCGGAGCCGCTCACCCTGCTGGAGGTGATGCAGGACAGCGGCTGCAAGGCCTTCGTGTTTTCCTCCACCTGCGCCACTTACGGGGTGCCTGATGCCATCCCCATCACGGAAAGCAACCGCCAGGAACCGATCAACCCCTATGGCCGCAGCAAGCTGATGGTGGAGTGGATCCTGAAGGACTGCGACACGGCGTGGGGCCTGAAAAGCGTGTGCCTGCGTTATTTCAATGCCAGCGGATCATCCGCCGACGGCCTGATCGGGGAAGATCACAATCCGGAAACCCACCTCATCCCGCGGGTGCTGATGGCCTTGACCGGGGAGATCACGCACCTCGAGGTTTTCGGCACCGACTATGAAACACCGGACGGCACCTGCATCCGGGACTACATCCACGTGGAGGATCTGGCGGACGCCCACGGGCGAGCGGTGGACCATCTCCTGTCCGGCGGGGATTCCCTCCGGTGCAACCTGGGCACCGGCGTCGGTGTCTCCGTGAAGGAAATCATCGACGCGGCACAGGAAGTGACCGGCAAGGAAGTCCCGGTCAAATATGGACCCCGCCGTGAGGGGGATCCGCCCCGGTTGGTCGCGGACCCATCACTGGCTGCCGAAGTGCTCGGATGGACGGCCGGACACAAGGATGTCCGCGACATGCTCCGGCCCGCCTGGGCCTGGATGAGCGGACCCCGGAAAGGCAGATACGGTGACCCTGCTTCCGGTTAAGCTGGCTTCAGGGAAAATCCAAGTCGTGGAGAATGAAATCGAACGGGTAGATCCGGCCATCAGACGAGGCCAGGATGGCATTTTCGGGCCGGACATCCGTGGCAATGGCGGAGCCTTTTCTCCAAGTCTGGGTTTGTAGCATGACCAGTTCCGAGGGCGAGGAAAACGGTTCCCACCCCTCAGCTGCCATCCATGCGGACAAGGCTTCATGATCCGGGTTTTCACCGAGAAAAAAGGGCTGGGAAAGCACGAGGAAATCCCCGTTCCCGCCGATGAATTCCAGCTCAAGGCCGGTCGGGAAATGATGCTCCGCGAGCCAGAACCGGACCAGCGATTCGGCCAGCCTCCCCGGACGCAGCGCCCAGCGGCTTTCCGCGTCGCGGTCGATCTTCCAACCGAATCCGGCTTTTCCCGCCGTGCCGAGCAGTTTGACCACCCGCTGGTTTTCCGGATCGCCAAAGACGACCGCTTCGCCGCCACCACCGATCAACGTGAGTGGGCCGGTTGAGTCCGGATCGTGGAAATCGGCCAGACGCAGCGCGAGCGATCTCCCGAACTCCGGCGTCTCGCGGAAAAGGGCGCTCAGTTCGTCTTCGACCTGGCGACCCGCAAGTTTTTTGCCGAAGCCGCTTTGGTCAACGCATCTTCCGGCAGCACGGGTCCACTCCTTGATTCGAGAGTCGCCGAGCGCTGGCGGTTGCGGCGGGTTTGCTCCAGCATTACCTCTGCCGAAACCCACGGCTGATTCTTCGGTGCCATGCGGGAAGGCTAGCACCCGGGACAGGTTTTTCAAAGTGAAATCCGGCCATGTCATCGTGGCTCCATGGTTCCCGGGGAAGAGGTGATTTCAACCCGAATCGGTGGAAGGATGCCCCAGGTCCTGTCACACCAGCAGGTCCTTCACCACATGGCCGTGCACATCCGTCAGGCGGAAGTGGCGGCCGGAGTAGAGGTAGGTGAGGCGTTCATGGTCCAGGCCCAGGCAATGGAGAATGGTGGCCTGGACATCGTGGACGTGGACCGGATTTTCCACCACATGGTAGCCGAGTTCATCCGTTTGTCCGTAGGTCTGCCCGCCTTTGATGCCGCCGCCCGCCATCCAGATGGTGAAGGCGGACGGGTGGTGGTCACGGCCGAGTGAGCGGCCGAGGGAAGGATTGCTCTCCACCATCGGTGTGCGGCCGAACTCGCCGCCCCAGACGACCAGCGTCTCGTCCAGCAGCCCGCGTTGCTTGAGGTCGGTGACAAGGGCGGCGCTGGCCTGGTCGGTCTCCTTGCAGAGCTTGCCGTGGTTTCCGGCGAGGTCGGAATGCGCGTCCCAGCCCTCGTTGTAGATGTTGATGAAGCGCACGCCGCGTTCGATCATCCGGCGGGCCAGCAGGCAGGCGCGGGCATAGGTCGGCTTGTTGATGTCCTCGATCCCGTAGAGTTCGAGGATGTGCTTCGGTTCTCCGGACAGGTCGGTGAGTTCAGGCGCGCTCTGCTGGAGGCGGAAGGCCATTTCGTGGGAGGCGATGCGGGTCGCGATCTCCGGATCCCCGACCGCGTCGAGCTGCGTGCGGTTGAAGTCACCGATGAGGTCGAGCGTCTCGCGCTGGAGCTGGCGGTCCACACCTTTCGGGCTGGCGGTGTTGAGAATGGGGTCGCCGGAGTTCCGGAAGCGGACGCCGGAGTGGACGGTGGGGAGGAAGCCGCTCGCCCAGTTCGCCGCGCCACCACTGATGCCCGCACCGGTGCTGAGGACGACGAACGACGGCAGATCCTTGTTCATCGAGCCGAGGCCATAGGTGACCCATGAGCCGATGCTGGGGCGGCCGGGCTGGAGAAAGCCGGTGTTGAAGAAAATCTGCGCCGGAGCGTGGTTGAACTGGTCCGTTTTGACGGAGCGGACGAAGCAGAGATCGTCCGCGATCTTCGCGGTGTGCGGCAGCAGTTCGCTCACCCATGCGCCGGATTGTCCGTGTTGGGCGAACTTGAATTTGGAGGCCATCACCCCCGCGTCAGGGCGGATGAAAGCCAGCCGCTGGCCGCCGATGACGGACGGGGGCAGGGGTTTGCCATCGAGCTTCTCCAGTTCCGGTTTCGGGTCGAACAGGTCGAGCTGTGACGGAGCACCCGCCATGAAAAGGTGGATCACCGACTTCGCCTTGCCCTGGAAGTGGGCCTGGAGGGGCTGCGGAGCCATGGCGGAGGCGGCGCGGACCAGCGGATTCGCCATCAGGGAGGCGAGGCCGATCTTGCCCAGGCCCAGTCCGCACTCGCGGAGGAACCAGCGGCGGCTGACGGACCCGTGCGGATCGAAATATCGGCTCTGGCAGTTCATGGGGTCAGTTCTTGGTGATGGTTTCGTCCAGATTGAGGAGCACGCGGGCGACGGTCATCCAGGCGGTTTCTTCCGGCGTGGCCTTGTCCGGCATCAGTTCGCCGGACTTCAGTTCACCCTTCCGGATGCGTTCGAGCTGGGCGGTATGGAAGGCGGCGAGCTTCTTGGTTTCATCCGGAGTCGGCGGGCGCGTCAGGCAGCGTTGGAAGGCGTATGCCGCTTTCTCCTCCGGCGTTCCCGGGTGTGCTGCGATCTTCTTTCCGAGCGCGCGGGCGGTTTCGACGAAGACCTCGTCGTTGAGGAGGACGAGCGATTGGAGGGGCGTGTTCGACACCTCGCGGCGGGCGACGCAGGCTTCCCCGGTCGGCGCGTCGAAGGTCATGAATGAAGCGAAGGGCGACGAGCGTTTCGCGAAGGTGTAGAGGCCGCGGCGGTAGCGGTCCTCGCCTTCGCTGACTTTCCAGCTCATGCCGCCGTAGGCTCCCTCCGTGACGCTCGAAGGTTGTGGCGGCCGCACCGAGGGGCCGTAGAGCTTGCCGGAAAGTAGGCCGGACGCGCTGAGGGCGAGGTCCCGGATCATCTCCGCCTCGATCCGCAGGCGCGGCCCGCGGGCGAGAAGGCGGTTCTGTGGATCCTTCTCCAGCAGTTCGGGAGTGACGCGGGAGTCCTGCTTGTAGGTGGCGCTGGTGACGATGAGGCGGTGCAGCTTTTTCATCGACCAGCCGCCTTCCACGAAGGTCACGGCGAGCCAGTCGAGGAGTTCCGGGTGGCTGGGAACCTCACCCTGGAAACCGAAATCATCCAGTGTCTTCACCAGACCGGTGCCGAAGAATGCCTGCCACTGACGGTTGACCGTCACCCGCGCGGTGAGCGGGTTTTCCGGTGATACGAGCCATTTTGCGAATCCCAGCCGGTTCGCCGGTTGGTCCGGGGCGAGGGGAGGGAGGAAGGCGGGCACATGCGGCTGGATCTCCTGGGCGGGCTGGGTGAACTCGCCGCGGTTGTGCAGGCGTGTTTTGCGAAAATGCTCGGTGCGTTCGTGCATGACAAGCGTGCGCTGCGGGGCGAGCGGCTTGAACAGATCACGGATCGGCTTGCTGGCCGCGGCGAGCTGCGGGGCATCCAGAAGGAACTGGCGGAAAAGTTTCGCGTGTTCCTCCTTGGTGAGTTCGGATTTTGCGAGCGCTTCCTCCAGCTCCGGCGGCAGGACGCGGGCGGTCGTCTTTTGTGGCGCACTGGTGGCGGAGATGCGGAACTTGCCGAGGGTGGAAGCATAGTAGCGGCCCATCTTCAGCTCGATGACGAGATCACCGCTGGCGGGCAGGGGTTCCGCAAGCTGGATGACGGCGGTTTGGTCCTCGCCTGTCGCCTCTTTGATCGTCCATCCGGTGAGGTCGTTGCCATCGATCGCAAGCCTGGCATCGCCGGTGGTCGAGCTGGCATCCGCCAGTTTGATGTCCTTGCCATCCGCTTTCACCGTGAAGCCGTAGAGGAAGAAATCACCCGGCGTGCCTTCGTAATACACCTTGCCGGGGCCGAAGCCGGGGAGACGTTTGTCCGTCAGTGTTTCCAGCCGCAGCGCGGTGATGCCCGCCGGAGCGTTCCTGTAGGTGAGGGTGAAGCGGTCGTCTTTCGAGGTGTCACCGGAAACGAACACGGAGCCGTCCGGCTCATTGCTGAGGATGGATTCGTTGGAATCGAGCGCCGTGGCGGTGAGCGTGCTCCACGGCACGGTTTCGGCGCGGGCTTTCTCCAGCCACTGGCCGAACGCGAGATCGACCGCCTGCTGGCGGCGCTCGTCATTCGTGAGCTGTTGCGGTGGTGCGGTGAGTTCCTTGCCAAACGAAACACGGACACGGCCGATGGTGTGATGGGTGCCGAAATTCTGCACGAGGCGCACCTTGAACTCCCGCTCGCCCGGGGTGAGCGGCTTCTCCAGATGAAACACGGCGGCGCGATCTTTCTTGTGGGAACCACCCTCCACCTGCACCGCCCAACCGGTGTCCTCCTTGCCATCGATGGCAGCGGCCACCGGGTAGCCAGACTGCTCCGCATCGGCGGAGGCTTTGGAGAAAGCGATCCTCTCCCATTCTCCGGTGCCACCTTTCGGGCGGGTGAAAAGCTCCAGCTCGCTCAGGACGAAATTGCCATGGCCGGTGCGGCCGGGACCGCCGGAGACGATCTTCTTGTCCGCGAGTGTCTCGATCCGCACGCGGTCGGCATCCGCTGGATCCGCCGTAAGGAGCAGCTCGTAGGTTTCCTTTTCCGGGCCTTGCGCGGTGAACAGCGCCGAGTGGTCGGACTGGATCTTCGGCAGTTCCCCGGAGGCGGAGGTGACGGAAGAGAGGCGTGGAGTGGACCAATCCGCTTCCGCCGGTTTCTCCAGCGGCCACTTGGAAGGCAGTGCGGTGATCATTTTTTCCGCCTGCTCCGCGCGCTTCGCCTCGCGCTCCGGCAGCGTGGCATCCGGCAGGTCGTAGTTGATGTCATCGGCATTGTTGAGGAATGCCATGATGCCGAAATACTCCGTGTGGAGGATGGGATCGTATTTGTGGGTGTGGCACTGGGCGCAGCCCAGAGTGAGGCCCAGCCAGGTGGTCCCGGTGGTGGCCACGCGGTCCGCCATCGCATGGTAGCGGAACTCCAGCGGATCGTTCCCGCCCTCCTCATTGAGCATGCTGTTGCGGTGGAAGCCCGTGGCGGTGATGTCCTCCGCCGTGGCTCCCGGCAGCATGTCACCCGCGAGTTGTTTCACGGTGAACTGGTCGAACGGCATGTCCCCATTGAGGGCACGGATCACCCAGTCCCGGTAAGGCCAGATCTGACGCTCGCGGTCTTTCTCATAGCCGTTGGTGTCCGCATAGCGGGCGAGGTCCAGCCACCGCCGCGCCCATCGTTCGCCGTAGGCAGGGGATGTCAGCAGGCGGTCCACCACCTTTTCGTAGGCGTCCGGTGAGGTGTCTTTGGCGAAAGCCTCCGCTTCTTCCGGTGAAGGAGGCAGGCCGGTGAGGTCCAGCGTCACCCTCCGGATGAGTTGGTATTTTCCAGCTTCGGGGGAGGGCTTCAGATCCGCGGCTGCGAGTTTTCTGCCGATGAATTCATCGATGCCGTGTGGCTTTCCATCGGTCTTCGGGGGGGCGAAGGACCAGTGTGGCTGGTACTCCGCTCCTGCGGCGATCCATTGTTCCAGGATCTTCTTCTCCGCTTCCGTCAGCTCCATCTTCGCGCTGGCGGGCGGCATGCGGTCGTCCGGGTCCGCGGCGTGCAGCCGCTTGATGAATTCGCTTTCCGCGGGCTTGCCGGGGACGATGGCAATCTCACCGGATTTCCCTTCGCCCAGTGCGGCGTTCCGCTCATCGAGCCGGAGTTTTCCCTTACGGGTGTCCTCGTCCGGACCGTGGCACTTGAAGCAGCGGTTGGAGAGGATCGGCCGGACGTCGCGTGCGAAGTCGGGCTTCTCCGCGGCATGGGAAGAGGCGGCGACGGCGAACGCGGCGAACGCTCGTAACGCAGGATGGGTTTTGCGGGACCACATTTTGGGATTTACCATAGTAACCGTGACGCGGCGGGTTGCTTTCATGAATCCCGGATTTTCCCGCGCCGGACTCCAGCCCGCGGATGACACAAAGAAATCGCCGGATCGGGACGTTTGGGGTTCAATGCCTCCCATCATGCATCCAGTCCGCTTCATCCGCTTTTTTCCGGTGGCCGGTTTGGCCGTCGTTCTGTCACTCCCCGCCATGGCGGAACCGCTTCTCAAAAACGGCGGCTTCGACAAGGAACTGGCACCTTGGGAATGCGACGAAGGCAGGATCGTTGAGGATCCCAAGGAAAAGGGGAATTCGCTGCTGGAGGTGGAACTCGACGGCGGGGTTTTCGGGCTGGCCCAGGACTTCAAATGGCCGGCGGGGAAAAAGTCGCTGACACTTTCCTTCCGGGTGAAAGCCAGCGCCGCTTCGAAGGACGCGCCGGTCCAGTGGCGGCTGCGGCTTTACGATGCGGAGGGTAACTCCGAGCTCGCGGCAGGCGGAACGATCACGGAGAGCGGCGGATGGATCACCGTGACGAAGACCATCCAACGTCCGGAAGGAGCCGTCACTTCCCTGATGCTCGAAAGCAACCGTGGTGAAGGGAAGCTGTGGATCGACGATCTGAAACTTGAGTGAGCGGATTTTTCAGCGGGCGAGGTATGGCCGCCAGCCCCGGAGATGGGTGATTTCCTCCGCTCCATCCAGTGCCCGTGGCTCCGCGATGAAGCCGGGCAACGACTCTCCGGATGCCAGTGTCACTTTTCCGATGCCCAGCGGAGCGGGAATCCTGGAAACGAAGTCACCGAATGCGGCGGGATCGAGTGACCATACCTCGACCGCGATGGACGCTCCTTTTTCCGCGTCGTGGACCAGTGCCGGTCGTGCGGGGATCTTTTCTCCGGCAGGCATGGCAAACAACCGGTAATGCGGAGCCGTTTCCATTTTGCAAACGAGGGTGGCACCGCGGTCCGCAAGTTGGTGATGGAGGGCCAGCCCTTCCAGGTGCGCGCCACAGACCACGATGGGGATGCGGACGTTCTCTTCCGCCGGAGATTCCGGAAGCGGCTGTTTGGTGAATGTCCCGGCAAGCCGCAGCAGATCCTCATCCGTCCCGGTGGGGGCGGCGAGGGTCACGCCCCATGGCAGCCTGCCGCCCCGTGCGAATCCTGCCGGGATCGCGACGGCGGCCAGATCCAGCAGGTTCATGAAATTCGTGTATCGCCCGAGCACGGAGTTCGTGCGGATGGGATCGGCCAGCACCTCCTCCACCGTGTAGAGGCAGGGGGTGGTCGGCAGCAGCAGGAAGTCCACCGCCTGCCAGATGCCCTCCGCATCACGGGCGTGTTCACGGAGCTTGTATTGCGCCTTGAAAGTCGCGGAGGCATCCCAGCCCTTGGAGTTTTCCAGAATGGTTTTCGTCACCGGGTGGATGGCATCCGGATGGGCGGCGACGAAGTCACCGACGGCGGCCCAGCGCTCCGCCACCCACGGGCCTTCATAGAGCAGCTTCGCCGCTTCCACGAATGGAGTGAGATCGACTTCCACGGCGGTGCCGCCCATTTCCTCCAACCTGCGGACCGCGTCCGCATAGAGCGCGGGGGTATCCGGATCACCCGCGAAATCGAGCGCTGCGGGGACGCCGAACAGGAAACCCTCCGTCTCCAGGGAAACCGGTTCGACATCGCGTGAGAACGGATCGGCCGGATCGAACACGCCGATGATTTCGGAAATGATCGCCGCATCCTCCGGGGTGTTCGCGAACACGGAGACACAATCGAGCGAGCGGCAGGCGGGAACCATGCCACGGTTGCTGACGAGTCCGCGGGTCGGCTTCCAGCCGATGAGGTTCTGGAACGCGGCGGGCACCCGACCCGACCCGGCGGTGTCCGTGCCGAGCGAGAAGGCACAGAGTCCGGCGGCGAGAGCGGTGGCGCTGCCGGAGCTGGAACCTCCCGGCAGGTAGGCCATGTCAAAGACATTACGGGGAATCCCGTAGGGAGAACGGACCCCCACGAGGCCGGTGGCGAACTGGTCGAGGTTCGCCTTTCCCAGCGGGATCGCTCCCGCGCCGCGCAGCAGCCTCACCACCTCGGCGTCCTCTGCCGGGGTGTGGGAAAACTCCGGGCAACCGGCGGTGGTGGGCCAGCCGGCGACGTCGATGTTGTCCTTCACCACGAAAGGGATGCCCCACAGCGGGAGATCGGCCGGCATCGCCTCCACCTCTGCCGCTAGCCCGAGCCATTCCTCCTCCGCTGGCAGGTGGATGAAAATGGCCGGGTCGTTGTGGGCTTCGATCCGCTTCCGCAGCAGGGAGACCATGCCGGTCGGCGTCAGGGTTCCATCGGCATAGCTCTGTCTCAGGGAAGGAATGGTCAGCATGGGCGGTCAGAGGATTTTGGCGATGAGGAGGGGCTGGCCCGCTTTGACGGGGTTGCCTTCGCTGGTGAGGACTTCGATGATCTCCAGCATCTCGTCGGACTTCACCGGAATTTCCATCTTCATCGCCTCCAGCACAATCGCGGGATCGCCTTCGGCAAGTTTGTCCCCGGGCTTCACCTCGATCTTCCACACATTCCCCGTCACCGGGCTTTCCAGGACGATGGCACCTTCCGGGATCGTGATTTCCTGGTCGTCGGCTGTCTCCGCCTCCGCAGGGGAATCCAGGTGCAATCCGGCGTCCTCCCACCGCTGGCGTTCGTCGGCGAAGGCCTGGCGCTGGGTGGCGCGGAAGGCATCGATCTCGCCGGAGTGGATCTCCAGAAACGTCTCGTAGTCGGCGTAGCGGAAGACCGTCGGCTCGACGCGGATGCGGTGGCGGCCGAGCGGTACCTCCTCGCGGAGCTGGAGCAGTTCCTCCGGTGAAACTTCGTAGAACCTGAGCTGGTCGAAGAACCGGAGCAGCCACGGCTTCTCGAAATCCGGTGTCTGCCGCCAGCGGTTCCACATCTGGATGGTGCGGCCGGTGAACTGGTAGCCTCCCGGTCCCTCCATGCCATAGACGCAGAGGTAGGCACCGCCGATGCCGACGGCATTCTCCGGTGTCCATGTCCGGGCGGGGTTGTATTTCGTCGTGACCAGACGGTGCCGGGGATCCAGCGGGGTGGCGACGGGCGCGCCGAGATAGACATCACCCAGTCCCATGACCAGATAGCTGGCGTCGAAGAAGATCCGCTTCACGTCATCGATGGAATCCAGGCCGTTGATGCGGCGGATGAATTCCAGGTTGCTGGGGCACCATGGGGCCTTCGGGTTCACGCCAACCATGTAGCGGCGGATCGCTTCCTTCGTGCTCGGGTCATCCCAACTGATCGGCAGATGGACGATGCGGGCGGGTACCTCGATCTGTTCCAGCGGGGGCAGCGCGGCGATGCCGTGGCGGATGGTTTCCCGGAGCGTGTCGCGGGAGATCACCGTGCTGTCGAAATGGATCTGCAGCGAGCGGATGCCGGGTGTCAGGTCGATGATGCCTTTCAACTTCTGCTTCTGCAGCCATTGGTAGACGACGTGGGCCTTGAAGCGCAGCTTCAGGTCGAGGAGATGCGGGCCGAACTCGATGAGCAGGTAGCGGTCCCCCGCGCGGCGGATCACCACCTTGTCATCCCCTTCTCCGAAGGAGTCCAGGATCGCGGAGTGGAGATCCAGCGGAGCGGGTTCGGGGTCAGGCAGGGTGTCGATGCCACCGTCGAGAAATCCGGATACAGCCTCCCCCTGGCGGTCCGCCCACGCCTCGTCCACCGGGATGAAAGTGATCCTGTCACCCGGCCGGAGCTGGCCGAGCTTCCACAGTTCCGCATCCACCACCACGACCGGGCAGACGAAGCCGCCGAGGCTGGGGCCGTCCGGGCCGAGGATCACCGGCATGTCCCCGGTGAAGTCCACAGCGCCGATGGCGTAGGCATTGTCATGGAGGTTGGACGGATGAAGTCCTGCCTCACCGCCATCCGTGCGCGCCCACTTCGGCTTCGGGCCGATCAGCCGGACCCCGGTCCGGGCGGAGTTGTAGTGGACCTCCCATGAGGTGGCGAAGAAGGTGGTGATGTCCTCCGGGAGGAAAAATTCCGGTGCGCCGTGCGGCCCGTAGAGCACGCCGATCTTCCAATCGCGGGTGTAGGGGATGGGAGATTGATTATTGGAGATTGGAGATTGGAGATTGGGAGAAAAGATGCCGATGACATCCCCCGGCAACAGCGCCCTCCCTCCATGTCCTCCGAACCTTCCCAGCGTGAAGGTGGATTTACTGCCGAGATAATCCGGAGCCTCGATGCCTCCGGCGATGGCGAGGTAGGCGCGCAGGCCGCTTTCCTCGATTTTTCCGATCTTGAGGGTGTCGCCCGCAGCTACGGTGAATGCCGTATTCGGAGCGACGGATTCGCCGTTCTTCAGGATCAGGACGGGCGGCCCGGCGATGGCGACGGTGGCGGCGGTGTTGAAGCGCAGCGACGGTCCCGCCATCGTGATCTCGAGGGCGGCGGTGCCGTCCGGATTCCCGACCATGCGGTTGGCGCGGCGGAAAGTGAGGGAATCCATCGGCCCGGATGGCGGCACGCCCACCTCCCACAGCCCGGTCCGGCCCGGCCAGTCCTGGATGGTGGTCATGGTGCCGCTGGAAAGGACGTCGAAGGTGGTGGGATGGTAGCCGAAGGAGGCCATGTCCCGCATGGCGACCCCGCCATCGGTGAACGGCTGCCAGCGCGCCACCTGCCGGAGGTAGCGCAGGTTCGTCTCAATCCCGGAAACGCGTGAATCATCCAGAGCGACCTGCAGATCACGGATGGCCGTGGTGCGGTCCGCGGAATGGACCATGATCTTTCCGAGCAACGGGTCGTAGAACGGACTGACCTCCGTCCCGGCGGAGATCCAGTGGTCGGTGCGGGTGTTGACGGGAAACTCCACCTCCGTGAGCAGACCGGCGCTGGGGCGGAAGTTCTGGTTGGGGTCCTCCGCGTAGAGCCTGGCCTGGATGGCGTGGCCCTTCGGCTCCGGTGCCGTTGCGGGAAGCGTGAAGGTCGGATCGAGCGCGAGCCGAGCCATCCACTCCACCAGGTCGATGCCGGTGACCAGCTCCGTCACGCCGTGCTCCACCTGGAGCCGGGTGTTCACCTCCAGGAAATAGAACTCGGTACGGTCCGCATCGTAGATGAACTCCACCGTTCCGGCGGAGCGGTAGTTGAGGCTTTTCCCCAGCTCCACGGCGGCATGGTGCAGCGCGGTGCGGGTCGCGTCCGAAAGGAGCGGGGCGGGCGTTTCCTCGAAGACCTTCTGGTTGCGCCGCTGGACCGAGCAGTCGCGCTCACCAAGCGCCAGCACATGGCCGTTGCCGTCGCCGAAGATCTGCACCTCCACGTGGCGTCCGCGCTGGACGTAGCGTTCCAGGAAGACGGCTCCGGAACCGAAGCTGCGCTGGCTGAGCCGGACCACGGACTCGAACTCGCGGCGGAGCTCCTCTTCCGAATGGCAGATCTTCATGCCGATGCCGCCGCCACCCGCGGTCGATTTCAGCATCAGAGGATAGCCGAGCTTCTCCGCGGCGGCGATGGCGGCGTCCACATTTTCCAGCAGGTCGGTGCCCGGGACCAGCGGCACACCCGCGTCTCCGGCGAGGCGGCGCGCCTCATGCTTCAGGCCGAAGGCGATGATCTGCTCCGGCGTCGGTCCCAGCCAGCGGATGCTGTTGTCCTCGCAGAGCTTCGCGAATTCCGTGTTCTCGCTGAGCAGGCCGTAGCCGGGAAAGACGGCGGAGGCCCCCGCCTCCTTGGCGATCTCCAGCAGCCGGTCCTTCAGCAGATAGCTTTCCGAAACCGGGCCGGGGCCGAGGCGGTGGGCTTCATCCGCCAGATCGACATGCGGGGAGGCGGCGTCAGGATCGGAATAAACGGCGATGCTCTGGTAGCCGAGTTTTTTGAAGGTGCGGATCGCCCGTGCGGCGATCTCCCCCCGGTTTGCGATGAGGATTTTCGGGGTCATTTTTTCAGGAGATCGAGACTTCGACCGGAGTGGGGTTCCAGCCGTTGCAGGGGTTGTTGAGCTGGGGGCAGTTCGAGATCAGGCAGACCACATCCATGCGGGCCACCATCTCCACGTAACGTCCCGGGGCGGAGATGCCGTCGGCGAAGGTGAGTCCCCCGTCCGGGGAGACCGGCACGTTCATGAAGAAGTTGATGTTGCAGGTGATGTCGCGCTTCGTGAGTTCCACGTTCCACTCCTGCGCACCGCGGATGAAGCTGTCCCGGCAGGCGTGCATGCACTCCTTGTCATGGGCGTAGCGCATCGTGTTCGACTCGCGGGAACACGCGCCGCCCAGCGTGTCGTGGCGGCCGCAGGTGTCCTCCGTGATCTCCAGCATCACGTTCCCCTCCGTGCTCATGAGGCGGGTGCCGGTGGTGAGGTAGAGGGACGCCTGCTCCTGGATGGTCTGGTCCGCGCTGTAACGCTCCGTGGGATCCGCCGCGCTGAAGAAGAGGGTGTCCGCGGCCTGGTTTCCCTCCAGGTCCGTGATGCGGAGCGTCTGGCCCTTTTTGATTTCGTGGACCCACCAGTCGCCGGCGGGGATGACGTGCTTGTGGCTCATGGTCGTGAAAGGGCGAGGAAGGTTTCGTTGTTCTCGTGGGCGCGGAGGTTCTCGGGGCGGATGGCCAGCGAAGGATCATCCGGGGAGGGCGGAGCGCCGCCGGAGATCTGGAGCTCAACCTCGGTCGGGCGGTAGGCCGGAAGGGGATCCAGCGGGTGCTGGCAGGTGTTCAGGACGACCAGCGTGTCGAGTTCGAACCGCAACTCGATGTGGTCGCCGGGTTTCGAGTGGCCGGGGACGAAGCTGAGTTTCCCCGCCTCATCCGCCACCACCTTGCTGAAAAGGTTGGCGTTCGGAACCAGATCCTTTTTGCCGAGGCCCCACTTGCAGAGTTCGATGAGAAAGCAGTCGCGGGCATTCCGGTTCCAGTCGTTCCGCGCCTCCTGGTAGTTGTGCTCGCCGTATTTCTTCAGAACCAGCGCCGCGTTCGAGTGGCCGCAGACGGTGTCATGCCAACCGACGCTGTCGGAGGTGATGGAGGCCAGCAGCCGTCCCATGTCCGAGTGCAGGCAATAGGGCTCCCGCAGGTAAAAGATGTGCTGGCCCTTCAGGGTGTCCGGCATGTTGTAGCGTTCCTGCCGCTCCGTGGCGTGGTAGAGGAGCATGCCGACGTTCGCTCCGCCGGAGAGGTCGGTGAGGCGCAGGCGCTTGCCGCGCGAGATGATGCCGGACCACATGCCGGCTCCGGTGAGCGTGCGTGTGAAAATGGGATTCATGGTGGATGTCATGGGTGGGAAAGTTTCAGGCGTCCTTTTCGTCCGGCTCCGTCTGGATGGGCGGCAGCAGGGTGCGGGTGAGATTGAGGCGGCCCGCGATCATGCCTTTGATGCCGAGCAGCTTGTTCGCGATCATCCGCAGCCGCTTCGCCGGACCCTGCACCAGGATCACCTCCATGGTGCAGGAGTTCTCAAGGAACACCTGGAGGGAGCTGATGACTTCGCGGATGTGCTCGTGCTGGATGTCGGTGATCTGCTGTTTGATGCCGGTCCTCTTGTGGTCGTAGAAAAGGGTGATGGTTCCGGCCATCAGCGAGTTCCCCTTCAGGCTGTAGTAGTCGGAGATGTGCTGGTTGAGGACCTCGGCGATGGCATGGGAGCGGTTGACGAAACCGCGTTCCTCCATCAGTTCCTCAAACTGGTTGTGCAGCTCGTCCGAGATCGAGATGGTGACCCGATGGGCGAGTTTTTCTTTCGGTCGGCGGGCGCTCGGCATGCGGATCCCTGCAAAGCACGAACCCTGCCGGATTCAGGAATTCCGGAGAAATCGTATGATGAATGTGAAATGATCATCATACGATCCCCGGAGGCTCATTCGACGTTGTCCTCCACGTTGGTCAGGCGGGTGAAGGGCAGCTTGTCGAACACCGGTTCGGCATGGTCATCCTCCGGGTGGATGATGGTTTCGAGATGGCTCTTGGTGGCGAGGAATTCGGGCGAGCGGAGCTGCGAGTGGTCCCGCGGACGGGGGACGGGAACCTCCAGCACTTCCCGGATACGGCCGGGCCGGGGATCCAGGACGAGGATGCGATCGGAAAGGAAGATCGCTTCATCCAGGTCGTGGGTGATGAAGAAAATGGTGATGTCCACGTTCTTCCAGATCTGCAGGAGGTAGGCCTGCATCTGCTGGCGGGTCTGCGGATCCAGCGCGCCGAACGGTTCGTCCATCAGCAGGATGCGCGGCTCGTTGGCCAGCGCACGGGCGATCGCGGCGCGCTGCTTCATGCCACCGCTGAGCTGGTGGGGATAGGAATCCGCGAACTTGTCCAATCCCACGAGGGCCAGCCACTGGCGGGCTTCCGCTTCGTTGGTGAAGTCGCTTTTGCCTGCCATGCGCGGTCCGTACATCACGTTCTGCTTCACCGTCAGCCATGGGAAAAGCGTGTAGCTCTGGAAGACCATGCCGCGGTCACGGCCCGGACCCGTGATGGGTGTGCCATCGACCAGAACCTGTCCGGCGGACGGGGTTTCCAGACCGGCGAGGATGCGGATGAGCGTGGATTTCCCGCAGCCCGACTGGCCGAGCACACACATGAACTCCCGGCGGTGGACTGTCAGGTTGATGTCCTGCAGCGCGGTGACTTCTCCTGCCTTCGAGTCGAATCTCTTGTAAAGTCCGTTGATCTCCAGAATGGGTGGACGCTGGTAGATTTTCCCGAGCCTGGCTTTCACCGCAGGGGACTGGTCGAGATGGGAAAGGGTTTCCATCGTGCTCATTGCGGGAGGTTTCCGGAAGCGGGCGCGGCTGCCACCGGTGCGGGTTTGGATGGCTTGATCATCCGGATCATCGCAGGCACTCCGGAGAGGATCTTGTCCACGATGCCTTTCTTCGGCTGCTCCACCCATGGGAAGAAGTAGCGGGAAAGATGGGCCAGGATCTGGTCCATAAAGAAGCCGGACAGGCCGATCATCAGGATGGCGGGATAGACGATGTCGAACTGGAAGCGGCGGCCGTGGGTGTCGATGATTTCCGCCAGGCCGCTCTTGAAGCCGAGGAGTTCCGCGATGACCAGCCAGGTCCAGGCGGTGCTGAGCAGCAGGCGCAGATCCTTGTAGAGGTTCGGCAGGATGCCGGGGACGATCACCGTGCGGATGAGCTGGGCACGGCTGGCGCCGAGGGTCTGTGCGGCCTCCAGCAGGGACGGGTCCAGGCCGCGGGTGGTCTTGGCGATGGTCAGGATCGCGCAGGGCAGGGTGCCCAGGAAAACCAGCATCACCTTCGGTCCCATATCGAGGCCGAAGATAGCCATCAGCACCACGCCGAACGCGGGGGCGGGCATGTAGCTGAAGAAGTTCACGAACGGTTCCGTGAGCTTCGAGATGAAATCGAATGTCCCCGCGAGGATGCCGATCGGGATCGCAACCGCGATGGCGAGCAGGAAGCCGCAGATGATGGTCCGCCATGACTCGCCGTAGCGTTGCAGCAGCGTCTTCCGCTCGGCTCCGGTTTCGGTGTCATCGGCCTTCTTCGCCGTGATGCCTTTCCAGAAAGAGCGGGCAACGACATCCGGCGGGACGAGGAAGACGGGGCGGGAAACTTCCTCCGCCGCCTGTGGCAGCAACTTGAGCATCGGCTCCGTCGGCCAGCCGGTTCCGGCGGCGGAGAGCATCTCGGCATTCGCCTTCACGATGGCCAGGTTCCCGTCGGTGACGGGCTCCTTCTCCGCTTCCAGTTTTCCGGCGGCGAGGTCGATCCAGGTTTTCCGCAGGGCCTCGTCATCCATTTCCTGCCCGCGGGTGAGCCAGCCATTGGTGACGGCGATGGGGTGGATCTGGCGGACGATCTTTTTTCCCTGCCGCGCCGTGGCGGTGGCGGCTTGTCCGGACTCCCTCGCGGAGAGGATTTCTCCGTTGTCCTTTTCGACGGCATCCTGGAATTCCTTCCACGTCTCCGGGGTGAGGCGGTTGCCCGTGGTATAGACGCTCTGCAGCCGGGTGGTTTCCGCCGGGATGGTGATCTGGTAGGCGACCTTCCACCACGGCCCGTAGGCGGCGGCGCACCAGATGAGCAGCGGGAGGATGAAGGAGCACACCATCAGGAACGTGGCCCGGGTGTGCCCCAGATCTTTCCTCACCGCCCACCAGTCTCCGGAAGAAGCGAATTTCATGCGGGGCGGGGATGGGGAATCACTTCCCGAAGACTTCCTTTGAAAGCGATGGGTCGAAGTAGGAGTCGATGTCGCTCGGCTTCTCGTAGACTTTGAACTTCACGTTGAAGTCATCGACGATCTTGGAGGAACCGTAGATGGAACCGAGTCCGTCCGCCTTTTCCCACACCTTGAGCACTTCCGCGGGGCTGAGGATTTTCGTCCCGTCCAGCAGCGGTTCGTATTCGGCGGGTTTGACACCCACCCGTTCGGAAAGGATGGCGAGCGCGTCGTCCAGGTTGTCTTCCTTGGAAAGGTATTCGGTGATGCGGCCCCAGACCTTCACCACCTTGAGCCAGTCGGCGCGGCGGGACTTCACGCTGTCACGGTCGCAGAAAAGCCCGTCGTAGATGAGGCCGGGAACGTCCTTCGAGGTGAAGACCGGCTTCGACCCGGGGACCAGCTTGAGGGCCTGTCCGGAGTTCGGCTGCCACGCGGCGATGGCATCCACCTCCCCGGAGGCGAAGACCTGCGGGGTGTTGTTGGTGGGCGTGTTCTTGATGGTGATGTCCGCCTCCGCCATGCCGTTCAGCTCCAGACCTTTCAGCAGCAGCAGATGCTCCACGAAGCCTTCCTCCAGCGCGATCGTCTTGCCCTTCAGATCCTTCAGGCTCTTGTATTCCTTCTTGGCGACGATCATGTCGTTGCCGTTGGAGTAGTCGTTGATGAGGACGCAGACGGACGGCTTTCCGGTCGCTCCCGTGACGAGCGCGTCACCATTGGTCACGCACACCGCATCCAGCTTTCCGGCGGCATAGGCTTCCATGGATTTGACGTAGTCCATCCAGACGAAGTCCACCTCCACGCCTTCCTCCTTGAACCAGCCCTTCTTGATGCCGATCTCCCATGCGACCCAGCCGGGCCAGTCCGAGTAGCCGATTTTCAGCGGTTCCGCGGCGAGGTTGGCGAGGGAAGTCAGCGCGGCGAGCGCTGCGGCTAGGATCGTTTTGCTCAGTTTCATGGAGTGTGTGGCGTGGGGTTCGCGGACTCCCGGGAGGAGAACCGATACCGCCCCGACTAAGCATTGGTCATGCCACCGGCTCCGGAGATGACCGGGATCGTCATACGATCAGGTGCTCCGGTTCATACCGTCCCGACCTGCGGGGAAGCGGAAAATCGCACGTTCGCCAGAGTGAAAAGGGCGGGAAGCGAAAACTCGACAGCAGGTCCCACGTTTTAGGAGAAGTATCCAACCCAATGAGAGATCCCGAAAACCCCGGGGCATCGAAATCCCTTTCTGCCCGCGTTCTGCCGCCCATCGCGTGGGCGCTTGTCCTCACGGCGGGAGGTCTCGCCGGGGCGGCGGAGGAAACGGTGACCTTCAATTCCCACATCCGGCCGATCCTGTCGGACAAGTGCTTTTCCTGCCACGGATTTGATAAAACGACGCGGGAGGCCGGACTGCGGCTGGACACCGCGGAGGGGGCCTATGCGCCGCTGGAGGATGATTCCTCGCTGCATGCGATTGTGCCGGGCGACCCGAAGGCGAGCGAGGTCTGGCGGCGGATCACCACCAAGGACGAGGATGACGTGATGCCGCCGACGGATTTCCACAAGCCGCTCTCGCAGGATGAGATCGGGCTGATCACCCGCTGGATCGAGCAAGGGGCGAAGTATCAGGAACACTGGTCCTTCGCGCCGCTGGTGAAGCCGCAGGTTCCTTCCACCCGCCATACGGACAAGGTGGCCAATCCCGTCGATTCATTCGTGCTGGCGAATCTGGACAGCCTGAAAATCCAGCCCTCTCCGGAAGCGGACAAGGCGACGCTCCTGCGGCGGCTGTCGCTGGACCTGACCGGCCTCCCTCCATCGCCGGAGGAAGTCGCCGCCTTTCTGGCGGACACCCGGCCGGAAGCCTACGCCGCCCAGGTGGACCGGCTGCTGGCGTCCCCGCACTATGGCGAGCGGATGGCGGTGCCGTGGCTGGATGTCGTGAGGTTCGCGGACACGGTGGGGTACCACGGTGACCAGAACGCGCGCGTTTTTCCCTACCGCGACTATGTGATCGACGCCTTCAACACGAACAAGCGGTTCGATGTATTCACCATCGAGCAACTGGCGGGTGACCTGTTGCCGGATGCGACGGATGAACAGAGGATCGCCACCGGTTTCCTGCGGCTGAACCTGATGACCCGCGAGGGCGGCGCGCAGCCGAAGGAATACATGGCGAAATCCCTCGGCGACCGGGTGCGGGCCGTGGGCGCGGCGTGGCTCGGCCTGACGACCGGCTGCGCGGAGTGCCATGACCACAAGTTCGATCCTGTCACCGCGAAGGATTTCTATTCGCTGGGCGCTTTCTTCGCGGATGTGCGGCAGTGGGGAGTGTATGCGGACTACGGCTACACCCCGAACCCGGACCTACCGAAGGTGAACAATGACTGGCCCTTCCCGCCGGAGATTCAGGCACGGAATACGGCGCTGGTGAAGCGGATGGGATCGCTGAGGACACAGGCGGCGATGACGCTGGCGGAAACTCCGAAGAATGAAACTTTCGGACCATGGCTTGCCGGTGCGAAGGCGTTTATCGGGGAATTCCCGGATGGCTGGAAGCCGCTGGCGGATGGCGAGGCTTCATCGAAGCTGGAGACCCCGGCGGAAGTGCTGCCGGATCATTCGGTCCTGCTGACTGGTGAGGCGAAGAAGGATGAAGTGGTCACGGTGCGCTTTCCCTTGGGTGGCCAGACATTTTCCGCCATCCGCCTTGAGGCATTGCCCGATGAAAAGAATGCCGGAAAAGTCGGGCGCGGGATGGATGGAAAGTTCTCCGTCACCCCCACCTACGCCATCGGGGAGAAAGTCCTGAAGCTGGCCTATGCCCAGGCGGACCGCAGGACACCGCACAAGTATTCCAACGGCAGCCACGATCCGAAGCTGGAGGCGGAATGGCGCTCCGCCCCCGCGCTGTGGGAGGAACCGCAGGATGCGGCGTCCCATCCACAGACGGCGATTTACCAGCTCGCGGAGCCATTGGTCGCGGGAACGGATGATTTCCTGACCGTCACACTGGCGACCGCGGATCTCGGAAAATTTCGGATCAGCATCACGCCCTTCGGCGATCCCATCCCCGGTGAGCCGCAGGCCATGTCGCCGGAATTTGGCAAGGCGTTGCAGGCTGCGGCTCCCGGATCGGAGGATGAAAAGCTCCTGATTGCCGCATGGGCGCGGGCAACGGCGAAGGACGCCGCATTGCCGGAGGAGTTCCGGAAGCTGCGCGACGAGATCATCGCCTGCCGCGCGGGCTACGCGCACTCCGTCGTCGCGCAGACCCTGCCCGCTGACAAGACTCCGGCGGTCCACCTCCTGCCGCGGGGCGATTGGATGACCCAGGGCGAGGAGGTGCAGCCGGCGGTGCCGGAATTCCTTCCCCATGCCTCCGTGCGGAAAGACGGTGGCCGTCTGAACCGGCTGGACCTGGCGAAGTGGATGGTCGCGGAGGAAAACCCGCTGCCCGCCCGCCACTTCGTGAACCGGCTGTGGAAACAGTTTTTCGGCAAGGGACTTTCCAACGTGCTGGATGACATCGGCAACCAGGGTGAGTGGCCCGCGAATCCGGCGCTGCTTGATTGGCTGGCCTCGGAGTTCCGCGAATCCGATTGGGATGTGAAGCACTTGGTGAAACTCATGGTCATGAGCGGCACCTACCGTCAGGAATCCGGAAAGCGGGCGGACCTTGCGGAACATGATCCCGCGAACCGGCTGCTGGCAGCCCAGTCGCCGCGGCGGCTGGATGCGGAGTTCGTGCGCGACAACATCCTCTCCATCTCCGGCCTGCTCCCGGGTGATTTCGTCGGCGGGCCGAGCGTGAAGCCCTACCAGCCCGCCGGCTACTACGCGAACCTCAACTTCCCCCAGCGCGACTACGCGGCAAGCGCGGGCAGTGACCAATACCGGCGCGGCCTTTACACCCACTGGCAACGGACGTTCATGCACCCGATGATGGCCGGGTTCGACGCGCCAAGCCGTGAGGAATGCTCCGCGGACCGCCTCCAGTCGAACAGTCCCCAGCAGGCGCTGATTCTTCTCAATGATCCTTCGTTCATCGAGGCGGCGCGCGCATTCGCGGCCAGCCTGCTGGAGGAGGCTCCGGCCGCCACCGACGCGGACCGCATCAAGTCCGCGATTCTCCGCACGCTCGGCCGCGAACCCCGCGCGGGAGAGGTGGAGGGACTGGCGAAATTTCTCAACGGCCAGCGCGCCAAGCTGAAAGCCGGGGAGGACAACCCGGAGGAGTTCCTGAAAGTCGGGCAGTGGCAACCCGGCGCGACCTTTGAGCCGGTGGAACTGGCCGCATGGACGCAGACCTGCCGCGTGCTGCTGAACCTGCACGAAACCTTGACCCGCTACTGAGCCATGCACCCATTCGAACGATACCAGCAGGACTGGAGCAGGCGGACCTTCCTCAAGCAGAGCTTCGCCGGGCTGGGAAGCCTCGCGATGTCGAAGCTCATGGGCGCGGAGTCGCTGCCCTTCCTCCAGTCGCAGGGAGGCCTGCACCTGCCTGCAAAGGCAAAGCGCGTGGTGCACCTCTGCATGGCCGGTGGTCCGTCGCACCTGGAGTCATTCGACCCGAAGCCGGTGCTGGACAGGCTGAATGGCCAGCCGTTTCCGGAGTCCTTTACCGCGGGCCAGCAGCTCGCCCAGCTCCAGGGGGCGAAGCTGATCGCCCGCGGGTCTTTCACGAAGTTCAGGAAATGGGGCGCCTGCGGGACGGAAATTTCGGAGTTGTTCCCGCACATCGGCTCCATCGCGGATGACATTTGCGTGGTGCGTTCGATGGTGACGGAGCAGATCAACCATGATCCCGCCCACGCCTTCATGAACAGCGGCTCCATCCTGAAGGGTCGGCCGAGCATGGGTTCATGGTTGCTTTACGGGCTGGGGGCGGAGTCTCAGGACCTGCCCGGCTACGTCGTGATGGTGTCTCGGGGTGTGGAGCCGGACCAGCCGATCTCCGCGCGGCAGTGGAGCGCGGGCTTCCTTCCCAGCAAGTTCCAGGGGGTGCAGTTCCAGAGCAAGGGAAGTGCCGTCCACTACGTGGGGAATCCGGACGGCATCTGCCAGTCAACCCAGCGGCAGGTCATCGACGAGGTGCGGCGGATGAACGGCCTGCTGGACGGGGAGCGCATCGACCCGGAGATCGACACCCGGATTTCGCAATACGAGATGGCTTTCCGGATGCAGGCGTCCGTGCCGGAGCTGACGGACATGAAGAACGAGCCGCAGCACGTTCTGGACATGTACGGAGTGAAGGAACCCGGCGACGGATCATTCGCCAGCAACTGCCTGCTCGCGCGGCGGATGCTGGAGCGGGGCGTGCGTTTCGTGCAGCTCTATCACCGCGGCTGGGATCACCACGGCGGCATTGAGAAAAAGATGCCCGCCACGGCCTTGCTGACCGACCAAGCCTCCGCGGCGCTGGTGAAGGATCTGAAACAGCGCGGGATGCTGGAGGACACGCTGGTCATCTGGGGCGGCGAATTCGGCCGCACGCCAATGGGGCAGGGGAGCGGCCGGGACCACCACATCCGCGCCTTCAGCATCTGGATGGCCGGTGCGGGCATCAAGCCGGGCATCGTCGAAGGTGCGACGGATGATCTGGGTTACAACTCGGAAAAGGACATCGTCCAGGTGCGTGACCTCCACGCCACCATGCTCCACCAGTTCGGCATCGACCACGCGCGCTTCAGCACGAAGTTCCAGGGACTGGACTACAAGCTGACCGGGGTGAAACCCGCCTTCGTGGTGAAGGGCATCCTCGCCTGAATCACGGCAGGATCATAAAAAAGTGGCCGGCGTTCGCCCAGTCCGCCACCTGCAGCGGCACCCAGCGCAGCTCGAACCGCTGGCCCCAGGAATCGCTCACCGCGAGTTCGTTGGTCTTCTCGTTGTAGCCGATGATCATGCAGATGTGGCGGTTGTCTTCCGGCTTCGTCTTGCCCGCGAAGGAGGCGGCATCGGTCGCGATTTCCGTGGCGTAGGCGGTCCAGTCGGTGACGGAGCCTCGCTTCGCGGTGTTTTTGTCCGCCTGCTCGTTGTAGGCGTCCATCGAGCACATCGTCCACATCACCGGAATGCCGAGGTCGATGTAGCGCTTCACATCGCGGATCCGGAGGGCTTTCACATCCTCGTCCTTCGGGCGGCGGCCCTTGGTATAGACTTGGGAGCGGATGCCATCCAGGAGGTACTGCACCACCGTGCCGCCCCCCGCGTTGCTCTGGCCCACCATGGCCAGCAGATACATGTCGGCATCCATGCCCATGGTGCGCATCGCGCGCTCGAAGGTGGCGGGCACGCAGTAGCCCTTCGGCCCCTGGTCCACCATCGGGATCTCCGTGATATAGACGTCACCGTTGGGGTCTTTCTTCACGCTGTCCACCAGCCGCTTCTTGAGATCCTCATCCTTCATGCGGAGGGACTTTCCGCCCGCGTCCGCCGTTTCCGTGGAGACGATGGAAAGCCCGACATACTCACCTTCTTCATTGGAAAGCAGGAAGGAGTGGCCGTTCCAGTCCCAGCGGCGGATGGTGCGGCGGGTCTTTCCTTCGCCGAAACGCTGCTCCTTCGGCGCGCCGAGCACGGAGGTGAGCGCCTTCGAGACACTTTCCTCATCCATCTTCATCGCTTCCGCGAGGCTGGCGGCGGTGGCGGAGGTGCCGGCCTTGAAATGATCCTTCCCGAATCCCGCGGTGCTGCCGAAGTCGCCCTTGTTCGCATAGACGACGGAGACGCTGGTGACATTCCCTTCCTCGTTGGAATACAGCGCGACGGAATACGGCATGGTGCCGAACAACTGGTAGTCCTTCACGAAGGCGGCGTAGAGCCGCCAGCTCCGGCCATACTTCGACTGGGACTCCGGCTTGAGCTTCATGCCCTTCGCCATGTCCTCGGCCTTGCGCGTGGCGAAGGATTCCGAGGTGACGATCTCATGCCCGGCGGCGGTGTTCAGTGATCCGGCCGCATTCCCCGCCGTGGCGGCGGCTTCCGTGACGAACGCCTGGTCCGCCGCGCTCAGCTTGTCTTTCGGCAGTTCGAAAACCTTCCCGTCGCTGCGTTTCAGCTTCACGAGATCACCGGTCATCCCTTCGAACTTCGCCTGGATCTCCTGGCCGGTCGCGCTGCGGAACGTGCGGAACTCCTGTGCCATGGAGGGTGACGCCGTGCAGACGAGCAGCAACAGGGCGGAGAGCGGTGATTCCCAGCGTTTCATGGACTTAGGAAAGCCGGGAATCCGTCCGGGTCAATCCCCGAATCCGCTGCCACAGGCCGCCGCCGCCGGGGGATTTCCGGCGCACATTCCACAAAATGGCGGAGATGCGGGCGAACCCGCCGCGTTGACATCCGCCGCCCAGCCAGTACACGGTGCCGCACATGGACACGATGAAAATTATCCTTGGCGCGACGATCGCCCTTCTGCTCGGCGCGGTGGGCCTGTCATGGCATGGCATGCGCGAAGGGACGAAGGAGGCCTCCTCCGATGAAATCGCCCGTCTCAAGAAGCAGGTGGAGGAACTCCGTCTGGAGCAGGATCGCCTGCAGCTCGAAAAGCAGGCCCAGCAACTCCGGGCTTCCGAACCCGTCGCGCCGCCCGTCAGCTCCGTCGAAAGGGAGGCTCTGAAGGCCGAGCTGGCCGCCAAAGACGCCGAAATCGCCCGCATCGCCGAGGAAAAGGCGAAGGCGGAGCGGGATGCGAAGGTGAACCAGGATGAGGAAGGACTGCTCGGCCAGCGTGATCTCGAGAAAAGCGACAGCGAACTCCGCCGCGCCCGCCTGATCGGTGAGGCGCTTCTCATGGGCCGGGTGAAGGTTCTGGCCGGGGACGCGGAATCCGGCGTATTCGTGATCTTCGAGGTCCTGATGCCGGAGAATGTCCAGACGGGATCCGTTCTGGCGATCCGCCGGAAGACCGGGATCATCGGCCAGGTCAAGGTGTCGGAAATCACGGTTGAAGGTGGCATCGCGAACATCATGCCAGGCTACGGTGACTTCAAACCCGAGCCCGGGGACGAGCTGATCCTGCCTCCCCAGTAATCATTTTCCCTCTTTTCCCCATGTCCACCACCGTTGGCCTCATTTCACTCGGCTGCGCGAAGAACCTCATCGATTCCGAAGTCATGATCGGCCACCTCGCGCAGGCCGGCATGGCGCTCACTCCGGACCCGGAGCTTGCCGATGTTCTCATCGTCAACACCTGCTCGTTCATCGACATGGCGAAGAAGGAGTCCATCGACGCCGTCTTCGGCGCGGTGAACGCCCGCAAGGACAACCCGGAACTGGAGCGGCAGAAGATCATCGTCGCCGGTTGCCTTTCCCAGCGCTTCGCGAAGGACCTGCCCGGCATCATGCCGGAAGTGGACGCCTTCATCGGTCTCGACCAGATCACCAAGGTCGCGCCGATCATCGAGAACCTCCTCGGAAAGCAGAACCACGCGGAGGTCACGAAGGACGAAGGCCCCGCCGCCACGGATGATCCGCGCGACTTCGTCACGTTGAAGCCGCAGTACGTCCCGGACTACTCCACCCCGCGGATGCGCCTCACGCCGGACCACTTCGCTTATGTGAAGATCGCGGAAGGCTGCAACCACACCTGCACCTTCTGCATCATCCCGCAGATCCGCGGACGCCACCGCTCCCGCACCCAGGACAGCGTCGTCCGTGAGGTCGAGGCGCTGGTGAAGTCCGGTGTGAAGGAAATCAACCTCATCTCCCAGGACACCACCTACTTCGGCATGGACCAGTGGGAGGGCGACCGGCCGAAGCCGAACTCCCCGGTGGACTCCACCCGCGGCGAATCCCTCTCCACCCTGCTGCGTGAGATCAACAAGATCGAGGGCGACTTCTGGGTGCGCCTGCTCTACACCCATCCGGCCCATTGGTCGGACGAGCTGATCGCCACCATCGCCGAATGCGACAAGGTCGCGAAATACGTGGACATCCCGCTCCAGCACATCTCCGACCGCATGCTCACCGCCATGAAGCGGGTGACCAGCGGCGACTACATCCGCGACCTGCTGCGCCGTATGCGCGCGGGCATCCCGAACCTCGGCATCCGCACGACGTTCATCGTCGGCTTCCCCGGAGAGACCGAGGAGGATTTCAACGAACTGCTCGAGTTCATCGAGGAGTTCCGCTTCGAGCGCGCCGGCGTCTTCCAATACTCCAAGGAAGAAGGCACCCGCGCCAACAAGATGGACGGCCACCTCCACCACGCCACCCGCAAGAGCCGCTGGTCCCGCGCCATGGCCAAGCTCCAGAAGATCGCCGGAGAAACGAACCAGGAACAGGTCGGCAAGACCGTCCGCGTTCTGGTCGAGCAACCCGGCGTCGGCCGCACCGAATGGGACGCTCCTGAAATCGACGGCTCCGTCCATGTCGATGAGGACATCCCCGTCGGCGAGTTCGCCACCGTCACCATCAAGGACTGGCGCGGCTACGACCTGGTGGCGGCGAGATAAGCGCCGTCTTCAGGCCAGCCCGCCGGATGCTCCACGATCCCACCGCTTCCGGATCGTCCAGGCGATCCCTCCGGCGATGTAGATCACCCCGAGGACCAGCAGGAAACGCCCCGGTAGCCAGAGGTGGAGCAGCGTGCCGAACAAGGCTCCCAGAAAGAACGCTCCCAGCAGCATCACCGGAACTCCCAGTTTCCATGCCGCGATGTGGTGCCCCTTCAGGCGCATCCCCAGGTTTGTCCCCAGATCCGTCAGCAGGCCGGTGACGTGCGTGGTTCTGAGGACCATGCCCCGGTAATGGGTTGCCAGCGCGTTCTGCATCCCGCAGGCGCAGCTCGCCAGAAACACCGAGAGCCAGGGGATGCCCGTGAAGGTTCCGTGTGAAACCAGCAGCAGCCCCCCGATGGCGGTGATGGTGCGGCCGTAGGGGCGCGAGATTTCCAGCGTCGGATGATGGACGAAGAAGCCTGAGACCATCGCCCCGAAGATGAATCCTACGGTCGCCACCGCCAGATAGAGGGCTCCGGATTTCTCCCATCCATCGCCACCCAGGGACTGCATCGCCACCTTGGACACATCTCCGGTCAGGTGGCTCACCGAGGTTCCAAGATCAATCAGGAATCCGGCGTTCACCGCCGCTGCCAGGAATGCGAGGCAGCATCCTCCGAACACAATCCATCCCGCCTTCGGCTCCGGTGTCATCCTGCGGAGACTCTGGAACATCTCCGCGCGGGAACCAATCCGAATCCGGATCCGCCATCAGAACTTGATCGAGATATCCGCTGCGGTCGCCGGGCTGGAGAGGTTGATGCTGGAGTGGCGGTTGTATTTCAGGATACCGACCTTTCCTTTTACCATGATGGCGGCGTCCTGGACGGCGGCTTGGTCCGGCATGGTGGTGGCGCCTTCGACGACCACCACCTTGTCGAACGCGCCGGAGCCGCCGTTGCGCAGCATCACGAAAATCTCGTCTCCCGTGGTGGGGGTGTATCCGGCGGCGATGACCAGCTTCAGGGTCCCGCCCACCACGCCTGAGCCGGTCACCAGGACCTGGCCGTGCTGGCTTCCCGCGCCATCGCTTCCCGCGCCCACGGGGCCTTTCACATAGGCATGATAGGTGGACCCATCGAGAAGGGTGAGATCACCGTCGATGGTGAGCAGGTCAGGTGTGTCAACGAGTCCTCCCGCGAGGGTTCCGCCGGAAAGGATGGTGACGCCGCCTGCGGATGCCAGCCTGCCCTTCTGGCCGCAGAGGCGGCCACCGATGGTTGCGGTATTGATGCGGGTGTTCCGCGTGGCCATCTCGAAGATGCTGCCCGCCGAGGTGCTGAGGTTTTCGCAGGTCACCGGGGATGTCGCCTTGATGCTGAGGTAGGGCGTCTGGGATACGCTCAAGTCCGCACCGTCCACGTCGATAGCGGCATGGATGCCGAAGCGGCCCGTCCCGCTGAAGTTGAGCGCATGCCCTTGGCCGAGGATGGGGCCGTGCATGGCAAAAGTCGCTCCGTTGAGCGCCTGGATCCCCGCGTCATCCGTCAGGGTGATGCTGCTTGCGGTGTTGCCGCTGCCGCCGATGGAAAGAGCACCCTCTCCGTTAGGTCCGTTGCCGGCGATCCGGAGATCATGGGAGAATGCCACGCCGTGTGCCGTGTAGGAAATGTTCACGCGTGCTCCCGCAGCGACGTTGATCGGTCCGGTGCTGCCTTGGATGGCGGTGGAGATGTACTCCAGCGTGCCTTCATCGACGGCCACCGCGCCGGTGGAGCTACCCGCGCCGTTCAGCTTCAGGTAGCCGGGGCCGGATTTGCGGAACGGGCCGGAGCCGGTGAAGGTGCCGCTGCTGGTGACGGTCTTGCCCGCCGCCACCTCCATGCCCCCGCCGCCGCTGCCGAAGGTCAGTTCGCGCGTGAAGTTGATGGAGTTCGGGAAAGCCAGCGTGCCGCCCCCGTCGAGCGTGATCGGGGTTCCGCTTTCACCCATCACCGTCAGGTTCGGCAGTTCGAGCGTGGTGCCCGCGACCGTCAGCCGGGTGGAGTAGCTGGTTTGCGTTCCGGAGAGCCTCACCTTTGTTCCGGGCAGGCCGGTGAAGATGACGCCCGCGCTGCCGCGGATGGCGCTGGTGATCGTGGCATCCGGACCGGAGGCATAGATGTAGCCTTTGTTCGTGCCGAAATCGATCGCCCCGCCGGTGAGGGAGCCGTTGTTGAGGATCAGGCCGGCCTTGCCATCGGCACCGCTGAAGCTGAGCAAGCGGCTGGTCAGGATCAGGTTGTTCGTGTCCTGCACGCGGAGTCCCGTGACCGTCGCGTCGGCTGCCAGGGTGGTGGCTGCGGTGATGTTGGGGATCTCCCCGTTATCTGCCATCCACGCGCCCGATCGCTGGACGTAGCCCGTGTAAGGCTTGAAGCCACTGGTGGAGCCGTAGGCGGCGAAGTCACCGGTGCGGTCGCCCGCTGCCAGCAGGAAGGAGGGTGGGTAGGTGGCGCCGGGCGGCGTGTCCGCCTGGCCATCCAGCTTCAGCACGGTGTCCTGGCCCAGCGTTGCAACGAAGGTCGAGCCTTCACCGATGACGAAGGCGTCCGCGTTCGTCCCGGAACCGATGGTGGTGGTCAGCGTGTCCGCCGTGCCCTTGTCGAGGATCAGGCGGGCCGCGCCGTTGACCGTGAGTTTCGTTCCGGGGTTGCGGGCGATGGAAAAGTCCGCGTCGCCCGTGGCGGAGGAGTGCAGCGAGAGGGTTCCACCATTCAGGGTGATGTCGCCGTGGGTCACATCTCCGCCGCCCGTCGTGCGGAAGGTACCTCCGTTCACCACCAGGCCGCCGTTGAATTCCGCCGCGCTGCCGTTCCAGTCCAGCATCCCGGCCCCGGCCTTCACCAGCGCCTTGCCTGCCGCCACCCGGATGGGTCCGTCCACGGTGAGGGTGAACGCGCCGGTATCGATGACAGGCGCGGCTGCCGCCACCGTGAGTCCGCCCACCGTCTGGTCCGCGCCCAGTGAGATCCGCCCGCCCACGTTCAGCACCCCGCCGCCGAACGCGCCGGAGACGTTGGACCGGATTTCCCCGGAAGATGAGAGCGTGCCGGTGTAGGTCCCGGGGGCATTGAGGATCACCGAGCCGGTGCCGGTTACGGACAACGGACCGGAGCCGGACAGCGCACCGTTGAAGATGACCGTGCGCCCGCCGGTATCGAGCGTGCCTCCGCCGGAGGAAACGACGACCGGATTGTCCGCCACCACGGTGCCCGCCGCGCGGAGGGTGCCACCGTCGAACTCGATGGCCCCGCTGCCGAAGGCGGTCCGTGAGCTGCCCGGGATCTCCAGAATCCCTCCTTTCAGGATGGTGCCTCCGGTGTGCAGGTTGACCACGCCGAGACGCTGCGTGTTCGTGTCGATCTTCGTGATCGACCCCGACCCTCGGATCACGCCGGTGTGGTTCGTGGTGTAGCAGTCGGGGCGGTTGTGATTGCCCAGCGTCAGGTGATGACCTGCCAGATCGATGTTGCCCCAGCCATCCAGGCCGCCGAGCTTGAGGTCGGTGGCGGGCGTGAGCGCGTCATGCTTCTTCAGCGTGACGATGCTGTTTTGGAGCGCTCCGGCCGACTCCACCCGGACGGTTCCATGTTTGATCTCCGTGCGGCCGGTGAAGGTGTTGTCACCCGCCAGGGAAAGGGTGCCGTCGCCCACCATGATGAGCCGCCCCATGTTCACTCCCGCCACCAGTTCCGGCAGGCCGCTGGAGAAGTCCCGGTAGCCGGTGTCCACCAGGTCGCCGTTGAGCGCGACGTTTCCAGGCCCGGAAACCACCACACCGCCCGTGCCCAGCATGTCGGTCTTTCCGTTGATGACGATCTTTCCTCCCGCCTGCCACGGACGCAGGTAAAGGGCTGCGGAGCGGGTGTTGATGTCCGTGTTGAAGGTCGAGGTGGCCGCCGAGTACTGGTTGATGCCGTACATGGCGTAGCCGTTGGCGAGCCACTTGTTCACCGCTTCCAGTTCGATGGGGTTGCCATTGATCTCGTGATCCCCGGAGTCCGCGCCAAAGTTGATGCTGCGCACCCGCTTGGTCACCGGGATGTCGTTCTGGAACGTCCCGCCTGCCGTGGAGTTGAAGTCGAGCGTGTGCGTCTCATCCACGATGCCGGAAAATCCTCCCCCGCTCTGGTTCCAGTTGCCCGCTCCCGCCAGATGGAGTGCGCCGGGGGCGCTGACGGTGATGCTTTTCCCCGCTCCGGAAGCGGCGGTGGTGGTGAAGCTGGCGCTGGCCTGCCCCGCCGGGATGGTCAGCGTTCCCGTCGATCCGTCGAAGGATGGCGACCCCGTGAGCTGGTATTCCGCGGGGAATGAAGCGTTGCCTGTGACGCCGAACGATAGGTTCAGTGCATCTGTCATTGGCCCGGAGCGGGTGAACGTCCAGGTGGCGGTCCCACCGGACGATGGGATCTCCGTGTGGTCCAGGGTGAGCGTCACCCCGTTTCCGAAATCGACCGGCGCGGAAGGCGTGCCGTTCCCGGGGGACGCGGCTGCCATCATGCGGCTGGCTCGCAGGCGGAAAAACCGGCGGGTGGTATCGGATTGCGGCAAAGAGGCACGGACGGTCTCCACGCTGCCGGAGGTGGAGAGAATCTGCTCGGAAATGAGGTCTGTCCTCCAGTCATCCGGACGCAGCGTTTCCGACCATTCCACCACCGGAAATGCCGCCGCCGCCGTGTCACGGGTGTAGGTGAAATGGAATCCCTCCGCTCCCCGGGAAAGGATGCCGGGCACCGCATTTCGGGCACCGATCGGGCTGCCGGTGGCGTATTCCATCAGATTGGGGATGCCATCTCCGTCCTCGTCGTCCAGGTCCGCCACCTCTTTGCCTTTGTGGCGGATGGCGGAAAAGGAGGAGGGGGCGGATCCGATGCGGAGGGTGGCGGAACGGGAGGCGTCCGCCCCCTGCCAGGTGACGCGCTTCTCCACCGGCGCGATGAAGTGGATCGCCCGTCCGCTGAGGCCGTTGTGCTTGTTGTAGATCCAGCCGAGCTGCCCCACCTCCTTGTTGAAGGGCATGGGGTAGGCGGAGGCGTGGGGAAAGCCGCCCAGCAGCGTGGGGTAGTCCCCCGGTCCCCCGATCACGCCCCGGCCGGGCACCTCATTCTTTTCGATGCTGACGCTGGGCTCCCATGAGTAGGTCTGGAACGCGTCCGTCGTCACGAACTGGAGATCTTTTCCGTGGCTGCCGTTGAAGCCGAACATCACCAGCCATTTGTTCAGGTACCGGCTCCACAGCATGCCGGTGACACCGTACATGTTCCCATGGGTGAAGGTCTCGACGTTCGGCGCGCCCATGGCATAGCCATCGACCCCTGTCGCGATGTCGTAGGTGATGGTCTTCCTGCCGTTGTATTTCCCATGATCGATCCAATGGTGGGAGATTCTCACCAGCCGCGGCCGTGCGGGATCCGTGCGGGTGTCGATCGCGCAGATGCTCATCGCCCGCAGCGGGCCTTTCTTCCAGGTCTTCCCGTTGTCGATGGAGTAGATCGTCCGCGAGCCGTTCACCTCCCGCCCGGCCCAGTCCTCGATGTGGGTGAATCCGACCAGGTAGTTGTCGTCGATGACGTGTTCCTCCGTGGCGGATGGCGTGCTGTAGGTGGCGTCGTTCGGGTAGATCTCCAGGGTGACGGTCTGCCCACGCAAGGTCGGGTCGATGTCCACGGGCCGGTACACATCCTGGATCCAGTAGCCGCGTTCGTCAGGAGCATCTTCCGGCCCCCCGGGGATCCACTGGCCGTCCTTGCGGGTGTAGTCCAGAAGGAATCCGCCGCTGTGGCGGGACATCCACCAGCTCAGGTTCGTGTCCGGCTCGTTCGCCCCACCCCACACCAGGGGGAACTGCGCGTCCGGGAACCAGCCCGGTTTCGTGAACTTCGTGCCCGTTTCATCTCCCTCATAGACCGGGGTGATGGGACCGAGGATGCCGGACAGGTTGGCGGCTCCGGCGATTGCAGGAAATGTGGCCGCGGCAAGGATGAGGTGGCTCGGGGACATGGTGGGTTTTCCGGGGCTGGGTGTCTCCGGTAATAACTGATTTCCCGAATCCGCGGGATGTGACACGGGAAATCACTCACCCCGCCATCGGTGTGCCGGGAAAGTGATGCGCGTGCAGGAGGGCGAAAATCCGGAGCCTTTCGCGGAGCTGGATACCAACCTCCCTCCACTGCCGCCCGGCCACGGCCTCCCAAATGGCATCGACCGATGGCACAGGGATATCGCCCAAAGCCGGCCGCACGGCCTGCATCAGGGAAAGCGGCCTGGCCAAGCCTTGTGAGGCCACCTGCATCAGGTCGATGGTTTCCGGCCGTTTGAAGGGAATCCGCCCATGGATCAGTTCATAATCGAACCCCACGCAGTTGTAGCCCACCACCTGGGCCGCCCGCTGCAAATGCACCACCAGACAGGCGCATTCGTCACCGCGGAACATTCGGAAGCCTGAATGCGCATCGAACGTCGCGGCGACGGCCACTCCGCGGCGGCGGGTGGCGGCTTTGCCGAAACCTCCCGCTTCCGCGGCGGTTCTTTCCGGGATCACCTCCAGATAGAGATGCCGGACCCGGTCCGGTCCGGCGGATGGTCGGTCGGTCATGATGGATGGGCTAGGGTTTGCGGATTTCCTTCGGTGAAGCCACGACTTTGCATCCGGGATTCTGTTGCTCGAAGATTCTCCGTGCCATCACCGTGTCGGTGGCCTGGATGATGGCCTTCTGGGTCGCGGAGTTGGAGGAGCCTGTCAGGATGTAGGAGATTTCAAATGACCGGTGGGACATGACGGATGGGGTTGGAGGGTTGGGGGCTTGTTTGGATCAGATCAGGGGAAAAGGCCGGAGATCCCCGCGCAGGTAAAGGGGGTGGCCCGGAGAGCCATTGAGGTTGCGGGACAAGGCATGCATCGGCGGCAGCATCGCACGCACCGCCGCATCCCGCCCGAGGTGGGAACCATGTGCTCCCCAGGCGGCCAAGATCAGGTCCGCGCCGCGGACCAGGCGCTTCAGCGCGGCATCGTTGCCCGGGCCGATGGGATCCGGCTGGCGTTTCATTTCCGCCGGATCCGTGTCGCGCCAGGCGAAAAGATTGCCGATGCGGACTTCCCCGAATCCCCAGCGCTTGGCGTAGGCGATGCACCGCCGCACCGTGGGATCGGTTTCATCCTGGTCCGCGGTCGAGGGATTCAGGAGAATGAACAGGCAGGATGGACCATCCGACCAGCGGTAGGACCACGTGTAGCGGTAAAGCCCGCAGGGGGAAATCGTGGCGATATAGGATGACCCGGTGATGGGCCTGGCATGGCGTGCGGCGGTTTTCATAAGGGGTAGGGGGAGAATGGTCATTCGGAGCTTTCGGCCTGGATCTGTTTCCTCGCCGCCACCCGCTCCGCCTTCGCCTGCATCCGCTTGCCCCTCGGGCGCAGATGCCTCGCCCAGGAGCGGGTTTTTGCAAAGGTGTCTTTTCTTGCGTGGGCCATGGAGGATCGGGTTGGACAGCGTTACCGGAAGCGTTGTTTCCGTTGGCAGGCGACGGAGCGGAAGTTATCCGATTCCTCTTCCTCGTTCCGGGACAAAGTTTGTGGACAAACTGGTGGCGCAGTAAGGGTGAACATTGCGGCAGAGCCGCCATGTCCGCTTCGCTCCCATTCCTGCCCACCGGCGGCATTGGGAACACGGAGCAATGGCGTTTCCCATAGGTCGCCCCATGCTGCCGAGGGCCACTCCTGAGTGTCCCTTGCTCCACATGGATCCTATGCTTCCCATTCCTGCGAATGTCAGTCTCCCATCATCCGGGGAAAGTGGATGGGGTGCACTATGCTATTCGTCGTAATCAGTACACGCAAGTGAGCTTCTTCCAATGTTGCAATTCAATTTAATCCCATTGGAGATCCTTGGAGAAAAGCCAGGAGCGAGATTGTCGCAAAAGATGATTTCCAAATTATTATCTAATTTTCCGGTATCCCTCAATCTTGATATCAGGCAATTTCCTAAATATGATGTTGCGTTGTTTGCTCCATGAAAGACGATTGCTTCCAGATTTTTTGCGCCTTCAAATTCGTCAAATAATGATTCGATATAGGCAATGGGACATTTATAGCCCCAGCAGCGGATGAGAGCGGATTCTTCGATGGAATTGAAATCAAAGCTACTCCAGCTTTGACTGGTGATCCAAGGAAAGAAATTGGCGGCCACGAGGTGGAATTCAGTATCGTCGTCCATGTGGCCAGGGGGGCAACCGTTGTCTTTCAGATGGCCAATCACTCTGCCCAGTCGATCTCGCATTTTTGTATCGTCGCTGATTGGAATGCTGGAATTCAAATAAGATGATCCTTGTCCATAATTTATGCCAACTACGAGAACCACCGGCAGGTCTGCATCGGATGAATTGGAATCAATCACCGCGCCGGCGGCAACCAATCCGCTGTCGCGATTGTCGGGGGTCTGCAGTACGAGGCATGTATCGAGATAATCTGTTGATGATTTATAGCTCTTGGAAGTTAGGCCGCAGAAGCATTTTCCGGGCACACAAGGGAGGAATGTGTCGGGTTGGACTTTTTGGGAGGCGTTTCCGTTGATCTGGACTTGCTCGCCCGTTGTCGGTTCAAGAAGTTCACGGAATTTCTGTTGATTGAATTTTCCAAGAATATTTTCGATATCTTTTCGTTTCATGATTTTTGAATTTGGTTGGATATGGGATGATGAAGGTTATCTCAAAAGGTTCCTCGTTCTCCTGTAATCCGGCTCATCGATAAACCCAATCCGCTTGCAGATGTATTCATATCGTGCTTCGCCTTTCAATTTCCGGGACCGTGCCTCCTTGTCCGCTTCCTTCGCCCGGATCTTCAATTCATGGAGTTCATTCCTCCCGGTGGAGAATCCCGGGCCTTGCCTCATCACGCCACGGGCGTTGTGAAGGGCCTTGATCTTGTTCCAGTGCAGGTCGCGGCTCGCATCGAAGCTCATGTATCCGGGAATGAAGATCTGGGTGCCGAACGGGGTGAGGACCACGGACGGTTTCAGGAGCAGCGGCTTGTCCCCTGACATCCCCCACAGGTAGTACTTCCAGCAGAAAAGATCGAACAGCGCCTGGAACCGTGCTTTGGGGCTTGAGAATGCCGCGCCTTCCCCCCGTTCCCAATTCCGTTCGGGGATGAGCGTGCGATGAAAGAGGTCCCGGCCCTTCAGGTGGCGGCGGAATTGTTTTTTGAGAGCTTCCCAGTCATTGCGGAATTCAGCGGACTCACGCAGCCAGACATCATATTCCTCATATTTCTCCGGAGCTTTCAGATATTCATCGAAGCGGCCATCGTGGATCAGCCGTTCCGATTTCCGCACGACCTCCGGTTTGTCGAGAACGAGGCGATTGAGGCCACAGCTTTGATCATCCGTTTTACCTTCCCAGTGGCCGAGAATGATCGATGCGACGATCCCGGCTTCGGGCAGACGTTTTGCCGGAGGGCGTTCCAACTGCCCCCGCAGAAAGCCCGCATGGTTTTCCGGAAACGATGGAAAGGCGGAGCCACATTGCCAGAACGCGAAACAGCACCAGCCGAAGGCCTCCGCGAGGCGAAGGGTCTCCGGGGACTCATCCTTTTCCAGGAGTCCCGGCAGTTCCCCGAAGAGGAATTTCAGCAACTCCTTGGCTGATTTCTGGTCGCAGAAGGGCCTCTCCGCCAAAGCTCCGGGAAGCTCCTTTCTCCATTGCCCCCGCGAAAGACCGAACCGCTCCAGCCACCGGTCCTTGAACGATTCAATTTGGCTCACCGTTGTACCCTATCCGTTGCGTCAAGCGGTGGCGGCCTCCGCGTGGGGGGCAGGCGCGCCGAAACTTTACCTTGCCAAAAGTCCGGGCAGCCGCTTGATTTCCCGCCCAACCTCAACCAAGGACGGTCTGGCTCCGGCTGGATCCACCCTTCAAGACCATGGCCAAAGAAATCAACCTCGCCGAATACAAGCAACACGAAGGAGACACCGGCAGCTCCCCATATCAAGTTGCTCTCCTCACCAAGCGCATCGTCGAACTGACGGACCACCTGAACATCCACACCAAGGACTTCTCGTCCCGCCGTGGCCTTCTGAAAATGGTCGCCGTCCGCCGCAAGCACCTCGACTACATCAAGGCGCACAACCAAGAAGGCTACCAGAAGCTGATCGACAGCTTGGGCCTCCGCCGCTGAGGCAAAATCCACTCTCCGCAATGCAGCCACGGGATATCCCGTGGCTGTTTTGCAAAAACGGTTCCGCTTCCGTCACGGATGGGGGATCGTCAGACAAACCCTCCTCCGCCGACTGTTTCGGCCGCGGAACCCCGTCTGGAACCTGAAATCGCCCGCCTGACATCCGGTCATGCGGGCCGTACGCATAAGAAAAGAAGAACGAAAATGAGTATTCATACCATCACGAGCCAAGTCGGCTCGAACCCGATCACGATTGAAACCGGCAAACTTGCCAAACTCGCCGACGGTGCTGTTACCGTCCGCAGTGGTGACACCATCATCCTCGTCACCGCCGTCTCCGCCACCAAAGTGAAGGATGGCCAGACGTGGTTCCCACTCTCCGTGGAGTATAAGGAGAAAGCCTCCGCAGCCGGTGTTTTCCCCGGTGGCTACTTCAAGCGCGAAGGCCGCCCGACCGAAAAGGAAATCCTCACCTGCCGGATGACGGACCGCCCGCTGCGCCCGCTGTTCCCGAAGGGTTATTTCTACGACACCCAGATCATCGCCATCCTGCTCAGCGCCGACGGTGAGAACGACGCCGACATTCTCTCGATGAACGGCGCCTCCGCCGCACTTTGTCTTTCCGACATCCCGTTCGCAGGCCCCATCGGTGCCGTGCGCGTCGGCCGCGTCGATGGTCAGTTCGTCATCAACCCGACCCACGACGAGCGCGCCGAAAGCGACCTCGACCTCGTCTATGTCGGCAACAAGACCGACGTCATCATGATCGAAGGCCAGGCTGACGAACTCCCGGAAGACGAGTTCATCGCCGCCCTGCACCACGCCCAGGCCGCCGTCGTGAAGCTTATCGAAGCCCAGGAAGAACTCGTCCGTCTCGCCGGCAAGGCGAAGCGCGACTTCACCCCGGTCCTCGCCAAGGAGAACCTCCTCGAGATCGCCTACGAAATCGCCGGTGACCGCATCGAAGGCGCCATCTACGCGCCGACCAAGACCGAGCGTGCCAAGAAAGTCGGCGCCCTCCGCGACGAAGTGGAAGCCGCCATCAAGGAGCGCGCTCCGGATGCCACCGCCTTCGACGTCGAGCAGGCCTTCGAATACCTCCAGAAGAAAGCCTTCCGGATCTCCATCATGGACAAGGGCGTCCGCGCCGACGGCCGCTCCATCGGCGACCTCCGCACCCTCTACGGGGAAGTCAGCACCCTGCCACGCGTCCACGGCTCCGCCATCTTCTCTCGCGGAGAGACCCAGGCGCTCGCCATCACCACGCTGGCTCCGGCCGATGAGAAGCAGAACTTCGACAACTACTCCGGTGGTGAGTCCGAGAAGCGCTTCATCCTCCACTACAACTTCCCTCCCTTCTCCGTCGGTGAAACCGGTCGGATGGGTGGCATCAACCGCCGCGAAATCGGCCACGGATCGCTCGCCGAGCGCTCCATCGAGCCGGTCATCCCGGACGAAGCCGACTTCCCATACGCGATCCGCGTTTCCTCCGAAGTCACCGAGTCCAACGGCTCAACCTCCATGGCGACCGTCTGCGCCGGCACCATGGCCCTCCTTGACGCCGGTGTCCCGCTGATCCGCCCTGTTGGTGGTATCTCCGTCGGCCTCGTCACCGAGAACAACGAGGACGGCTCCCTCAAGTCCCACAAGATGCTCCTCGACATCATCGGTTCCGAAGACTTCTACGGCGACATGGACTTCAAGCTCTGCGGCACCAGCGAAGGTGTCACCGGCTACCAGCTCGACCTCAAGCTCCCCGGCCTGCCCCTCGGCATGCTGGAAGAGGCGATCCGGATCGCCAAGGACGGCCGCACCAAGGTGCTCGCCAAAATGGCCGAGTCCATCACCACCGCTGCTGAACTCAGCCCGCACGCACCGCGCATCGTCTCCGTAAAGATCCCCGCCGACCGCATCGGCGAGCTCATCGGACCTGGCGGCAAGAACATCAAGGGCATCCAGGCCGAGTCCGGCGCCGAGATCAACATCGAGGACGACGGCACCGTTCACATCTACGCTTCCAAGCAGCAGGGTCTCGACCGTGCGAAGGAGATGATCGACCGCATGTTCCAGGAGATCGAGGTGGGCAAGACCTACACCGGCCGCGTCGTTTCCATCACCGCCTTCGGCGCGTTCATGGAAGTGCTGCCCGGCAAGGACGGCCTCATCCACGTCTCCGAGCTGGCCGAAGGCCGCACCGAGAAGGTCGAGGACGTCGTCAAGAAGGGCGATGTCGTCACCGCCAAGTGCCTCGGCGTCGATGAGAAGGGCCGCGTGAAGATGTCCCGCCGTGCCTGGCTCCGCGACCAGAAGGCCGCAGAAGCCGAGGCGAACGCCCCGGCCGCCGAAGCCGCCGCCGCTGAATAATCCGCTGGGAGCGCCGGTCTTCAGACCGGCTCTTCTCCGCTTTCCAAAGCCGGCATCCGAAAGGGTGCCGGCTTCTCCTTTTTCTTGCCCGCATCATTAAGGTCCACAGGGGCCCGACGATCGTGAAAAAGTGATTGATGCCGCCGTCCGTGTCTATGGGGACGATGTGGCGGCAACCGCGGGCGTGCGCGCGTGGATGGAGCAATCGGAGCCCGCGTCCGGGAAACCCAGGTGAAACAGGACATACCTCGGAACGGTGCTGGTGCCGTTCTGGCGGTAAAAGATTCATGGCCGTCCGTGCCGGGATGGGGTGGACGCGGTGTTCGGCGTGGTGCTGAACGCGATCCGGCGGACGACGGTGAAAAGGCGTTTTTCCCGCTTGGGAGGCGGGATCCAGGGGATTTTACCCCCCATTTCTACCGTCATCGCGTTATGCCGGAATGTCCGGAATGGAGTATAAGTAAGGGCGTCAGGACGACAACTCCCGACACCCACCGATCAAAATGGCCCACCGGCCGGACCTGATCACCCAACTCCCCCCACCCGATATCGAAATGAAATCATTCCTTGCCAGCCTGGCAACACTGCTCATCGCCCTCGCCGGATCCGCCTCCGGCAACACGGGAGCGAACGTCCAGTGCTGGGCTCCCGGCATGACCGCCCCGATCACGCTCAACTCCCACGGCCAGGGCATCGGTGTCTATTGCGGCCGTCCTGAAAACTACGTGATCTACGGCGTCGCCGGCAGCATCACCCTGGGCAACCAGTGCGACGGTGCCTTCCCGGATCCGAACTCCTCGGACAATCGCTTCCGCCAGGGATGGTGGATCGGCGGCCTCGGCGCGCACACCAACATTTCCTCCCACGTGAAGCTCCAGGTGAACTGGGCGCAATACTACCCGAAGCGGGTTGAGGTCACCGGCGACCGCCCCGGCGTCAGCAGCGGTCCGGTCCGGCTTTATGGTGAAACCTGGGAGACCGCGAAAAAGTTCGGCTATCGGGAAACGACCGTCGTCTTCCACCTCGCCGGTTCCCAGGACTATGCGATCCCGAACCGCAATCCTTCCGGCTTCTTCTACGTCGTCGGTGAGATCAATCCGACCGCTGGCGAACCGACCGGAAAGCTCACCATCGACAGCAACTACCTCCTGCGCGGGAACATCACCCCCGTCGGCTACAGCATCACCCGCGGCAGCAGCACCAAGGGTCAGACCCCTCCCTTCACCGCCTACAATCCGGGGAATGAGGTGGTTTTCGCAAAGACGAATTGATATTCAGGAAATATGAAAAGCGCTCTCCCGCTTCTTGCGATCCTCGCCCTGCCATCCATGGCATCAGCACAGCAGCGCCCCGGAGGCGGGGGGCATGGCGAAGAGTTCATCCCGAAAAATCGCCCCGCCCCGGCGGCGGTCGTGACGACTGATGCCCAGCTTCTCGCGGCGCAGAAGGCACAGAAATTCGGCGGCCTTGCCCCGAAGGACCAGAAGCAGGAAACCTGGGAACTGGAGGCAAACTCCTCCTACCTCAAGTATGACGGCACGGTGACTTTGGTTCCGAAAGGCGCGATCCTCTTCGTGCCCGACCGCTTCAAGGAGGCGGTCGTCACCGGCATCTCCGGGAAGTTCAGCCTCTGGCATGAATTCTCCACCAAATACCGCGGTCTGGTGACTCCGTTCGAAATCACCGTCGAACAGGCATCGGGGGCCAAACCGATCGAAGAGGAACGGCTCGCCGTCGCCCGCCGCTCGGGGCTGATTCTTGTTGCGGTCTTCAATGGGAATCCCATTTCCGTTCATTCCAACGCTTCCGCAGCGTCAGGCAACACCTCCGCACCATGAAGAACTTCATCTCCACAGCCGCCATCGCGCTGATGTTGGTCACCCGCGGCGAATGCACGGATTTCATCCGTCAGATCCAGACCGTCAACGGGAACACGGTCATCTATGACATCCCCATCGCCAATGACAGTGGCACTGTGAATTCCCAGCCGATCACGTCCGCCACCGCCACATTCCAGCTTTATGCCACCGTCACGGCGAACAACACCACCAAGCTGGTGAAGCTGGATGAAAAGGCGACCGGGACCTACATGCCCACCGTCACCCTGCAGGCCACTTCGGAAGACCCGCACGTGCCGGCCCGCACCCGCGCGGACAGGGCTTACGGCATGAGGCTGAAGGTGGAGGGCATGCAGACGGATCCGGCCGTTCCCGACTATGCGAAGAGCGTGCGGATGAACCGCAGCTACGCGCTCTATGATGCCGTGAGCTACCAGCCGAACGGGACGGCGGGTGAGTATGCGGATGCCTTCAGCTTCTATCAGAACGGCGAGTATCAGAGCGCGGTCACTCAGCGCCTGCCGGTTGCCAGCCCCACCAAGGCGGTGGGCGAGGAATCCTTCACCGTCTATACCCGCACCAGCAGCGGTGCGGTGCAGAGCCAGTTGGCGAAGGCCACCATCAAGATCTGGCCCGTGGCCACCGCGGAGATCACCGGCATCGAGCCGGACCAGCTCTTCACCTCCGCACCGAAGAATGCCACGCTGATGGTGAAGGACATCTACCCCGGAGCGAAGATCTACGCGCAGATTTACAAGGGCAGGGAACTGCTGGGGACCGTCGGCAGGATCCTGCCGTCCACCGCCGTCGCCTACTCGGACGCGGTCGAGGTGCCGCAGAACCAGGCGCTGGTGATCGGTGATCTGGAGAGCTTCGTCAGCACCGACGGGGACTACACCATCGAGATGCTGACCATCACCCCCTTCAACAACGGCGCCCCGGAACGTCTGGCTCACGTCACCTTCCAACTGAAGCGCGCCATGTCCGTAAGGGCGATGATGGGCACCATGGAGTGAGCGGTTCTTGCGCGCTCCAAATCTTGCAAGCGGGTTCATGACGGCGATATTCCTGCCATGAACGAACTCCGGAAGGCTGCGGAATCCTTTGGCATCGGCCATCTCCGCCGCCACATCTTCCTCTGCGCGGATCAGACGGAGGCGAAGTGCTGCTCGAAGGAGGCGGGGCTTGCGTCGTGGGATTTCCTGAAGGCGCGGCTGAAGGAACTGGGCCTCGCCGGGGGCAGGGATTCGACGGTTTTCAGAACGAAGGCGAACTGCCTGCGGGTCTGCCTGAGCGGACCCATCGCGGTGGTCTATCCGGAGGGCATCTGGTATCACTCCTGCACGCCGGAAGTGTTGGAGAGGATCATCCAGGAGCACCTCATCGGTGGAAAGGCGGTGGAGGAGTTCGCCTTCGCCACTAATCCTTTCGTGTGAGTTTTCAGATTCCCGTTGCTAGGGGACAGGGGTTCCTGAATCTTGGATCAAACCCATGAAACCCCTCCCAACGGTCGTGGCATCGTGCTTCGTCCTTTGCGCCGCCTTGCAGGCCCAGGTGGAGCCTGTCGGCTTCTGGCGTTTTGAGGAGGCACCTGGTTTTCTGGGGGATTCATCGGGAAACGGACGTGCGTTGGCGGATGACGGAGGAGTCATCCCGCTGCCATCCGGAGGGCCGGGCGACGGGCAGGCGGCGGTTTTTTCAGGAAGCAACCGGCTCACCTTGCCTGACTCGGATTTGTGGCATTCCCCGCGTTTCACCATCGAGGCATATTTCCGGGCCACTGCGGTATCCACCGCCGCCACCCAGGTGATCGTGTCCCATCACAACAATACCGGCAACCAGCGCGGCTGGCACTTGGCGGAAGCGGGAGGGAAGCTCCGCTTCGCGAAATCGACGAACGGCTCCAGTCTGGCGACGGTGAACTCCTTCGATCTCATTGCCGGGAGGAACTACTACGCGGCGGCGATCCTGGATTCCGTGGCGGGTCAGGTGACCATGGTTCTGAAAGACCTGAGCGCTGGAGGAGCACCGCTCCATGAGACGGTGTCCATCGCGGGTGGGACGTTCAATGCGGACTCGATGTTCGCCATCGGCTCGACGGGGACCACAGCGGCGGGAACCTCTTTTTTCAAAGGGGTGATCGACAACGTGCGCTTCACCGCGGAGGCCCTGCCGACGACCCTGCTGCAGGAGCCGTTCGAAAGTGTGCCGATCATTCCGCAGAACCCCGTGGTCCGCACGAAGGCTGACGGCTACAAGGGCATCTGGTTCGCGCTCGGGCAGGTCTCCGCCTACGGGGACAAGTACTCCGGCGGACTGGGCACCTACACAACCAACCACCGGCCCATGGCCGTCTATTCGTCCGCGGCGAACAAGACGTTCTTCACCTACGGCGGCACCAGCGGCCCGGACAAACGCTACCTGCTCATCATGGCAGGGGAATACGACCACACCACCAACACCGTGACGAAACCCACCCTGGTGATGGACAAGAACGGCGTGGATGATCCGCACGACAACGCGTGCATCTCCATGGACCGGGATGGCTACATCTGGATCTTCGTTTCCGGCCGCGGCAACAGCCGCAAGGGCTTCACCTATCGCAGTGCGGAACCCTTCAGCACGGACGGCTTTTCGCGCATATCCCCGGCGGCGGGGGAAACCTACACCTATCCGCAGGTGTGGTATGATCCGGTGAAGGGCTTCATCCATCTCTTCACCATCTACAATGGCAGCCAGCGGGAGTTGTTCTGGCGCACCAGCGTGGACGGTGTGGCGTGGAGTGCGATCAAGCCGCTCGCGAAGATCCAGGGGCACTATCAGGCCAGCGGGAAAGATGGGAACCTCATCGCCACGTTCTTCAACCGCCACCCCGGCGGGAATGTGGATGCCCGCACGGATCTCTACTACATGCAGACCACGGACTGGGGGGAAACGTGGACCACCGCCGCCGGCACCCCGCTCACCCTGCCTCTCACCACGGCGGCGAATCCCGCCCGGGTGTTCAACTACTCCGCGTTGAACCGGCTGATGTATGGCATCGACATCGCCTTTGATGCGGACCACCACCCCGTCCTCCTCTATCTCACCAGCTCCGACCACCGTCCAGGTCCCGCCGGGGAACCCCGCACACTACACACCGCCCGCTGGACCGGCATGGAATGGATCATCCGGGACATGCCGCCCTCCGCAACGGCGGTTTCCAGCGCCGTGCACAACTATGCCAACGGAAGCCTGTGGATCGAGGATGGCATCTGGAACGTCATCGTGCCGACCGGCTCGGATCCGACCATCCGGGAGAGCAATCCGCAGCGGTTCTGGGGAGGCGGCGGTGAACTGGAGATGTGGAGTTCCTCCGACCAGGGCCTCACGTGGACCAAGACGCGCCATGTCACGGAGAACAGTCCCCGGAAGCACAACTACGTCCGCAAGCCGCAGGACGGGCATGGCAGATTTCATTCGTTCTGGGCGGATGGGAATCCGGAGGTGCTGACGGAGAGCCATCTCTATTTCGGTGCTGCCGGAGGCACCCGCGCATGGGAACTGCCCTACCACATGACCACGCCCACCGCGAAGCCGGTGGAGGTGAATCCTCCTTTCCTCCGCTGGCGGAAAACTTACTTCAACGCGACGGAGATGGATGATCCGCAGATCGGTGGCCCAAGTGGGGATACGGACAAGGACGGCGTTTCCAACTTGGCCGAGTATGCACGCGGAACCCATCCCCGCGTTCCCGATTTCGCTCCCTCCTTGACCGCTGATCTGGCGTCGGACGCGGATGGCCTCTACCTCGGCCTCACCTACCCGCGGAACAACGAGGCGTTCGACGTCATCCAGAAAATCGAGACCAGTGACTCCCTGCTGGGCTGGCAGGATGTGGAAGCGTCACTTTTCGAGATCTCCGTCGTGAAGAATGGCAATGTCATCCTGCACAGCCGCGGTCATCGCTCCGCCACGGGCCTGCCGGGTGAGAAGCGTTTCTACCGGCTGCGCTACACCATGGATGAGTAAGGAGGATGGACATTGCGGCATAGCCGCTATGTCCGCTTCGCTTCCATTCTTGTCCATCGACGGCATTGGCGAATCATGGAAAATTCACCGCGAAGACGTGAAGAGAGGAAAGAGGAGGATAGGATTCTTCGGGATTCTGGATTCGTAAGATTCGCGGTCAGCTTTCTTTCCAAAATATCCAATATCCCATATCCAATATCTTCTCTTCCTTGGCGAACTTGGCGTTGAACTTATTATTTTTTGCCAATGCCGCCGGAGGACAGGAATGGAAGCGAAGCGGACATAGCGGCTATGCCGCAATGTCCTCCCTCCTTACGCCAGATTCGTGAACACGGCCTGCACGTCGTCATCGTCCTCGATCAGGTCGAGGATCTTCTCCACTTCCTCCATCTGTTCTTCCGTCAGTTCGATCGGCTGGGTTGGCAGGCGTTGCAGGCCTGCCTTCGTCGGGGTGATGCCCTGGGCCTCCACCGCTGCGGAGAGGCTCGCGAAGCTGGAGTAATCACCGATCAGTGAAACCACGCCGTCTTCGACATCGAGCTCCTCAAGTCCGGCGTCGATGAGTTCCAGTTCCAGTTCCTCGAGATCCTTGTCAGCGGGCACGGGGAATTCGATGACCGTCTTGCGGTTGAACATGAAGTCGAGCTGCCCGGAGTTCACAAGCTGGCCGCCGTTCTTGTTGAAGATGATCTTCAGGTTGCCGACGGTGCGGTTGCCGTTGTCGGTGGCGCACTCCACGTAGAACAGGGAGCCGTGCGGGCCTTTGCCCTCATAGCTCATTTCCGTGATCTCGGAGGCATCCTTGCCGCTGGCGCGTTTGATGGCGGCTTCGACGTTTTCCTTGGAGAAATTCTGGGCCTTGGCGTTGTTGATCGCGACCCGCAGCGGGGCGTTGGAATCCGGATCAGGGCCGCCATTCTTCGCGGCGAGGGTGATGGATTTCGCGAGTTTCGGAAACACCTTGGACATGGAGGCCCAGCGGCTTTCCTTCGCGCGGCGGCGGCATTCGAAATGTCTTCCCATAGGTCAGTGACGGTTGATGGCGGATGATTGAAAGCGGGGATGCCGTAGTCGAGGGCGAATTCAGGGAGAGCCACCCGCCACCACGAAACCTTCCTCATCCACATGGGCTCCCTCAGGGAGTGGCAGACCTTCCGGGGCGGCGGGGCCTTTCACCATCCGGCCTTCGATGAACCATCCGGGCAGCAACCTGCCCCAGGTGCCCGGTTTGCTCCCCGCCTGGGCGGTGCCGGTCCGCGGTGTGGCGGGGTCCGGCATCGACATGGAGATCACCCGCCCGGCGATGGCCAGGCAGGGAAAGTGCCGGACAGGATCTTTTTCCAGGGGAACGGATGCACGGGAACTGAAGTCATAGAAATCCATCTCATGCCCGGCGGGGGCGATCTCCAGCCGCCTCCGCAGCGCCTCACCGCCCACCCACGGGCCGTGGCTGTCCACGATGGTGTCCTCAAAGTCCGCCCGTGCCCCGAACTCCTGCGAGAAGCCATCGAACAAGGCGGGCAGGGATTCCGCCAGCGAGTCGCTGCGGAGGGCCATGAACGGCTTCCTCCAGGGCAGCGCGTTCACCTGGCCGATCTGGTGGCCGTTGATCTCCACCGGCGTAGCGCCATCAGCAAAGCGCAACCGCAGCGCAGCCGCGGAGGCCCGTAGAAGCGCATCCCGGATGGTTCCGGTATTTGCCCCGGCAGGTGCCAGCGGTGGCCCGAAGGCGGAGTAGGCATCGTGCGGCAGCCGGTTGGGCTTTTTCCTGAAAAAGACATTCCGCTCGAAAGAGAAAACCGATCCCCATGCCCCATCGACCCACAGCGGCACCAGTGGCGCGTCCAGTTTTCCGGCGATCAGCTCCACGCCGCGTTTCAGCTCGTTGAGCGCGCCGGTGCGGGAGAGCTGGCCTTCCGCGAAGTAGCAGACGATATCCCCGCCATTGACCGCTTCCACCGTCATCCGCAGCGCTTCCCGGGACTGGCCCCTGCGGATGTTCACCGTGTTGAAGACGGAGCAGAACCAGCGGACCGGCGCGTATTTCAGCACCGCGTCATCCATTACGAACCGCACCGGCCGCGGGCAGGAAGCGGAGATGAAAAACGCGTCCGCGAAGGTCACATGGTTCGGCAGCAGCAGGGCGCCCCCCTCCGCAGGCACATTCTCCGCGCCCACCACACGCACGCGATACACCAGGCGGACGATGATCAATCCCACCGCCCGCAGCACGACGCGCTGAACGCGGATGTGGAGGGGGGGCTTCGCCTTCGGTTCGCTCATCGCGGGCGCAGGCTACGCAACCGCATGCCTTTCCGGCAAGGCCGGGCATGGAGGTTGCCATCCGCCGAATCCGTGCGAGATCAGGGGCATGAAACCAAAGAGCCTGCAGGACATCCCGCTTTCCGTGCTCGACCTGTCCCCGGTCATCGAGGGCGGGTCGATCGCCCAGAGCTTCCGCGACAGCGTGAGTCTGGCGCAGCATGTGGAAAAACTCGGCTACAATCGCTTCTGGCTGGCGGAGCATCACAACATGCCGGGCATCGCCAGCGCTGCCACCTCCGTGCTGGTGGGCCACGTTGCGGGGCAGACCTCCACCATCCGTGTCGGTTCCGGCGGCGTCATGCTGCCGAACCATTCCCCGCTCATCATCGCCGAGCATTACGGGACGCTGGCGGAGCTTTACCCCGACCGAATCGATCTCGGCTTGGGCCGCGCGCCCGGGACCGACCGCGCCACCGCGCACGCCATCGGCCGGGATCCCAACTCCGCCGACGAGTTTCCGCAGGAGGTCCAGCAGCTCATCCACTACCTGGGAGACCCCATCCCTGGCCAGAAAGTGAAGGCCGTCCCGGGCATGGGCACGAAGGTGCCCGTATGGCTGCTCGGCTCCAGCACCTTCAGCGCCCAGCTCGCCGCCTACCTCGGCCTGCCGTTCGCCTTCGCCGCCCACTTCGCGCCGAAGCTCCTCCACGAAGCCCTGCGGCTCTACCGGGCGAATTTCCAACCTTCCGAGCGCTGGCCGGAACCCTACGCCATGGTCGGGGTTCCCGTCATCGCCGCGCCCACGGATGAGGAGGCCGCCTTTCTCTCCACCTCCTCCCAGCAGATGATCCTCAACATCGTCCGCAACCAGCGGTCCATGGTACCGCCTCCCGTCGAAACCATGGAGGGAAAATGGTCGCTGTCAGAGCAGGCGGAAGTCCGCCAGTTCTTCGGTGCCGCCATCATCGGCGGGCCGGAATCCGTGAAATCGCAGTTGGAGGAATTCGTCGCCGCCACTGGCGCGGATGAACTCATCATCCACTCCCAGTTCCACCGCCACGAAGACCGCCTGCGGTCATACGAGATCGTGAAAGACTGTGGAGGGAGGACACTCTTGTCCTCCGGCGGCATTGGCGAATCATGAGCGATTTACCGCCAAGGCGCCAAGGTCGCGAAGTGAAGGGAAGGATCTTTTCTAGATTCGTTCGATTCGTAAGATTCGCGGTCAGCCTTCTCTCTTCCCTGAAAACTGAACACTAAAAACTTTTCTTCCTTTGTCTGCCATTGCAGCTGGTGGACAAGAGTGTCCACCCTCCTCACCCCAGCGATTCAATCCGGAACACCACCGGCACCGAGTTGACGCAATCCAGCGCACCGATCTCCGAAAGCGCCGTCTGCAACTGGCCGAAGGGGCAGGTGTGGAGAAGGAAAACCATGTCCACGAATTCCGCGTCCGGGTTCGCCGGATCGACAGGGGAGTGGATGCCGGAAATGCCGATGCGGTGGTCGGCCAGCACCTTGGCGATCTCCGCCACCACGCCCGGGCGGTCCGTCACGTCGAAACGCACGTAGTAGGCGGTGGAGGTTTCGGAGACGGGGACGAGCTTGCCGGTTTCCTTGTAGGGGAGGAAGCCACGGTGGCCGGTGGTGTGCTTGAGCGAGCGGGCGGCTTCCACGAGGTCCGCGACGACGGATGAGGCGGTCGGGTCCTGGCCCGCACCACGGCCGTAGAACAGCGACTCCCCGGCGGCGTCGCCATGGACGGCGACCGCGTTGAAGACCCCATGGACGCTGGCGAGGATGTTCGTCTTTGCGATGAAGGAGGGCTGCACGCGCAGTTCCACGTGGCTGTCCGCCTTTTCCCGGATGACGGCCAGCAGCTTCACCACGTAGCCGAGTTCCTTGGCGAAGGAAATGTCGGTCGGCTTGACCTGCTCGATCCCGGAAACGTGGACGTCCGCCGGGTCGATGGGGAATCCGTAGGCGAGGGTGGCGAGCAGGATGGCCTTGTGGGCGGCGTCCCAGCCATTCACATCCAGGGCAGGGTCCGCTTCCGCGTAGCCCAGGCCCTGCGCCTCCGCGAGGGCGGCTGCGAAGTCCAGCCCCGCGTCCGTCATGCGGCCCAGAATGTAGTTCGAGGTGCCGTTGATGATGCCGGAAAAGGAATGGATGCGGTTGCCGATGAACGAGTCCTGCACCGTGCGGATGATCGGGATGCCTCCGGCCACCGCCGCCTCGAAGTGGATCGGCGTGTCCATTTTCCGGGAAAGAGCGAACAGTTCGACTCCGCGCTCAGCGAGCAGGGCTTTGTTCCCGGTCACCACCGGCTTTTTCGCCCGCAAGGCCGCCGCGACGATCTCGAAAGCGTCGGTCGTGCCGCCGATCAGCTCGACGACGATCTCCACGGCAGGGTCCGCCACCAGTTCCTGCCAGTCCGTGGTCAGGATGTCGGCTGGCACCTCGGAGACGGTGGCGCGCACCTTCGCCCGGTCGCGGACGAGGATCTTCGGGATGTGCAGTGAAACTCCGCCGCCGGTCCGGTCGGTGATCAGTCCACCGTTGCGGTGCAGGATATTCCAAACGCCGGAGCCGACGGTTCCGAATCCGGCCAAGCCGATGCCAAGTGACGAGCAAGAGTTCACGCGGCGGAATGTGGCGGGCCGGACTTGGTTCTCCAAGCCGTATTTGCCGAAACTCAGGGGCCGTGGGCGTTCCGCGGGGAATGCCGGATGACTATTCCAGCGTGTATTCCACCACGACGGCCGCGTGGTCGGATGGCCAGGTGTTTTTCCTGACGGCGGCTTCATCGGCAGCAGCCCCCCAAGGGCCGGTGGTTGTTTCGACCCGGGTGGTGAAAACGCGGGCCGTTCTGGTCCTGACGCTTCCGCCCTTGTGGTAGATGACATCGATGCGGTCCTGTTTCTCTCCCTCCTTGTGGATCGGAGACCATGTGAAACCGGGATCCTTCACCGGGTCAGGGTGGACAGCCCGGAAAGAGTCGGTCATCCCCGCTGCGGTGACCTGGACGCTGGGCGACCATGCGACCGCTCCGACGCCGCCGTGCAGGTGGGACGCGGCGGTGGTCCAGTCCAGGTGGGAGGGGACATTGAAGTCACCGGTGAGGAAAACGGGGACGGTGTCCGCCGCATCGAGCCGGGCTTTCATGAAGCCGAGCATCGCCTTCATCTGGGCGGCGCGTTCCGACCGCTGCTCCTCCTGCTGGACGCTGTCCGCCGTGGCACCGGGTTTCATGGCGGCGTAGGGGCCGTAGAACCGGTGGTCCAGATGGCAGTTGAATACCACCACCTCACGGTTGGGGGCTTCCGAAACACGGATCCGGGCACCGATGAGACGCTCCATGGCTATGGATTCCAGAATGGGGAAGCGGCTCACGATCTGGGGCGAACCGGTCCCTTTCTCAGCGCGGAACCATCCCAGCTCACCGGCGATCCTCCCTGCCAGATCGGGCGAAGTTTCCTGCATCCCGATGATGTCCGCGCCGGACGCCTTGATGGAATCCACGCCTTTCCGGAACCCGTCGTCCACCTGTGACCAGCTTTTCCAGACGTTGTAGGTCATCACGCTGACGCGGATTTCTCCGGCCCGCGCACCTGCCACCGCGACAACGGCCGCCGTGAGGATGAAAAGGAACCGGTGCCGCCTGAAAGGGACTCGCATGCCTGGGATGGTGGCCTGGCAGGTGGACGACTCAAGTGATTCCACGCCGGAGGTGGACCCTGGGTATCAAGTGGTGTGGACGGGAAAAACGGACCTAGTCCTCGCGGAGCTGGCGTTCCGCTTCCAACCAGTCGCCGTGGGAATCGCCCGGCAGGCCGTTTTCAACCCGCCTCCGGTAGTTCAGGTAGGCGCTGCGGGCGACGGAGTCGATGGAAGGAG